>DATDCH010000735.1:0-5910 GCA_036524455.1 Kofleriaceae bacterium | reverse complement strand
ACGGTGTGCTTCCCGGATCGTGGATCGAGACCCTCGCTGCGCGACGTGACTACGACGTGTTTACGGTGTGCTTCCCGGATCGCGGATCGAGGTCCCCCATCGGTGACGTGTGCACGACGTGCTTACGGTGTGCTTCCCGGATCGCGGATCGAGGTCCCCCAACGGTGACGTGAGCACAACGTGCTTATGGTGTGCTTCCCGAATGGGAGCGGTGCCGCGGAATGGTAGCTTGTCCGGAATTCGGACAGTACGCGTATCGCGGCTTGAATGCGAACGTCAGGGTTGCCTTGTAGAGAATGCGAATGAAAACTCGCCTTCGCCGCATGGGAAACAGTTACGGCATCACCATACCGAGTCACATCCGACGCTTGCTGTGGATCTCGCCGCGGAATGTGCTGCAGATGAGTACCGATGGCCGTCGCATCGTGATCGAAGCAACGGACGAAATCCTTCAGTACGATGAAGTGGCGCGAGCCCGTCAGCTTCTTTCGTGCGAGGGCGAACGCCCGCCGCCGCCGGTGGTGGCGGCGATGACGCCGCACCAACTCGAATTTGATGTGCACAACATCTGGCTGGAGCTGGAGCGCCGCTTTTGCATGTCGATGGCGGCGCTCGAGGCGCTCTATCACGAACCCAAGCCCAGAATTGCGCGAGTAGGCGGTTGGTTCTCGTCACGGGGCTGTGCGACCAAGGCCAATGCGGAAGAGCTCTTGACGATTCGACGGTTCCGGCTGTGTCGCGATCGCTTGCGAGCCGGGGATGGCTGGGAGCTCGCAATCGAGACCGCGTTGCGTACGTTCCCGAAAACCGCGACGCCACCTCAACATGTCGCGGGGACTGACGCTGCGGCCCGAGCTTCGAGTACGTGAGGCAGGCCGCGCCGAGTCTCGTCCACGTAAGACGAACGTTACTCGCGCACGCCGGCGATGCGTTTCGCGTCGCCCATTTTGGCTTCGAAGTCGCCTTGCTGCTCGATGCGCATGCGCTGCGCTTGCGGCGAGCCGGCGCCGTGCATCGACTCGGTGCGGAACGCGACCGCAGTCGCGCCGATCGTCATCGTCTCGACGAGGCGAAGGACGCGGCGCCGATCTTCGTCGGTGCCGGTCGCGCCTTGCACGTACTTGCGAAGGAGCGGGCCGACCTCGGGATGATCGAAGTCCTCGGCGGCGGGGAGTGTGACGAGCAGGCCGCCCGCGATGTCTTCGGCGAGCCGTGCCATCTCGTACGGCATGCGCGTGACGTTTTGCTTCGTCACGTTGGCGAGCAGCGGATCGACCATATACGTGCCGGCTGGGGTCTTCGTGCACTTGCTCGAGCAGGCGAGGCCGCCTGCGTGCATCGTTTCGTTGAGGTGCGTCATCTCGACCAGCTTGTCGCGGATGTGCGGCACCTTGTCGACGCCGCTGAGCTTCGCGAGCAGCGCGGCGGCACCGATCAGCACGTCACCGTTGCCCGGCTTGCAGCCGCCGTAGCTCTGGCGGTGATAGCCGGCGAACATGTCGACGAGCGGCGCGGCCCAACCCGTCTGACCCGCCATGAAGACGTGGTCGAGTGGAACTTCGACGTCCTCGAACAGGACGACCGCTTCCTGGCCGCCGTAGCGTGCGTTGCCTTGATCGATGTCGCAACCGGCGCGGCGGTCGTCGCTGGGCTGGCGGCCGTAGACGAGCGTGATGCCTTTGGCGTCGACGGGAATCGCGAATGCGACCGCGAAGTCGGCTTCGTCAGGCGTCAGCGCGCGGCCCGGCATCGCGACGATCATGTGCGAGTTGACGACGCCGGTCTGGTGCATCTTCGCGCCGCGCACGACGATCGAATTCGGCTTGCGCTCGACGATTCGCAGGTACATGTCGGGCTGCTCGAGCGGCGCCTTGCGACGATCGCCTTTCGGATCGGTCATCGCACCGCACAGCACGAGGTCTTCGCGCTGCGTGTACTTGAGGAACTCGACGAAACGAGCGTGGAATGCGGTGCCGTCGCGCGCGTCCATCGCGTGCGTGGTGGTGTAGAGCGCGTTGAGCGCGTCCATGCCGACGCAGCGCTGGAAACACGTGCCCGTGTGGCGGCCGAGCGTGCGCTGCATCAACACCTTCTTCGTGAGGTCTTCGGCAGCCTCGAAGATGTGCGTGAAGCGGTTGACCCGCGCGTCGATGAAGCTCGAGTGCGCGGTGAATAGGTCGCGATGCTCGGGGTCGTGCGCGAGCCGATATGATTCGGCGACCGTGCGCACGCTCGGCGCGACGAGCGGATGCTCGACCGGATCCTTGACGAGCTGGCCGCGCACGAACAAGCGCACGTTGCGAGCTTTGAGGCTGTCCAGATATTGGTCGACGGTTTTCATCGATCGGGAGGTGACCATGCCAGCGCGCCCGCGTCGAGCCTGAGTCAACTTACAATCGGTCGGTGTCCTGCGAAGTCGTCGTGATCGGCGCCGGCCTGTCTGGTCTGGTGTGTGCAACGCGCCTCGTCGCCGGCGGCGCCGATGTGGTGGTGCTCGAAGCGCGCGATCGCGTCGGTGGCCGGCTGCATACCAGCACGGTCGGCGGGGCAGCGGTCGATCTCGGTGGTCAATGGATGACGCCGGGGCAGCCGCGGCTTGCCGCCCTCGCGCGCGACCTCGGGGTCGCGATCGAAAAGCACGATCGCAGCGGCCGCGCGCTGCTCGACGATCGCGGGGGATTGCTCGCGGCACTCGGCCAGTGGCGCGTGATGCGCCGCATCGAGCGCATGATGAAGCGGCTCGATGGTGACCTCGACAACCAGTCGCTCGGCGAGTGGTTCGCACGCGAGGTCCGCCACTCGATCGCGCGCGAGCGACTCGCGCTGCACGCGGATCTCATCTTCGCGACCGATCCGGCGAGCCTGTCACTACTGCACTACCTGACGACCATGAACGCGACGAGCGGGTTTCGCCCGCAAAGCAGCGACGAGTATCGCTTCGAGGGCGGCGCGCAGCTGCTCGCGATCCGGCTTGCCGAACGGCTGGGCGAACGCGTGCGGCTCGGCGAACCGGTCATCACGATCGAGCAAAGCGCGGATGCGATCATCGTTCGCACCCGGCCTGACATGGAGCGGGCGCCGACCCGGCCTGACATGGAGCGGGATCCGACGCATCGCTCGCAGCGCGCGGAGCAGGAATCGACCTATCGAGGGCAACGCGCCGTGCTCGCGATTCCGCCGCCGCTGGTGCGCAAGCTCGCGATCGAGCTGCCGGCTGGAGCGCGCGCGTACGTCAACGCCGCGTTCTCGGGCCGCGTCGTCAAGTGCTTTGCGGCGTACGCACAGCCGAGCTGGCGCGAGCGCGGACTGTCAGGCGAGAGCTATCACCCGCGCGGTGCGGTGCGCGCAACGGTCGAGCTCGCGGGCGATCCGCCGGTGCTCCTCGCTTTTGTCGTTGGTGCGGAGGCGGCGCGTTGGTCGTCGCGCGATCCCGACGAGCGGCGTGGCGTCGTGCTGAGCGCGTTTGCGCCGTTCGCGCCGGAGCCACCGCTCGACTACCTCGAGGTCGACTGGGGCACCGATCCTTGGAGTGCCGGCTGCGTGCCCGCGTTGCCGCCGCGTGCACTGAGCGCTGGCGCACGTTGGCGCGAGCCGATCGGCCGTTTGCACGTCGCGGGCACGGAGAGTGCGACTACATGGCCCGGATACATGGAAGGAGCCATCGACGCCGGAGAGCGTGCAGCGAGTGAGGTGCTCGCGGCGTTATGATTGACGCGAAGTAATGGACTGGCGTGTCAAAGGCGCGATCCAGAAAGCGCTTGGCTACGTGCCGGGAGGCGATCGGATCCACTACGTGTTGCAGCGTTACGCGGGCGGCATGCGTGACTTCGGCCGCGAGTGCGATCTCAAGGTCGACGACTGGCGGCTGATGGTGGGCCATCTGCGCGCTGCAGGGATCACCGTTGAGGGCGCGACGATGGTCGAGCTCGGCACCGGTTGGTATCCGACGCTGTCGTTCTGCCACTACCTCGCCGGCGTTGCGCGCGTGTACACGTTCGATCTCGATCGGCTGCTCAAAGACGACATGGTTCACTTGCTCGCCGATCGGTTGGCCGCGCACGTCGCGCTGATCGCGCGCGAAGCGAACCGGCCCGAGGACGAGGTCAAGGCGGAGCAAGTTTCGCTCGCCGCAGCGGTGCGCCGCGGTGGGTCGCTCGGGCATGCGACGGGTGGCATCGTCGATTACCGCGCGCCGGCCGACGCCTCGCAGACGTCGCTGTTGGGAGGCTCGATCGACGTCGTGTTCTCTGCGAGCGTGCTCGAGCACGTGCCGCGGCCGCTGATCGAGGGGTGCTTCGCCGAGGCGCACCGGATCTTGCGGCCCGGCGGCGTGATGGTGCACTCGGTGAACTGCGGCGATCACTATGCGTACGCCGATCGCACGATCGATCAGCTGCACTACCTCCAGTTCTCCGAGGAGGAATGGGACAAGTGGAACAACCCGTTCCTGTATCAGAACCGGCTCCGCGCGATCGACTTCATCGATCTGGCGAAGCGTGCCGGCTTCACGATCGAGCTCGATTCGTCACGTGCGTTGCCCGAACGCCTCGCGCAGCTCGATGCGATCACGATCGATCCGGCGTTCGCGCACTACACGCGCGAGCAGCTCGCGATCACGAGCGTCGACTTCGTCGCACGCAAGTAGTGCGATGCTAGCGCGCGAACAGGTCGTGCATCGTCACGCACTCGAGCCCCGAGGCGTGGAGCGCGGCGACGATCCGCGGCAGCGCTTCGAGCGTCCACGGCTGGCCTTCATGGAACAGCAGCACGTCGCCGGCGCCGACCACCGCGGGGCTGCATTTCTCGGCGAGCAGATTCGCGTCGCGCACGTCGTAATCGCACGAATCGATCGACCACAGCGCGACGATGTAGCCGCTCGTACGCAGCGCGAGCAGCGAGCTCGCGTCGAGCGAGCCGTGTGGCGGCCGCACCCACGCGCGGCCCGTTACCTGGCCGCCGATCGCATGCTCGGTCTGCGCGAGCTGCTGGAGTAGGTGTCGGCGCGACAGCCTGGTGAATCGCGTGTGATCGTAGCCGTGGTTGGCGACTTGGTGGCCGCGCTTGATGTACTCGCGGATCAGATCGGGACGCTGCGTAGCGCGGCTGCCGCATACAAAGAACGTCGCCGGCACGCCGAGATCATCGAGCAGCTCGAGGTACTGCGGCGTCATCTCGTCGGGACCGTCGTCGAACGTCAGCGCAACGCGCTTGGATGTCAGCGGCCCGCGCCGCAGCACACCCGGGACTCGATCGAGGACCGCATTCTTGACGACAGAGCGTACCGAGGTGACCACTTACTCATTGCCTACCGAGTTTTTCCAACCACAACAAGTCACCGTCGGTGAGACTGAAGGCAGAACCCTAAGTCATTGATGTTACGATCTGGCATGCGAAGAATGCTGTCGCTCCTGTGCACGCTCGGTGCGTGCGCTGGGCACGAGCGCAGCAGCAACGAGCAAGCGGTCACGAACGGCACGATCGCCACCGGCGATCCGGCGGTGATCGCGCTCGTCGATGCGAACGATCAGGTGGGCTGTACCGCCACAGTCATCGGCTCGCATACCGCGATCACGGCGGCGCACTGCTTCGTCAGCCGCCCGCCGCGGTCACTGCGCGTCTACTTCGGCACCCAGCTCGGCGACGGCGGCACGTTCATCGCGGTCTCCGACGCGCGCTCGCATCCGGACTTTGACTTTTCGGTGTTGAGCAACGACATCGCGATGCTGACGCTGCGCGACGAATCGCCGGCCGCGCCGGTTGCGTTGGACATGCGCACGCTCGACAGCTCGCTCGTCGGTACCGACTTTCGCGTTGTCGGCTTCGGCACGACGACCGGCACGACTGGCGATGCGGGCACGAAGCGCGAAGGGATCGCGCGCATGTCGGACGTGGCCGGGCTCGAGTTCACCG
>DATDCH010000734.1:0-6594 GCA_036524455.1 Kofleriaceae bacterium | reverse complement strand
TTCGTGATTCACGACGAGATCGCGATTACCAGTTACGCGACGAGAAAAGCGAAAAATAAATTTCTCACGCACGAGCATCGCCGACCGAAGCTCTCGCGGATTCTGGAACCTTCTCCGTCGGTGGTTCTCGGATCCGAGAACGAACGCTTGCCTTCAGATCGACGGCGAACGTAACGTCCTGCCCTCGATGTCGAGAACCCCCATGCGGAGCCGAACGATCGTGTTCGTGCTCGCGCTCGAACTGTTGGTTGGTGCGTGGATTTGGTTCTCCGGCGATTCGCCCGCGGCCGCGCAACCGGCGGAAACCCAGCCCGCGGAAGGCTCGGCAGCCGCCGCGGTCGGTGCACCGCAGCCGGTCAAGGACGCGCCCAAGCCTGCGCCCTCGGTCGAGGACGCGAAGGCAGCTGCCGACCCCGCGACAGCAGCGCCCGGCACGTTGAAGCCGTGCCCGCAGAAGAAGCCGGTCGCGAAGAAGCCGCTCATCGAGGATCTGCTGCCGATCGGTATCCTCGTCATCGTCATCACGTTCGTCGTGCTGCGGCTGCCGAAGGCGCAGCTCGGTCACTCGCTCGCGTTTCGCAAGCGGCGCTTGCTCAACTGGCTACCGCTCGGCCTCACCTACTCGTTCCTGTATTTCGGCCGCTACAACATCAAGCAGTTTCAAGACTTCGGACTCGGCGAAGCGGGCTACGGCACCGTGTTCGGCGTCGGCTCCGCGGTCTACGGCCTCGCGTTCTTGCTCAACGGCCCACTCACCGATCGCTGGGGCGGCCGCGCGACGATCCTGATCGCCGCCGCGGGCTCGGGCTTCGCCAATCTGCTGATGGGCTACATGGCGATGACCGGCAACACGTTCGGCATGTCGACCGTGACCGCGTTCTCGATCGCGTACGCGATCAACATGTACTTCCAGAGCTTCGGCGCAGTGTCGATTGTCAAAGTCAACGCGGCGTGGTTCCACGTCCGCGAGCGCGGCACGTTCGGCGGCATCTTCGGCATCCTGATCTCGCTCGGCCTCTACTTCGCGTACGACGTCGGCAAACGGATCACGCAGGTCTTCGAGATCCAGTGGCTGTTCCTGATCCCGGCGATGATCCTGTTCCTGTTCTTCGTGCTGTCGTGGATGTTCGTCCGCAACAACCCGTCGGACACGGGACATCCCGACTTCGATCTCGGCGATGCGACGCAAATCGACGACGGCAAGGTGACGGTCGGGCTCGGCCAGTGGCTGCGCCAGATCGGCGTCGTGCTCAAGAAGCTGCTGTCTCACCCCGTCATCCTGACGATCGCCGTGATCGAGCTGTGCTCCGGCTTCTTGCGGCAGGCGATCCTGCAATGGGGCACCGACTTCGGCCGCGGTATCGGTATCGGCAACACGTTCGTGTTCGAGAACTGGGGCATGGTGTCGTGCATCGCCGGCATCACCGGCGGCATCTTCGCAGGTGCGATCAGCGATCACCTGTTCCAGTCGCGACGCAGCCCGGTCTCCGGCGTGCTCTACGGCATCATGCTCGCGGGCGCGATCCTGATCGTGCCGATGTTCGCAGCGCCGCTCGCGATCGGCTGGGTCGTCGCGTTCATGTCGATGGCGATCATCGGCGTCCACGGCATGCTGACCGCAACTGCGTCTGCAGACTTCGCGGGCAAGAAGAACACCGGTGTCGCGGTCGGCCTGATCGACGGCTTCGTCTACATCGGCTCGATGATGCAGTCGTTCATCTACGGCAACTACCTCCCGGTCTCGAAGATCCGCGACACCGTGGGCTGCCAGATCGAAGGCATTCCAATCACGTACTACCCGTTCGTCCCCAATCCCGAAGCCAAGAACATCGATAACTGGACGATCTGGCCTTATGCCATGATCCCTATCGCTCTCGTCGGTTTCTTGCTTACGCTTCGGATCTGGAATGCGAAACCTCGTAAAGACGCTGCTCCTCATTAGTGTCGTCGCCTGCTCGAAGGGCGACGCCAAACAAGATCCGCCGAAGGGCTCCGCCGCGACGCAGCCCGCGCCCATCGACAAGTCGGTTGCGATCTTCGTCGACGATCAACAGGTCGGCAAGCTCGCGCTCGATCAGGTCAACCTATGGCCGCGCCTCGACACGCTCGTGCCAGTCTCCGCGCGGCGCCTCGGCACGTGGCAGACGGTGACGATCAAAGGAGCGAAGGCCGTCGACCTCCAGCAGCCTTCGGCGACGCACCCCGAGCTCGTGCCCGCAATCTTTCCCGGCGACGGCGGCGCACCGGCCTTCGGCATGTTCGATCCGGTCGAGCTGGCGCGCCACGGCAAGCCCGCGCTCCGCGAGGACGCGATCACCGAGGTCCGCATCAAGCTCGCGACCGGCGGCATGCGCGGCCAGAACGATCACAGCGAAGGCAGCGGCAGCGATCCGACCAAGCTCGTGCTCACGATCAAGACCGCGAAGGGCGACCACGCGATCAAAGGCGACAAGCTGCTCGAGCTGCCGCGCGAAGCGCAGCCCGGCGAGATGGGCGGCGACGGCAAGGGCTGGCCGCTCGCGAAGATTCTCGAGCACGCGGATGTGAAGACCTACGAGCGGCTCCGCCTCACCGGCGAGAACAACTCGAACCTGACACTCGAGAAGCAGGACCTCGATCCCAAGACGTCGGTGCCGTTCATCAAGCTCAACCGGCAAGGCTCGCTGCGCTTCCGCGTGTTCAAGAAGAAGGGCGCGATCTGGGAGCCCGGCCAGGACCTGCGCGGCCTCGTCGCGATCGAAGTCTTGAAGTAAGCGTGCCGAAAATGCGAAACCGCCGGCGCATTGCTGCACCGGCGGTTCGGTTGTGGAGTCGCCAGCTCCGTTAGGCCTCTGCCTTGCCGTTAGCGAGCGGCAGGAACTTCGCAAGACCGTCCGTACCCATCACGAGCTTGATCTCGTCGATCTTCTCCGCGATGTCCTTCATCGTCTCGAGCTCCTTCAGGCGCATCAGCACCGGGTTCTCCGCGATCACCTTGGCGGTCTGAGCCATGTTGCGCGTTGCGGCCGCGTCCTCACGGCGGAGGATCACGTTCGCAGCAGCCGCCTTCTCGGCCTCGATCACCTTGTTGAGCAGGATCTTCATCTCACCCGGCAGGATCACGTCCTTCACACCGACGCGGTGCATACGCACACCGAACGCCTCGGCGCGCGGCTGGACCTGTGCCTCGAGGTAACGCGTGAGCGTGTCGCGACCCTCAAGCAGCTCGTCGAGCGTGACGCCCGCGACGAACTCGCGAGCGGCGAGCTGCACGGCGAGGTAGATCGCGTCCTTGACGTCGGCGACCGCATGCACGGTCGTCGGCGCGTCGTTCGGCGCATACTCTGCCGTGAGCGTCAGGCGCAGCGTGACCTTGTCACGCGTCATCAGCTCCTGACCCTCGATCTTGAGCTGCTGCACGCGCGTGTCGATCACGTTGACCGTGACGCGCGCAGCCGGGTGGTTCCAGAAGGCGTGACGACCCGGCTCGAGGATGCCCTCGAAGCGGCCCTGCACGTACTTCAGGCCCTTCTCGAACTGACGCACCTGGGTCTCGACGATCTCGGCCGCCGGAACGATCGCGCGCAGCTCGTCCGTCATCTCGGGTGCTGCCTCGAGCACGTTGAAGATGCGGACTGCAACCATCGGGTCGAGCATCCACACACGGTGGACACCCGGGCGAAGGAACAGCTTCGGCTTGTCGTCGCGGTAGATCACCGCGCGCTCCGTCGGAGCGAGGTGGATCGTCTGGAACCACGTCGCCGGAATCAGCGCGAGCACCTCCGGCTGCGCCCAGAACACGAGGTCATCGAGCTTCCAGGTGAGCAGCTTGTTCTGCTTGCCCCAGAATGCGTAGTGACCCGGCTCGAGCACGCGCTCCGGCTTACCGTCGCGCAGCATCACTGCGCGCTGGTTGAGCTCGATGTTGGCCTCGAGCAGCTCGTCGTGCGGGATGATCTCGCGCAGCTCGTCCGTGATCTCCGTCAGCGGCTCGGTCTCGGCGAACACGCGCAGGCGCACGTTGCCGTCGACCTTCCACAGGCGGTGCAGACCCGGGCGGAGGAACTTCACCGGGCGCTCGTCACGCAGCGCGAGGCCGTAGTGACCCGGTGCGATCGTGACCGTCTCGTACCACTCCGGCGGCAGTGCAGCCGCGACCATGGGCAGCGTGTGAAACACGAGCTCGTCGGTGTTCCACTGGTAAAAGTCGTAGCGCTTCCAGAAGTGGTACCGACCCGGACCGAGTGCACGCACGGCGATGCCGTCGCGCACGATCACAGCGCGCTCGTTGATGTGGATGTGCAGGTACTGGAACATGACAAACTCCGGTTTAGGGATTGAAGAGAGGGTGGTCGTGCGCCGGTGACCGCCAGCGCGTCATAGCCAGCAGCGCTCTCGAGCGAGTGGCGGTTACGCGTGGGCTCCGTGATCGCGAGCTAGTGACGGCAGCTGAGTGCAGCGGCGCTCACGCGGACGTGCGTTGGCGGGAGCGAGACTGCGAAGCGATCCGTCGCGAGCGGCGCGAGCACGTGGTGGAGCAAGCTCTACCGGGCAATCACCGACGACGACCTGCTCAGGTTTTTTACCGTTTAAGAGACGGCTGGGAATGTTGGGATGAGCAAGCCCAGTGTGGATACCGTTCCACCACGGCCGCATAAAACGAGCGGCCGGAAGGAGTCGAACCTTCTTATCCCGGTCCCACTAGCGCGTCGGCGAACCCGGGACCTCGAATCTGAGTTGCGAACGCGCTCCGGGCGACGCCCCCTTCAGGGCGGCCAGGCGCGCGCACCGAAGCCGGTTTGGCATGGACGCGTAAAACGCCAGCGAGGCGCAAACAAATACGGCTTCGCAGCGCGCGCGTCAACTGCGATTTTGGAAACGCGAGCTACATCGCGGCGAGCATTTGATTTTCAGCGCGATGCAATCGCACAGCCGCGGGCGGCAGCAGGGGTGTTAGGGTCCGCGCGTCGTGCTCGCCAAGCTTCGAGACCAATTGCGCCGCGTGAAATGGCACGCGAGCGACATTGCGTGGAACGAGACCTGGCGCGCGATCCGCACGGTCGCGACGCCATGGGCGAAGCCGCACTACGAACGCGCGCGCGCGAAGCTGTTCGGCGAGAAGCGCGAGTTGGTGATCGAGCGCGACCTGATCGATACGTGGCTGCGCGATGCAGCGCCACCCGACGTTCCGTTCGACGTCGCGGTGCTTGCGAGCGACGAGCTCGCCGAACGGTTCGGCGACGGTCCGCTCGACCGCCGCAGCCTGCACATGCACGGCAAGCTGCGCATGACCCATCGTGCGATTCCGAGCCGATCGGTGATCGTGCTGGCGCTGTTCAGCGACGTCGCCGCGGACTACTTCGTCGAAAGCATGGCTGCGGATGTCGTGCAGCAGATCAACGAGCAGTACGGCGAGGGCACCGCGTTCGCGGACTCGCAGGCGAACATCCCCGTGCTGCTCAAGGAGGTCGCGGCGGCGGCGGGGCTCGGCACGATCGGCAAGAACGCCCTCTTGTTCTCGCGGAAGTTCGGCTTCAACTGCAAGCTCAACGTCATCTTCCTCGACGCCGTGGTCGATCGCTACGACGCAACACCGACCGACGACAACTGGAAGCTGCCGGATTGCACCACGTGCAACCTGTGCGTCGAGGCGTGCCCGGTCGGCGCGTTCGACGACTACGTGATCACGCGGACCGAGTCATGCGATCGATTGATCGCTGGCGACTTCTTCGGCCCGCGTCGCGATCACATGTGCCGCGCATGCATCACGCGCTGCCCGGTCTCGAACGACGTGCTCAAGTTGCGCCGCACGGAAGGCGCACCCAAGCGCGCGTTCTGGGACAACGAAGCGCAGATGTCACTCGTCGCCGATCTGTTCATGTACAAGCCGTCGATCGTGGTGTGGCTGCTGCAGCGCTTCTATTACGGCTCCGAGCTACCGGGGCGCACCGCCGACAAGAAGAAGGGCTACACCGATAGCCTGACCGCTGCCGCGGCGGTCACCACGTCGGCGCAAACGCGCGATGGCTGGCGGCTCGCGGCAAAGCGCAAGAGGTGACATGAGGGCGTGGGCGCGGCGCACTGCGGAGTTGCATCGCGAGCTCGCTGCGATCGCCGATGTCGATCCGCGGTGGTGGCTGCTCGCCGGCGGCGTCGCGTTCGCCGAGACCCACGCGCCGGCCGAGGTGTATCTGGCATGCGACGCCGAGCCAGACGCGGATACATTCATGGGCTACCGCGCTCCGCGTCCGCGCGATGTCGTCGATGACGCGATCGAGCGCGCGCGAGCTGCGCGCACCGTCATGCGCGAGCTCGACGGTACGCTCCCCAATCAGCCGCTCGCCGTCACGATCGATCGTTCGCGCGGCGGCCAGACGCGACCGAGCGCGCTCGATGTCGCCGCGTTCGCGGTCGGCAATGCTTGCCTGGTCGCGCGGCTCGACGATCCGACGCTCCCGACGCGCCTCGCTGATGTGTTGCGCGGCGACGCGCCGGCGCCGTGGTCCGGTGCAACGCCATTCGTCTGCGTGTCGATCGGCGACGAACCGATCGAGACCGCGCGTCACGGGCATCGGCGAGCGTGGAACGCACGCGGCGGCCCGTGGCTCGGGCTCA
>DATDCH010000733.1:0-7041 GCA_036524455.1 Kofleriaceae bacterium | reverse complement strand
CGCGTCGGGCTTCGCGGCGAGATAGCGCTCGAACGCCGTCGCGGCTTCGTTGCAGCGATCGAGCCGGCGATACGCTTGGCCGATGTCGTGGAAGTACTCCGGCGTATTCCACGCGGCATACGCCGCTTCGAACTCGGCGGCCGCGAGCGCGAAGTTGCCGGCCGCGTACGCCTTCTTGCCCTTGTCGTAGTGCGTGAGCGACGCGGCCTTGTCGGCGTGCGCGAGCGACGCGAGCAAACAGACGATGAGTAGCGAGCCCCTCATTCCAACACACTCCTCGCGTCGAGCAGACCGCGCAGGCTCAAGTCCAACCGGCTGCGCGCATCGTCGACGAGATGCTCGACCTCGGACTCCGCGAGCCGTAGCCGCGCCATGAGCGAGCGGCGGATTTCGCGCAGCAGCGTCTTCTCGATCCGTGCGAGCCAGCGCATCACGGTGATGCGGTGCACGCCGTGCAGCGCGCCGACCTCATCGAGGTTCAATTGATCCAAGTAGCGCTGGCGCAGGATCAGTCGCTCGCGCGCCGGCAGGCTCGCAAGCGCTTCGGAGAATGCGCGGCCGAGCTCGCTGCGGTGCTGCTGTTTCATCGAGCGCAGCTCGAGATCATCGTCGTCGGGAAGCGACGCGAGGATCTGATCGTCGTTATCGCCGCTCGGTTCCTTGCGCGCGACCTTGTACGCCTCGCGCGTCGCGACCACTTCGAGCCAGCCGCGCAGGTCGCCGCGTCCCGAATACGAAGCGAGTCGTGGCTCGCCGCCCTGCGCGCCGACGAATAGGGTCTCGCGCAGCCGCGACGTCACCTCGTCGGCGACCGTGCTGCCCATGCCCGAGCGCGCGAGCCGCTGCGCGACCGGCGCGAGCAGGCGCTCCTCGAACAGCGCGACCGCGGTCGGGTCACCTTCGAGGCATGCGAACGCGAGCACGAGATCCGGCTTGCAGTCGCCGGCGTCATCGCGCGACGCGAGAAACGCTGCGAGCCTGTCGTGCGACACGGCGATGCCGGGCCACACGTCGCGCGCCTGCGCGACGAGCTCGTCGATCGCAGTCATCACTGCACTCCGAGCATTCCGAACGACGGCGCAGGCGATACCGTGCCGCTGCACTGGCAACCGGTCTTCGTGTTGATGCGGATGCGGCCGAGGCCACCGCCACCACCGCCGCCGCCGATGAACACGGCCGTCAGGCAGCCCGATCGAGAGCCGCCGGAGGATCCGGTGACGGCGCTGGAGCTACCGGTCGCGCCCGAGCCGCCATGCCCGCCATAGACGTAGCCGGAGGCTATGCAACCGCTGCCCGAGTCGGGGCAGGCGCCTCCCGATGGCATGTCGTCGTTCGCGTCCTCGCCATTGTTGCCGTAGTAGTCGTCGCCGCCCGCGCCTCCGCCTCCGCCGCCATTCGCGTCGAGCCGGCCCGTCATCATGATCGACGGCGCTTCGAGCAGGATCGAGCCGCCGGAGCCGCCACCGCCGCCACCTGCCGTGGCCCATTGAAACCGGCCACCGAGACCACCGCCGCCGCCCACGAAGATGTTGCCCGGGATCTCGATGCGCACGCCCGCACTGATCTGCACGGCACCACCACCACCACCACCACTGTTATCCACGCCGCCGTGCATTCCGTTCATGCCGCCCAGGAGCGGAATCAGTGTGGCGTCGCCGTAGACAGCGTCCGACGTCGCGCCATGTCCGCCGGCCGCGCCTTTCGTCGCGAAGGTGCCGCCGCTGCCGCCCTCGTTGTAGGCACTCGTCGTGTAGACCACGCCACGAGCGCCGGGACCCGCAGCGCCCAGATCACCGGACAGGTCGAGCGTGGTGTCGATGCGCACCGTCTCGTATGCGAGGATCACGAGCGCGCGGGCGCCCTTGATCTCGAGCGTACCGATCACGAGCGTGTCCATGCGGCACACGCATGCTTCGGGCAAGTCGCCGCGCGCGACGACCGTGCACTGGCCGAGCGCCGACGGCGCAACGCATTCGGTATCGGTGTCGAACGTGCCGTTCGGCGGGCTGACCGTCAGCCCGGTCGGCATCAGCGTGCCGGTCTCGCCGGCATTCGACACCGCGACCTCGCAGCAGTGATCACCGCAGCAACCCGCTGGCCCACACTCGGTCTCCGTCACCGGATAGCCGCACGTCGCGTCCGTGCACGCGGCCGTGTGCTCGCGAAGCGTGTTGCCGTCGCACGTCGCGGCGGGGATCTGGTCGCACGTGACCGAGCCGCAGGTGACGGGAGGATCGATCCCGCCGTCGGTATCATCACCGTGATCGCGATGGGCACCATCGCAGCCGATCACTGCCACTACCACCAGAACGAATAAGCGCTTCATATGTTCGTGAGCCTCGCCGCCGGCCGAAAGTTGCAGGCTTCTTTACACGCGACCTGATCGGGCTGCAGTTACATTCTTTGGCTGACCGCGATTCATGCGCAGGTCGCGCACCAAACGGGTGAGCCACGTGACGCTCCCTGCAGCGTACGAGCCCGGGCCGTGCAGTCGTGCTCGTCGCTTCATGCACGCAGACGGCGCGACCGGCGGTCTGTCGCACGCCTCCGTGCAATTTCAGCTCAGCGCCGGACTTTTCGTGACGATCAGTGAGCGCCGGATCGCATGCGATGATGTGGCCGTGCGCGCCATCCTCGTGCTGCTGTTGGCCACGGCAGGCTGCAGAGCCACCGGCGTGTTCACGTGCGAGACGTCGGATCAATGTCGACTCGGTTCGGTGACCGGGTTCTGCGAGTCGACGGGGTACTGCTCGTTCCTCGATACCGATTGCGCGTCTGCACATCGCTATCACGACAGCGCCGGCGAGCTCGCCGAGCAGTGTGTCGACGGGGTTCGTGCGCGCAAGAAGACGATCACGATCGCTGGTTCGAACGTGGCCGCTGCGGTGATGGACTTCCCCGTCTGGATCGACGTCACCGATGCGCAGGTCGCGATGCGCGCGGCGCCGGATGGAAGCGACCTGGAATTCACCGCTGCCGACGGCTCGCCGATTCCTTACGAGATCCAGCGCTGGAATGCGGCGACCGGCCGCTTGCTCGCATGGGTTCGCCTGCCGAGCCTTCAGCCTGGCACCGACACGGTGGTGGTGATCCGGTACGGCGCGCCGCGCGTCACGGCGCCGGCGCCGGCGATGGTGTTCGCGAATGCGTTCCTTGCCGTGTGGCACTTCGATGATTCATTGCAGACGCCGCAGATCGCGGAAGCGACGGGCGCGCGCGCCGGGACCGCATCACCGAGTCTCGACGCCAGTCGTCGCGTCGCGGCTGCGCTCGGCGACGGCATCGACTTTGGCCGCAGTGGCACGACCGACATGGTTCAGTTCTCGAACCCGCTGACGGGCAACTCGAGTCATACGATTTCGGTCTGGCTCGACGAGCGCACGCCGCTGACGCTGAGCTACGCGAGCATCATGACCGTCGGAAGTCCGGTGACGAACGAGTCGCGTTGGTTCCACGCCCACTTCTTGACCGCGAACGTTGCCGTCGGGTTCTACGGCAACGACTGGGTCGACACCGGAACGACCGTCACGACTGCCGGCTGGACGTTGCTGCATTGGGTGTTCGACAGCTCGAGCCGCACGAGCTTGGTCTACCGGAACGGGTCGATGGTCGGGAGCCATCAGCACGACCCTGGAATTTCAACGGACGGAACCGGCGGCCAGATCGGCAATGCACCCGTCGAATGGGGCGTGAACAACTCGAACCGCGTGCCGTTCAACGGCGTTCTGGATGAAGTGCGGATCGCTTCTGCCATTCGCTCCGCAGGATGGATCGCGACCGAGTACGCGAACCAGAGCTCACCGAGCACGTTCTATAGCGTCGGCGCCGAGCAGCTCGTCGAGTAGCCGCTCAGGGGCGCGACGTCTCGAAGATGTCGCTGTCGCGCTCGAAGATCATGTACTTGTCGTTCGCCGACACGAACGGCGCGGCATCGCGGCCCGAGGTGTTGAGCTCGGTGACCGGCGCCGGTGAATTGTACGTACCGTTCGGTTTGCGCGTCGCCATGTAGAGATCGCGCGTGCCGCCTGCATGGAAGTAGATCACGTTGCCGTTGTTCGTGATCGTCGGTGCGCCGATGTCGCTCGTGACTTCGAGCTCCGCGTGTGCGACGCCAGCGCCGAACGGCAGTGCGGTCGAGGCCCGCGCGTGGAGCGTGAAGCGATTGGAAGAGCCGTTCGACAGCACGACCGCGGTGAGGCCGTCGGGCGAAATCGCGAGGTCACTGTCTTCGCTCGCGGTCGATAGCTGGGTGACGAGCGCCGGCGTAGCCCACACGCCGCCGGTCTTGCTCGACATGTAAACGTCGAAGTTGCCCGCGCGGTTCGACACGAAATACAGCGTCGAGCCGTCGGCGCTGAGCTCCGGTGATTTGTCTTCCGCGGACGAGTTGACCGCCGTCAGCGTGGCGCACGTGAACGTGTCGGTCAGCGCGCCGCGCGCGCATTCAGTGATCTCGTCGGGCGAGTCCGACACGAGCATCGCGGCCAGCCGATTCATCGACACCGACGGGTCGGTCTCGCCGGTCGTCGCCAGCTCGAGGCTGTCGAGCTTGATCGGCGTACCCCACGGCACGTAGATCGGATTCGCATCGATCGCTGCATCGGCGACGACCATCGAGCCGTCGATCTCGGCGTCGTCGTCGAGCGGCGGAGCGTCGTCGAGCACGGTGCCTGGCGGCTGGCACGTACCGGCGATGCACTGGAGCCCGCTCGGGCACTCGCCGTTGGGTCCGCACGGGGCGCCGGGACTGACGCTCGGGCCATAGCACGCCGCAAGCGCGACGCTCAGCGCCCATAGGTGCCGCATGCTGCGATGATATCGCCGCGGTCAGCCGCCGCGGAGAAATACGTCGATGGCCTTCGCGGTATCGCGGCCTTCAGCGATGGCCCACACGATGAGCGACGCGCCGCGGTGTGCGTCGCCGGCGCAGAAGACGCCCTTGACGTTCGTCGAGAACTGGCGGTCGACGATGATATTGCCACGCGGGTCGAGCGCGATGCCGAGCTGTTCGGTGAGCGCGCTGGTGTCGGGCCCGACGAAGCCGAGCGCCAGGATCAACGTATCGACTGCGATGCGCAGCTCGCTGCCGGGAACATCGACGAGCTTGCCATCGCGCAGCTCGACCTTGACGCCGTGCAACGCGACGAGCTTACCGGCCTCGCCCTCGAGCCGCGTGGTGCGGAATGCGAACTCTCGCTCGCCGCCTTCTTCTTGCGAGCTCGACGTGCGGAACACGAACGGCCACGTCGGCCACGGGTTCGTCGCGACGCGCGTCGCGGGCGGCTCGGGCATCAGCTCGATCTGCATCACGTGCGCTGCGCCCTGGCGATGCGCGGTGCCGAGACAGTCGGAGCCGGTATCGCCGCCGCCGAGGATTACGACGCGCTTGCCTTTGACGTCGAAGCGGGCTTGCTCGCGCTCGCCCCCGACCACCTCGTTTTGCTCGGTGAGGTAGTCCATCGCGAGGAGCACGCCGTCGAGCTCGCGACCCGGCACGGCGAGCTCGCGCGGGCGCATCGCGCCGATCGCGATCACGAGCGCGTCGTGATCCGCGCGCAGTTGTTTCCACGTTGGCGATCGACCGACCGCAACGCCGCAGCGCAGCTCGACGCCTTCCTGCGACAGGATCTCGAGCTTGCGATCGATGACGTGCTTCTCCATCTTGAAGTCGGGAATGCCGTAGCGGAGCAGGCCGCCCGGGCGCTTCGCCGTCTCGTAGACGATCGCGGTGTGACCCGCGCGGTTGAGCACCGCGGCAGCAGCGAGGCCCGCCGGGCCCGAGCCGACGATCGCGATGCGCTTGCCGGTGCGTGTCTTCGGAGGGCGCGGCACGACCCAGCCTTCGGCGAACGCGCGGTCACTGATCGCGCGCTCGAGTGCTTCGATCGTGACCGGAGCGTTGTCGATGGCGAGCACGCACGCCGCTTCGCACGGGGCAGGGCAGAGCCGGCCGGTGAACTCGGGGAACTCGTTCGTGACGGCGAGCTGGCGGTGCGCGTCGTGCCAGCGATCGGTGTAGACCGCGTGCGCGAAGTCGGGAATCGGATTGCCGAGCGGGCAACCTTGCGTGCAGAACGGCACGCCGCAGTCCATGCAGCGCCCGCCTTGCTGCTTGCTCTCGGCGGGGTCCGCGGTGGTCTCGACCTCGCGCCAGTCGCGCAGGCGATCACTGACCGCTCGGCGATGCGGCGCCGCGCGCGGCCACTCGACGAATCCAGTGGGCTTACCCATGGCCGACTCCTGCGACCATCAGACTGCGCGGTCGCGTCGTCGATCGTCGGCGCTCGAGCACGCGCTTGTACTCGGTCGGCATCACTTTGACGAACCGCGCGATCAGGTGATCCCAGTTGTCGAGGATCTTCTTGCCGCGCGGGCTGGCCGTGAACCGCACGTGATCCTCGATCAGGCTGTGCACGAGCCAGAGGTCGCTCTCTTCGGCGAGCGGCTCGAGCTCGCACATCTCCATGTTGCAGCGGCTACGGAACGTCTGCGCCGGATCGAACACGAACGCGTTGCCGCCGCTCATGCCGGCCGCGAAGTTGCGGCCGACCGGCCCGAGCACGACGACGACGCCGCCGGTCATGTACTCGCAGCCGTGATCGCCGACGCCCTCGACGACGGCGCGCGCACCCGAGTTGCGGACCGCGAAGCGCTCGCCGCCAAGCCCGTTTGCGAACAGGTCGCCGGCGGTGGCGCCGTAGAGAGCCACGTTGCCGATGATGACGTTGTCCTCGGGCGCGAACCGCGAGCCCGGCGGTGGCTTCACGATCAACCTGCCGCCCGACAGGCCTTTGCCGATGTAGTCGTTTGCGTCGCCGGCGAGCTCGAGCGTGACGCCCGGCGCGAGGAACGCGCCGAAGCTCTGGCCGGCGTGACCGGTGAGCTTGACGTGGATCGTGTTGTCGGGGAGGCCGCGTGCGCCGTAGCGCTTCGCGAGCTCGCCCGACAGCAGCGTGCCGGCCGCGCGCTTGCTGTTGTCGATCGTGAGCTCGATCGCGAGCGGTTTGCCGTCGAGCGCACCCCGTTTCAGGATCTCGTGAT
>DATDCH010000732.1:0-4105 GCA_036524455.1 Kofleriaceae bacterium | reverse complement strand
ATTCCGTCACTGATTTTTGCTGTCACTTTGCGGAGACGGGCCGCCAGGTCCACGTGCCGCTGCGCAGTACGAGCACTCCGGCGCTCGGCGTATGCGCGTCGGGCAACCGTCGCACGGCATCGGCTGTCCCAGGTGATAGAGCGATCCGCGCACCGTCGCGACTGCCCGTCTTGCTAGGCGTCGGCGCAGGCGACACGGGTCCGTGCAGCGCGACCTCGAGCGGTTGCGCAGGCACCAGCGCGAGCTCGCCGGCCGGTTCACCCGCTACCGTCGTACGCGGTGCTTCGCCGCTCGCGACGACACGCATGCCGGGCTTCGCGGTCAGCTCCGTGTACAGCTTTGCGACGTCCTCCGCGCGCCACTGACAACCATCGTCGGCCGCGACGAGCCGCTCGCGTGCACCGGCGCCCGGCAGCGTCGCAATCGTTGCGCCGGGCAGCTCGATCCAGCGCACGAGCCGGCCATCGACGACAACGATCCCGCGCCTGCGCAGCGCCGCGATCGCCGCGACGTGTGCGGTCATCGGCTCGAGATCGCCGGGCAGCGCGACGACCGGCCACGGTGCACGTTCGCCCAGCGTGCCGAGCGTTGCTTCGAGCTCGGCTTGCGTCGCGCCCATGCCGCCGAGCGCGAGCACGAGATCGGGTGCGGACTTCTCGAGCTCGGCACGTAAGCGCGCGAGCGCCGCGATCGTGCGCGGGTTGGCGTTCGCGGCATCGGCGACGACGCCGATCGCGAGCACGTCGTCGGGATCCGTGCGCCGGAGCATGCGGCCGCCGAGCTGCCAGCGCTGCGTGCCGGTCGTGAACGCGAGGTCGGCGACCGCGGGTGCGTCGAGCGCCGCACACCGCCAGGGCGCGCGCGTTTGGTCTGCCGCGCCGAGCACGGCGGCGAGCACGTGGCCGACTCGTGGCGCGGTCGGTGCGGGCGGCGAGTCGCCGCAGCCGACCACCAAGGCGAGACAGCAAGCTACTGCGCGACCTGGCCGCCAGCCTTCTTCCACGCCTCGATCACTTTCGGAGACTCATAGTACGCACTGAGCTTGTAACTGCGTTTTCGCGTCAACACACGAGTGAGCGATTGAATTGCACGGTCGGTCTTGTTGAATGCGATCTGCGCCTTGCCCAGCAACACACCGACGTCGATCGCCTGCGCAGTCGGCAAGTAGTCGACGCGATCGGCGAGGGGTTCGAGCGTGGCTTCGACGGTCGCGAAATCTCCCGCCAGCCACGCGGTCCGCGCGAGCGGAATCGCTGCGGCAGCGTCGGCGGCTGCCTTGTGCTGGTCGTCGCGGCGCTGCTTCGCTTCGGCGTCGAGCGGTTGCGGCTTGCGCACCCGGACCTTGAGCATCGGCACGATGGCGGTCTCGCCCTTCTCGAGGCCGGCCTTGTCCGACAGGTTGTAGCGCTTGAGCATGTCGGCTTGTTTGGAATCGTTCCAGTACTGATTCGCGATCGCGGCGAACGACTCCGGAGCTTGTGCGACGTGCGTGATCTGGATCGGTATCGAGATGAGCGTGCCGACGGCCGGGATGTCGTTGACGTCGGCCTCGTTGAAGTCGGCGAGCACGATGGCGCGGCGCTCGTCTCCGAGATGGGTCTGCGCGAGCGACGCGTAGGTATCGCCCGCGGTGGTGATGATGTCGCGCGTGATCGGAATCCGGAGGCGCTGGCCCTGCTGCGTACGCTTCTTGAGCTTGTTCTCGACGACGATCAGCTTCGCCTGCGCGCGATCGCCATAGAACTCGGCGGCGATCACGTCGAGCGTGTCGTCCTGTTTGACGCGGTACTGGACCGTGCTGCCCTGCGCGAAGGCGGTCGCGGTCAGCGCGATGAGCGCGAGCAGTGAGCGGCTCATCGCGGCGCCTCGGGCCTGGCCGAGTCGAACCGCGTCATGGCGTGGTGCTCGCCAGTGGGGGCGCGGTCTTGCCCGCCTTCAGCTTGGTCTTGGCCGCCTCGAAGTTGTGCGAGACCTTCTGTGCGTTCTCCTTGGTGTCGGAGACGATCATGATCGAGCGCTCGGCCGGCTCGTACCAATCGTGCTCGAAGCGAACCTTGTGCGAGCCCTCGCGCAGCTCGTGAGGATCGCTGAGCGGCGTCACGCCGATTTCCTTGCCGTCGATGAACACGCGCGCCCATGGATACGCGTCGATGCGTAGGTAGCCGCGCTTGCGTTCCTTCGCGAGCAGCGCGTCGGATTGCGGGGTCGCGCTCACCGGTGCAACGTGGATGAGACCGAGGAACAGCAGCAGTACGCCGGCAGCGATGCCGTGCGCGACGAGTCCCGCACGCACGACGTTGCGCGCCTGCAGGTTCGGCTGCTGCAGTGCGCCACCGCCGGCGCCGAGCGCGGCTGGGTTGAGATACTCCTCGGCCTCGAGCTCGGTGATCACGCCTTGCGCTTTGAGGAACAGCACGAGGCGCGCGTGGTGATTCATCTCGACGTGGCGCGATAGGAAGCGCTCGAGCGCCATCACCATGTGCTGCGCGCTGCGCCAGCGATCGCGTGGCTGTTTCTCGAGGCAGCGATCGATGATGTTGTTGAGCTCGCGCGGAATCTCGGGATTCACGGAGCGCGCGCTCTCGTGCTTCTCGAGGCGGATCTTGTGCATCGCCGATTTGCGTTCGTCCTCGACGAACGGCTTCTTGCCGGTGACCATCTGATAGAGAACGACGCCGAGACTGAAGATGTCGCTGCGCGCATCGAGCTTGTCGCCGAGCACTTGCTCGGGAGACATGTACGCGGGCGTGCCGATGCCAGTGCCCGCTTCGGTGAGATCACCAAAGCTCTGATCGCGCGCGATGCCGAAGTCCATCACCTTCACGCCACCGGTGCGCGCGATCATGATGTTCGCGGGCTTGATGTCGCGGTGCACGATGCCGCGGTAGTGCACGTAGTCGAGAGCTCGCGCGACCTGCATCGCGACGATCGCCGCGGCGTCGTACGGCAGGCGGCCGCACTTCTCGAGCAAGTCGTACAGGTCGATGCCCTGCACGTACTCCATCACGATGAACATCGCGCCGCGCTCGCGATGGAAGTCGTAGACGTGGATGATGTTCTCGTGCTGGAGGTTCGCGAGGCTCTTGGCTTCGCGCTCGAACCGAGTCACCACGTTCTCTTCGGCCGCGGCGCTGGTCTTGAGCGCTTTGATCGCGACGGTGCGGCCGAGGGGATCCTGGACCGCGCGGTAAACTACCGCCATTCCACCGGAAGCTACCTCTTCAACGATGCGACAGTTGCCTATGCGCTCGAGCATGGTAACTCAGGGCCCGAGGTTACGATGGTTTGGCGTCGTAACCACCTCGGGAGAACCCCAATTGTCATGACCGCAAGTCATGGTAACTAAGGGCGGGGTAGGAGCGGGATCGGACGGAAAATCGGGCTCTTTGGAGCACCGAAATCCTCCGCAAGGTCGAATGGTTAGGTGGTCGGTGACAGGGTCGGCGGAAAAATATTCGATCCGTGTTGACGACTCAAAACTGATCCCGTATAAGCAGCATCCCTCAGCGGCCCCGTGCCGTTGAGACCGACGAAAGGCATCGGCCGTCGTCGGCATCGGTCTCTGAAAACTGGATAGCAAGTCTGTTACGGAAGATTGTGAGTTTCTGTTAGATAGAAACCATTCCACGTCGGACGAGACCATCCCCCCGGATGGGCTCTATCAGCCGACGTAGAGCGGGATTCAAAACTTTTCTATGGAGAGTTTGATCCTGGCTCAGAGCGAACGTTAGCGGCGGGCCTAACACATGCAAGTCGAGCGAGAAAGTGGCTTCGGCCATCAGTAAAGCGGCGGACGGGTGAGTAACACGTAGGTAATCTTCCCTTGAGCGGGGGACAACGAGCCGAAAGGCTCGCTAATACCGCATACGTTTCCAGAGGCCCCGGCCTTTGGAAGGAAAGCTAGGTAGCAATATCTGGCACTCGAGGAGGAGCCTGCGTCGCATCAGCTAGTTGGTGGGGTAACGGCCTACCAAGGCGAAGACGCGTAGCTGGTCTGAGAGGATGATCAGCCACACTGGGACTGAGACACGGCCCAGACTCCTACGGGAGGCAGCAGTGGGGAATATTGGACAATGGGCGCAAGCCTGATCCAGCCACGCCGCGT
>DATDCH010000731.1:0-2199 GCA_036524455.1 Kofleriaceae bacterium | reverse complement strand
GACGCTGCCGAATCAGGCGCCGCTCGTGCAGTACGTCGACAAGGTCATCACGGAGACCGACGTCACGTATTGGATCGGCGTGATCGCAGGCGCCGTAATCGTCATCGCGATCGTCGTCGTGTGGATCGTGATTCGTCGCCGTAAGCGCTAACGTCGTTATCGCTGCGGCTCGGCGATCCGTTGCTCGAGCTTGACGTCGAACTTGCACGCGCGCACGAGCTTCAGCTTGTGCTTGAGCTGCTGCGCGCTCTGCACGATGCACGTCGGCACGATGCCCTCGCTCGTGTCGCCCTTCGGCGAAGCGAGCTCGACCCGCCCGCCCGGGAGCAGCGTCGCCGAGAAATGGGCGTTGCCACCAGGAACTTTCTTACACGGACCGACCAGCTCGTCGATCTCGCGATTGGCGAGCTTGGTGTCGAGCTTGCTCGAGTCGGGGCACGCCTCGACGATCACCATCGAAGTCACTAGAGAAATTGGCTCGCCCGCGGGCTCGGGTTCTGTCGGAGCTGGCGGCGGTGGCGGTGGTGGCGGCACAGTCGGATTGCTGGCTCGCCAGCAACCAACCACCGCCACAAGCACGAGAATCCCGCGCACGGGTACATGATGTCACTCGCGTCGCCGCGCGCGCCAGCATTTCGCTAGACTGTGATGATGGCCGCGATCGAGAGCTTCGAGGACGTCCGTGAGCTGGGAGACGCAGAACTGCGCGCCCTGCTCGAAGGCGGACGTCCCGAGCAGCGAGTCTGGGCGATCTGGGCGCTCGCGTTGCGGTCAGCAGATGTCGGTGAGCTCGGTGCGCGCGCAGAGCCCGACGCGGGTGTGCGACGCAACCTCGCTGTCGTGCTCGCGGGACATGGTCAGCTCGAGTTGCTCGTGGCGCTCGCGAAGCGCGATCCGGCACCGGAAGTCCGTGCGGCCGCGATGCAGCTCGTCGCGCGATTCGCGATCGACAACAAATTGCCATCGGCGCTGGTCACCGAGCGCGTCTCCGCCGACGGAAGTGAGGTGCGCATTGCGGTGCTCGGCACCGTATTTGCCGGTGCGCCTCCATGGCTGAGCGAGATCAGCCAGAAGCTGCTCGACGACGCAGACAGCGACGTGCGTTACGAAGCGTTCGAAGCGCTCGTGCGCGTAGGTCAGAACGAACACGCGCTGATGTGGCTCGAAGAGGCTCCCGAAGCTGAGGCGCGGCTCGCGCTCATGCGATGGAGCGCGCGTGGTCGGGTGCGTGCGTGTGCCGAGCTGCTCGCACGCGCGTCGCGACGCATGCGGCGCCTGTTGATCGAGTCGGTGCGCGTCGCGTCGTGGCACGACCTCGCGCCCGCGATCGGCGACGAGACGCCGCTGATTCGTGCGCTCGCGCGCCGCAATCCGAACGTGTTCGACGAGATGCCGCTTGCGGCGCTCATGCGCGCAACGCTGCGCGAACCGAACGCGGCGTGGCTCGCGATGATCCGCGATCGGCTCGCGCACCTCGAGTCGCCCGACGACCGCGAGCTCGGCGAGCTATTGCATGACTTTCGCGAGCTGTGCACCGAGCGCGTCGTCGCGCTGAGCAAGGCGATCAGCGAGCTGCGCAAGCAGCGCGACGAAGACCTCGAACACGAGATCGCGCTGCTCGAAGATCAGCGCGTCGTGCTCGAGAGCGCGCTCGACCACGCGTCGCGTATGCTCGTGCACTGACCGCGCGAATGCTCGTGCACTGACGGCGCGCATGTTGGAACCCAGCCGTTCGGATGCGCGCACACCCGCTCGTGGATGTTCGTGCAGCGAACCTCGCGTATGCTCGTCGTCGACGATGCCGCTGGCCACGTTCCTGAGCTGGTCCGACGTTGATCCGGCCGTGCGCGAATTCGACTCGTCGCTCGCGCGCACCGCAGCGCTCGACGTGCTGACCGCGCTTGGCGATGACCTGCGCAAGTCACGCGCGAAGATCACGAACGATCAGATCGAGGGCCAGCTCGAGGCGGCACTTCTCGCTGCGTACGGGCCTTGGATCGCGGGCTGGAACTGGGCGGCAAGCGAGCCAGGCGGTGGCGGGCCCGTTCGAGCCTGGTGCTGCGATACGCACAGCATTCTGCGCGCCGACGATAAGCTTCGTGACGTTGGCATGCTGCCGACCGTCGACCGCGTGGTGGCCGCGGCGACCGAATGGCGAGACTGGCTGGAACAGCTGGCGCGAGTATTTGGCGAGCTACG
>DATDCH010000730.1:0-6097 GCA_036524455.1 Kofleriaceae bacterium | reverse complement strand
ACTACACACCCACGGTGATCACGCGCATCCTGACCAAGCACGAGCGCGCGGACATGACGAGCGACGGTGAGGACGTCTACTCGGTCGCCGACGTGCCGTGGACGATGTACTACGACGGCAACTACGCGCTTCACACTTCGTACTGGCACGACGGCTTCGGTGGTCCGCGCAGTCACGGCTGCATCAACCTCGCGCCGCGCGATGCTCGCCGGCTCTATCACTGGTCATCGCCCGACGTGCCTCCCGGCTGGAGCAGCGTCTACGGTGACGCCGACACGCCGGGCTCGCTCGTGCGTGTTCGCTCGAGCCGAAATCCCGAGCCGGACTTCCGCGGCTACGCGCGCGAGCTTCGCGAGCGGCCCGAGGTCGTGGCTCGAGAGTGATCAGCGCGGTCGCTCGCAGACGTAGCCCTGAACGTCGCCGCACCCGTCGTCGTTCCACTCCCAGGTCCAGCCGAGCTCCATGTCACCGCACTGCTCCTCGCCGTTCTCGTCGCCCTGATAATCGTCGGGCTGACCGGTGTGCCACGAGCCGGTGCCGGCGTAAGGCGTGCCGTCGAGGTAGGACCAGTTCGCCGTCGGGCCGCCGCCACCGCTCTGCAGGAGTCCCATCCACAGATCGCCGGAGACTCGTGGCGTGAAGATCGCGACCGCGCACGCCTGCTCGGGGGTGGTCGCAAGCGACGCGAGATGTCCGCCCCACGCGACGCAGCGCGATTCGGCGGTCGAGTGATTGGCGCCCGGGCTCGTGCACAGCGCGTAGCAAGTCGGCGATCCGTTGCACTCGAACAGCACGCCGGTACAGCTCGCGGGCAGGTCGGTCGGGCATGCGACCGCCGGCGTATCGATCGGCGGAGTCTCCGCATCGGAGCCCATCGCGTCGGAGCTCTCGGCATCGGAGGACGGCGCATCGACCGCGCCCGTCATCGCGGCCGGATCGAACGAGCACGCGACGAGCAGCACGATCGCGAGGTGAATCGGCCCGACGCGCACGCTGCATCGTCGCACGACCCGGCGGAGCGGCGCAGCAGCTACTTGAGGTCGCGCAGGAACGGCACGATCCGGTTCGTCACGACGGACGTGGCGACCTCGGTGACGCAATCACGCACGCCCTGCTCGGTAGAACCGCTCGTGCTCACACGCGCGGAGCCCATCGCGGTCGCCGTGTTCGTACCTTCCCACTTCTCGCCGCCATCGACGCCGTACCACGGCGCGACGCGGATCCCGACGCGACATGCGATCGACGCGCGACGACCGGTGGTGTCGATCTTCACCTCGTGCACCGTCGCGGCGACGATGAACGCGCGCGAGCCGTGAAGCTCGAGCTCGGCCAGCTTCGGCAGCGCGCCCGGCCACGCGGTCGCCATCTCGCTGGTCGCGAGCACGTGCTGGATCGAATCTGCGATCCGCTCGCCGGCGTGATCCGAAAGCTTGCGCGCCGGGTCGGAGACGCGATCGACATGCACGTACAGCGCGGGCGGCTGGGATGCGACCTCGTGTCCCGCACTCGCGGACGAGCTGAAGTGCCACACGCGAGGAGTCGCAGCGTGCGTTGTTGTCGCGCGTGGCGTCGCGACTCCCGCACATGCTGCGACGCAGCTGGTGACCGCAAACGCGAGGATGGTGCGAGACGAGGACATCATGGGGATGTCTCGGAGCCAGTGCGACCGGCGTGCCCGGCGGGCTGTGGAGCGGCTCCGTCACACGCGAGCAAACGGGCCACGCGTCGATGTAAGTGCGCGTGAGCCTAGATGTCCGAGAGGTCGACGGCCCGCTTCTTCGCCTTGGTGGTGCGCGTGCGCTGCAGCGGAACGAACACCTGATCGAAGCGCGACTTGCTCGTGACCACGCGCGTGACCGATCGGAAGCCAGCACGGGCGATGTGCACCTCGACCGGCGTGTTGCCGGGGATCTTGACGTACGTCGGGGTGGTCCCGAACGAGCGCCCATCGACCGTCACCCGCGCAGCGTTGGGATAGGTCCGGATCAGGACCGCGTGGATCTTCGCGCGCGCAGCAACCGGTGCCTCGGGAACCGCGGGCGCTTCGGGAACGGCTGGCGGCGCCGGAGGTTGAACCGCGACGGGCGCGGTCGGAGCGGGCGCGATTGCGACCGGCGGCGCGACCGGTGCCGGCGTTGCCGGCGTGGCAGTCGGTGTCGCGACGGTCCCGGTGCTCATCGTCTCGCGCGACATCACGGTGACGCCCGCGACCGCGGCGCCAACGATCAGCATCATCGCGAGCGCCGACACCAGCCTGCGGTGCGAGCGGCGCGCGATCATCGGTACGAGCGGTTCGACCCGTTGCGTCAGCTCGGGGGTCGTTGCGTGTATGACGTGTACGGCGGGCGCAACAGCCGCAACGGGCGCTTCCACGGGCGCAAGCGGCGCGACGAGTACGACGGGCTCGTGCGCCCGAGCCGGCGCCACGGGCACGTGAGCGGCCGGCAGTGCGACGGGCTGGCCGACCGGCGCCGCACGAACGCCCGCGCGCGGTTCGAACCAACCATCATCGACGAGCGCGTCGAGCGACGCGTCGGTGATATCCATCAATGGGTTCGCCGGGAGGATGAAGCTCGAGCCCGGGGTTCGGGTCTCGACCGGCGCGGCCACGGCCAGAGTCTGCGCGGCTGGAGATTGTGCCGCAGTCTGCGCGATCGAAGTCTGCGCGACCGGAGTCTGCGCGACCGGAGTGTGCGTGACGGAGCTCAGCACGACGGGGCTCGTCACAGGCATCTGCGTGATTGGAGTTTGTGCCGGAGTCTGCGCGACCGAAGTCTGTGCGATCGAAGTCTGCGCGACCGAAGTCTGCACGACCGAAGTCTGTGCGATCGAAGTCTGTGCGATCGAAGTCTGTGCGATCGAAGTCTGTGCGATCGAAGTCTGTGCGATCGAAGTCTGCGCGACCAGCGTTTGCGCGACCGGCGTTTGCGCGACCGGCGTCTGCGTGACCGGCATCGGCGCGACTGCAGTTTGTGTGGTCGCACTCTGCGCGACTGGAGTCTCCACGACTGGAATCTGAGACCAGCTGTCATCGAGGTCGGATCCACCGGCGGCGATCGGAGCCCGAGCGGCCGGAGTTGGCACGGCGGGGCTCGGTGCGGGCATCGGCGCAGTCCGCGTCCGCGCATGGATGGGCGCAGTCCGAGTCGAGGCGAGCGGGACCGCCGGCACGGACGTCGGCGTAGTCCGGGTCGAATCGGACCTCGGCGCAGTCCGCGTCCGCGCATGGATGGGCGCAGTCTGATTCGGGGCCGACGTGATCGGAGTGGGCGCCGGCATCGGCGTAGAGGCGGACTTCGTCGGAGCCGCCGCAGCCGGCGTCTTCACGAAGGCCATCGGCGAGATTGGAGTTGGCGCGACCGGCGTCGGCGCGACCGGAGTCGGCGCGACCGCAATCGGCTCGTTCGAAGTCGGCGCGACCGCAATCGGCTCGACCGAAGCGGGCTGTGCCTCGACGGGCTGGCGCGTCTCGTTCGATCCCTCGGCGACGACGGCAACCGGCGTGCTCGCCTGCGGCGGCTCGATGGGACGGTCTAGCTCGGCGATCGCGGGCAACGCGACCGGTGGGATCTTCATCGTGATCGTGCGCGAAGGCGGGCGCGTCATCTCGCGTGGAACGGCGCGCAGCGTGCGCAGCGGCTGCGTCAACGTCCGCGGGATCGCGACCGGTACGCCCGAGGGCGGCGTCTGGAGAGCGGGGACCTCGACGGCCGGGACCTCGGTACTGATGATCGGCAGTGACATCGTCGGGCGGGACGATGGAGCGGGGATCGGACGGAACCCGAGCTCGGTCAGTCGCTTCGTCTCGCGGGCCGAGACCAGCTCGGCGAACACGCGCTCGCTCTCGGTGTCGAGCCGCTTGATGCCGAGCCGCATGCCACGGCGCGCGAAGATGTTGTTCGTGTCGGTGAGGATCTCGAGGACGACGCACGTGCCCTGGATCACCGGCTTCTTGTTCGCGAGCAGGATCGCGAAGGCGGACTCGGAACCGACGGGGCGCGGCTCCGACACGTTGACGACGATCGACTGCGCGTCGCAGCGCCCGCGGAACGCCGCGATGAAGTCGTCCACCGATTCACACCTCGTCAAGACTCCGAACCCGCGCACGGTCGCCTGCTGCATAGCCCCTCATGGACCCGCTGCTTGATGCGGATCGATCCACGATACTGCGATCTACCGACGACGATCATCAGCTTAGTGAGCCTCTCTCGGTGAGCGCGCGGTTAGGAGCCCGCTGTAGGTTGTTTCGCACACAGGTGACGCAGTGTCGTGGCAGCGACTCCATCGCGGTACGATCCGCGTGGTGACCAAGGAGGCGCTTCGCGACGAGCTCGTCGCCCAGCTCGCCGCTGCCCTCGAGGCCGCGCGCGCCGCACATGCCGCCGCGATCGAGGGCGCCACGCATCCCGAGGCCAAGGCGGAGAACGCGAAGGACACGCGCGGCCTCGAACAGTCCTATATCGCACGCGGCCAGGCACAGCGCGTCGCCGAGCTCGAGGTCGCGGTCGCCGAGCTGTCGAAGCTTGCACTCCGCGCGCTCGACACCGGTGCGATCGGTGCGGTGATCACGGTCGACGAGGACCGCGCGACGCGGCGCTACTTTCTCGTACCGCATGGCGGTGGCAACGTGCTCGCTGGCGATGTCCACGTGATCACCCCCGCCTCGCCGCGCGGCCTCGCGCTCCTCGGCAAGCGCGCGGGAGACGTCGCCGAGCTCGTGGTCGCAGGCAAGACGCGCGAGCTCGAGATCACCAGCGTCGAGTGACTTGACGGCGCGAACGCCGGGCTGCAACGCTTGCGGCTTGGGCGAGAAAGAACCCGTCGCATCGGTGGCCGAGCTCGAGGAAGGGCTCCGCCAGCTCCATCACATGGAGATGCAGACCAAGCTGACCGTCGAGCGCGTGGAGGCGCTGGTCCACGCCGCGATCAAGCTTCTTCATCGCGCGGAGATCCTGCACGAGAAGGCCGTGCATGCCGAGGCCGAGACCCAGCGCGTGAAGCTCGCCGAGGAGCGCGGCGACGAGCTGCGCGTTCAGCTCGGGCCCGACGTCGACAAGTACACCGTCACGTCCCCGCAGATCGATTGCGCGTCGCTCATGCACCTGTGCAAGGCGCGCTGCTGCCGGTTCAGCGTCGCGCTCGACTTCACCGACATTCACGACGGCCTGCGCTGGGAGTACGCGCGACCGTACGAGCTCAGGCGGCGGCGCGACGACGGCTACTGCGTCTACTCCGAGCCCGGCACTCATCGCTGCGACTGCTACGAGAAGCGGCCGTCGATCTGCCGGACCTACGACTGCCGTCAGGACACGCGAGTCTGGGAAGACTTCGAAGCGAAGAAGCCCGCCCCGTGGCGTGATGACGTCGGGGTCGCGCCTCCGCTCATCCAGATCCGGATGCCGCGGAAGTGAGCGGACTCGTCGGGACGTAGTGCTGCGCGCGCGCGTCCCACGCGTAGACGCTGTCGCCATCGCCGAAGTCGAGCTCGCGGAGCATGCGCTTGATCGGGCGCAGGCCGTCGGTCAGCGGAATCTCGTCGACGATCCGGATCCGGCGCGGTCGCGCGTACTCCGGTAGCGTCGCGACCGCGGCGGACAGGGTCTCGATGTCGAACGCCGGGCTGTGAAGCTGGATCGCGGCGATCGCTTCCTGGTACGGCGGATCATCGGCATCGGGTCGCGCGCCGGCGATACACAGCGCGACGTCGGGCGCCTCGTAGATCGCGTCCTCGATCCGCGTCGAGCCGACGGCGCCGAGCTTGGTGCGGACCATCTGGCCCTGGCGATCGATGTGCCAGAAGTCGCCCTCGACATCGACCTCGAAGAAGTCGCCGGTGACGAACCACAGATCGCCGGGCTCGAACGCGTCGCGCAGCAGTCGCCGTGGATCGATGTGCGCGACATCGGTTCCGGCGCGGCGAGACAGCCGGGCGATCAGCATGCCGGGCTCGTCGAGCCGCGCGCGCACGAGCTTGCCGGTGCCGTCGCGCACGAAGTCGTTGTCGTCGAAGTTCCAGCCCGCGACGACGAGTGATGGCGACCCGGGAAGTGGACGCCCGACCGAGCCGACCTTCTTGCCGCGCGCGTTGACCAGGACC
>DATDCH010000729.1:0-8859 GCA_036524455.1 Kofleriaceae bacterium | reverse complement strand
ACCGCACCGACGTGACCGCCGCTCTGCACGACGAGCTGCTTGTCGGTGCTCGCCACTCGATCGACGAGCGGGGCGGCGCTAGCCAGCGGCACGATGTGATCGTCGCCGAACGCGAGCGCGAGGACGGGGCACTTGATCTGGTGCAGCTCGGCCGGCCGGCCCGCGACCGTGAAGCCGCCGCGCATGAGCATGTTGCGGCGATACAGCTCCTCGATGTAACGCACGTAGCACGCGCCCGGGAACGACACGTTGTCGTGGCCCCAGCGCTCGGTGGCGAGGAACGACTCGAGGAACTCGTCGTCCCACGCGCGATCGAGCAGCGATACGGTCTTCGCGAGCCGCAGCGTCGGCCGCAGCATGTTGAAGCTCATCTGCATCAGCGGCCACGGCACGTTGCCGAACGCTTCGAAGATCGCGCCGACGTCGAACGTGGGCGTGCGCGTCCACGTTGCCATGATGCCGGCGTGCTCGAAGTCGATCGGTGCGGCGAGCGCGAGGAACGAGGCGACGCGCTCGGGAAACGCGGCGACGTAGCTCGCGGCGAGCGTGCCGCCGAGGCAGTAGCCGAGCACGTGGACGTCACCCGAGCGGCCGTAGCGCGCGGTCACTCGAACGGCGCGGCCGAGGTAGCGGCCGGCGAAGTCGTCCCAGGTCAGATAGCGGTCTTCGTTACCGGGCGTGCCCCAGTCGATGCAGAACACTTCGTGACCTTGCGCGACGAGCCACTCGATCAGCGACCGGCCGGTGCCGAGATCGAGCACGTACCAGCGGTTGATCAGCGACGGCACGAGCAGCACCGGCGTCTTGTATTTGGGGCGAGCGGGCGCGAAGCGGAGTAGCCGCCACTTGTTCTCCGTCCACACGACGGAGTGCGGCGTCATGCCGACCTCGGGCTGACCTTTCGGCGCACGCTTGACGAGCGCGATGATCGAATCGAGTGGAGACCTTTTGGGTGCCTTCATGGTCATTACGCGTAAAGCGCCTCGAAGCGGTCGCGCAGCCGGTCGTAGACGATCTTGCGACGCAGCTTGAGCGACGAGGTGAGTGTGCCGTCCTCGACGGTGAGCGGCAGCTCGGCAATGAAGTGACGCTTGATCGTCTCGTACTTCGCGAGCTCGCCGTTGATCTCTTCGATGCGCTTGGCGGCGAGCTGCGCGCGTTCGCCGGCAGGCACATCGGGACGCATCCACACCGCGGCGACCAGGTACGGGCGCGCATCGCCGTAGACAACGACGCGCTCGATCGCCGGATCGTCGACGAACTTCGCCTCGATGTTCGCGGGCGGGATGTTCTTGCCACCCGCGGTGACCAGGATGTCCTTCTTGCGATCGACGATCTGGAGGAAGCCGTCTTCGGTCCACCGCCCGACATCGCCGGTGCGGAACCAACCGTCTTCCGTGAATGCTGCGGCCGTCGCCGCCGGATCCTTGAAGTAACCGGCGAACACGTTCGGGCCACGCGCGAGGATCTCACCGTCGGTGTCGAGCTTCAGCTCGACCGACGGGAACGGCTTACCGACCGTGTCGAAGCGGAACGAGTCGGCACGGTTGAGCGTGAGCGTCGGCGACGTCTCGGTGAGGCCGTAGCCTTCGATGATCAACAGGCCGAGCTCGTGGAGCTGTTCCTTGATCTCGACCTTGAGGCCGGCGCCACCCGACAGACAGAAGCGCAGCTGGCCGCCGGTGACGCGGCGGAGCGCTTCGCCGCGGTTGTCGTGCACCGCGATCGCGCGCGCGAGCTTTTCCCAGTACGCGGGCACGCTCATGAACACGTGCGGCGCGACGCTCGGCATCAGGTCGAGCACGTTGGCCGGCGCCGCGAGGTACGTCTCCCAGCCCAGGAGATTGCCGGCGCACAGCTCGCCGAAACCGAAGATGTGGCTCATCGGCAGCCACAGCAGATCGCGATCGCCTTCCTCGAGGAGTGGTGCGTTGCACTGCAACCAATCGGCGCCACTCGTACCGACGTTGCGATGCGTGAGCGGCACGCCCTTCGGATTGCCCGACGTGCCACTCGTGTAGAGCATTTGCGCCGGCTGATCGAGATCGAGCGCATCGAGCCGCGCATCGACGAGTGCCGGTGCGGCGGCGTCGCGCACCGCGGCCTTGTGGAACGCTTCGTCGTCGATCGCGACGACCTGTGGCGGCACCGGCACGAGCGCGCGCGCCTTCTCGAGCCGATCGATCAGCGCAACGCCCGCAACGAACACGTACTTGATCTCGGCGTGCTCGAGGATGTACGCGACTTGCTCCGCGGTCGATGCCGGATAGATCGGTACGAACACCGCTCCTGCGGTCTGCGCACCGAGCGCCGCCGCTGCCCACTCGACGCTATTCGGTGCGAAGATCGCGATGCGCTCGCCGGGCTCGACCGCGTGCTCGACCAGCCAACGCGCGACACCGCGGATCTGCGTAGCGAACTGTCCCCACGTGACGGGTTGCCACGCGTCGCCAGTGCGCACGTGGAAGCGCACGCGATGACGATGCGTCGCGAGCCGCTCGAACACAGCGCGCGGAGCGGGGGCGATGGTGAGCAGCTGCGAGACGTCCATGGCTAGTTCCTCTTCGGCTCGGCCTGCGTCTGCAGCTGCTCCTCGAGGTCGTAGAGCCGGCTCTCGAGCACGTTGAGCTTGTGGAGTGCACGCTCTTGATCGCGGCGCGTCGGTAGGCCCATCGCCGCCCACCACGCCGACAGCGCTTTATCGGTGGCGGTCTTTGTCTTCATCGCCGCGGTCAACATCGCGCCGGCCGGTCCGAGCACGCCCGGATTCGTCAGCACTTTCTCCATGTATTGCGCGGTGGCTTGCTCCCAAGCGGCGAAGCCCTGTTTCCACATGTCCCAGATCATGGTGTCACTCCTAACGCGAAACGCCTGAAGTAGGCGGCAAATGTGAAATCGGCAGATGGCTCGTCGGGTTTGCTCTCCGCGCGCGCGACCTCGCCGAAGCACTCGAACAGAAACAGCGTGGTGCGGCGGCTCGTCGACGGACCCGTCGAGGGCATGCGCACGACGCCAACGGTGACGCGCAAGACCGGCGACATCTCGACGTAGGGGACAGCCAACAGGCCCGCACCCACGACCGACACGCTAACTTCGTCAGATCCGTTGAAGGGCAAGCCATTGATGGTGGCGCCTGCAAGTGTCGCGCGCGTCATGTACGCGTCGCCGGCGGTGACCGGGAAGCGCAACACCGCGATCGGCTGCGGGTAAACAATCAGCGTGCGGCTCACCATCGCGCTGTCGTGGCTGGCGGTTCCGTCGAGCCACAGCGCTTGGTCGTCCTGGTGGTAGATGCCATCGAGCCCGCTGCCGGCGTCGACCACGAACGCACCGGTCGGGAACGACGACGCGTACCACTGCTCCTTGAGCGCGACCGGACCGAGCGCGACGATGTCGTCCTCCGCGCGCTCGACGCTGAAGTCCCAGCGTTCGCCTTGCTGCGCGATCGTCTGGTTCGTCGACACGTAGTACGTGAGCGTCGCGCCGAGTGCGATCGGGAGCTCGGTGCTTGCGATCACGCCATCGCGATTCGGCACGCAGCTCGGCAGCATCGGCGCCGGCTCGGGCTGTGGCGTTTGATTCGTCGTGCATGCCGCAGTGCACGCCGCGAGCGCTGTGCAGATCGCCGCGCGCATCAGAACTGAAACCCCATGCGCAGGCGCATCGCGTGCGCGGGTTTGGCGGGCAACGCGGTGCCGTCGAACGCGGCGCCGGGTAGCAGCAGGCCGTACGCGAAGTTGATCACGAAGCCGTCGCGATTCGCATATCGCAATTCGGGGTCGATCTCGATGCCGAGCGGACGCTCGCCGCTCGGGGTCGAGGTCGGCTGCACGGCTGACGATACGATCAGCGCGGCGATCGCCTCGAGCTTGCCAGCGCCGACGCGGAGCAGCGTCGCGCGCACGTGCGGCCGCAAATAGACCGCGTCGGTGACGGTACCGATGATCTCGCGGAACAGCACCTGGTCGATCCGGAAGTCGGGATGAAATCGAAAGTTGTCGACGGTGCGGTCGCGTGGCGGATCCGCCTGCGGACCGTCGAACGCGCCGGGCATCGTCGCCGTCTGCCCTGGCTTCGGGAACGCTCCGAATCCGGGCGCGTCGTCGCCGCTCGCGTACCCTGCGTCGACGCCGACCTGCGCGGGTCCGGCGAGCAGCTCCGTCTGCACCGCGAGGCCGAGCTGCTGCGATGTCACCGGCACCGTGATTTCCGCGCCCGGAATCAGCGACGGTTGCCCGACGCGCGCGCGCAGGACCGCGAGCTCCGCCTCGATGCGAACGCGCGCGTTCGAGATCCGAAACCACCCGCCAGTACCCGTTGCCGTGAAGTTACGGGCGACGAGGTCGGCGCTCGTGAACATCGTCGGCGGCGTCGCGGTCGGCAGGTACGAGGCCGGCACGTCGTTGAGCTGCGCCCGGCGGGTCAGGTACGCCGCGTACTCGATGCTCGTGCGCCCGGCGGCGGCACGTCGCGCGAGCGTCGCCGGTGAATGCACGCGCAACAGCGCGAACGTCGGGCCCGACGTCGTGTTCGTCTGCTCGATCTCGATCGGATGGCCGCCGTCGCGGCTCGGCGTGAACGGTCCGCGCGACGTGATGTCGTACGCGATCGCGACGAGATGCCCCGCGAGTGGTGACACGAACGCGAACCGATCGGCCGCATCGCCGTGATCGCAGTCTTCGCAATCGCCGCCGTTCGCGAGGATGCCGAGCCCGAAGTGCGTACCCATGCGGCCGACCGCGAGGGTGCCGACCGGCGTGAGCGCTTCGCCCCACGCGCGCTTGAGCACGACGGTCGTGGGGCGCTGGCCACTGCTCGTCGCGGGCGAGCCACCGGCGAGATCCGGGCTGCCGCCGAGCGCCACGTTATCCAGCCAGTCGATGCGCGCTTTGACCGCGACCCCAACGCCGGGTGCGTACGCCGCGAGATCGGTGCGCGCGCGCATATCGCCCGCGTCGAGGAACTGGCCACCGGAGAGCGGCACCGGGAACAGCGGCTGGCCCGTCGAGTCGAGGCCGCGATCGAGATCGAGGTTGTAGAGGCCCATCTCGCGCAGCCGGAACATGCCGTGGACGACGAGCTGCAGCTTCTCGCGCGGCGCTGCATAGAGCCGCGGCGTCAGCTCGGCACCCAGCGCGGCGAGATCCGCGCCGACATGCGGAACGCGATCGATGTCGAGCTTCGCGAGCTCTTCGTCCGTCGCCGCCGGAAGCGCCGGTTGTGCCGCCGCCGCTGCGGGCGCGACGCCCGCTACCGGCTGGACAGGCTGTGCTGCCTCAGCTCCGCCACCGCTTGTTCCACCGCCACTGCCACTGCCAGCTTGATCGCCTGGGACACCGCGATCGTCACCGCCACCGCCACTGTCTCCGCCAACTGCTCCGCTAGTTGCTCCGCTGTCTTTGGTTCTGTCGTCATGGCCTGCCCCTTGAGAGAGAAACGTGACGAGGTCGCGGGTCGACGCGTTACGCGCTTCGACCATCGGGATGTGCCCGCACCTCGGATAGACCTTCAGCTCGGCGTGCTTCAGCTCGTTGACGAGCCGATGACCAAACGCGATCGGCGTGACCTGATCATCGGCGCCCCACAGCAGCAGCACCGGTCTGTCGAAGCTTGCGAGTGATTTGTGCAGCGCCGCGAACGAGTGACCGCGCGCGACCGCGAGCGCCGCCGCGGTGGTGCCGGGCCGCGCCAGCTCGGCTTCGACGCGATCGACACGCGCCTGCGTCACGTAGCGCTCGTCGCGATACGCGAGCGGTGCGCGGTCGTCGATGCGCTGGCGATAGAACAACCCGAACAGCAGCTCGCCGAGACCACCGAGCTGCGCCCAGCGAAAGAAGCTCGGCACCTGCTCGTCGTAAACATAGGCACTGTACAGCGCGACCTGGCGCGTGCGCGCTGGCTGCGCGACCGCCATCGCCAGCGCGACCGAGCTGCCCCACGAGTGACCGACGATCGCGACGTCGCTGACGCCGAGCTTGTCGAGCACGCGCCACACGAGCTGTGCTTGCGCGGCGGGGCTGTAATCGCCATCGGGGCGCGACGTCCAACCGAAGCCCTTGAGGTCGACTGCGACCACGCGATGTTGCGCGGCGAGTACCGGCGCTACACCCGCCCACGCCTCGAGCGATGCCCCGTAGCCGTGGATCAGTACGACCGCCGGGCCTTGGCCCTGCTCGCGGTAATGGACGTGCACGCCGTCGACGTCGACGAACGTGGCGCTCGCCGGAGTGCTCGGAAGCTTCGCCGCGTGGAAGCTCGGGCAAGCGGCAAGCAGCATGACGGCGGCGAGGGCCGCCGCCTTCACGGCGCGAGCCTCCGGATCTCTGCGTTGTCCGTGAATTCTGATCCGGTCGCGAAGTCCTGCGACGCGGCGGTGGCGACCGGACCGAAGCACTCGGCGATCCACGAGAACGTGCGCTTGGTCAGCAGCGTGGCCAGGCCCGAGGTGCGCGTGAGGTCGGTGGCGACGCGCAGCACGGGAAACTCGCCGTAGGGCGTCTTCATCGTGCCGACTTGGTCGACGCGCGACTCGTACTTCTCCGTGTACGCGACGATCGCGCCCTGCGCGTAGCCCGACACCGTGCTCGTCGACGTCCACGTGTCGCCGGCCTTCAGCGGCAGCGCGAGGACCTTCGCCGGCGGATCGTAGTCGAGCTCGGTCTTGTACGTGCCGCCATCGGGCGACACCACGCTGAGCATCGAGACCGCGGCGCCCGTCGCGTGGAACACGCCGCGCAGATCCGATTCGATCGACAGCTCGGTCGCGTACGTGGCAGTCGGGTACGTCGCCGACCACCATTGGCCGGTCGGCGTACCGAGCGCCATCACGCGATCGGCGTCACCGGCGAGCTGGCCGCTGAGGTCCCACGCGCGCGAGCCATTCATGCTCGACACTCCCGCGGTGGCCCACGTCGCGTCGACGGTGACGCGGAACGTACCCATGCGACCGGCCATGAACGGCAGCTCGGCTAGCGTGATCATGCCGTCGTGGTTCGGGTTGCACAGTCCGGTCGTGCCATCGCTCGGCGCATCACCCTGCGGCGCTGCATCGATCGGCGCGGGTCCGCACGTGCCATCGGCTTTGCAAAACCCCGACGCGCAGTCGCTGTCGAGCGCGCACGCGTCTCCCGACGTTCCACCGCATGCGACAGCGCATATGCTGCACAGCAGCATGAATGCACAATCTGCCCGGGTCAGCATGCGCGCACGCTATGCCTGGCGCCCGAAGCTGTCAAGCGTTCTTTTGCAGTGCAGCAAAAACCTTGCTTGCAGTGCAGCGAACGAGCCTCTAAGGTGCCAGACGTGGCGTTGGTCCTGATCAAGAAGTACGGCAACCGGCGGCTCTACGACACGAGCGACAGCCGGTACGTCACGCTCGACGAGCTCGCGGTGAAGATCCGGAGCGGCTCGGATCTGCGCGTGGTCGATGCGCAATCGGGCGAGGACCTGACCCAGAACACGCTGACCCAGATCGTGCTCGAGACCGGCAATGCGGCGAAGTTCCTACCGGTGCAGCTGCTGACCCAGATGATCCGGCTCTCCGACGATGCGCTCGCCGAGTTCTTCAGCCGTTACGTCACGAGCGCGCTCGATCTCTATCTGCAGGCCAAGCGCGGCGTCCAGTCGATCACGAGCTACAACCCGCTGACGCAGATCCCGATGGCCGCGGGGGACGCACTCGCGCGGATGTGGATGGGTGGGTTCGGCGGCTCGCCGTACCAGCAGTATCCAGGCTACGCCGCGCCGCCGCCGCCCTATCCGGTTCCGTCGCCGCCATCCGAGCCCGACGAGGACACGCTCGAAGAACAACCGCCGCGCAAGCGCGCGCGATCGTCGCCCCCGGCGGAGCCGAGCGAGCAACGCGCCGATGACGTCGCGGAAATGCGCCGCGAGCTGGACGAGCTCAAGCAGGCACTGCGCGAGAGCTTGCCGAAGAAGAAGAAGCGCAAGCCGTAGCGTTGGCCCGCAGCGACGAGCCACGCGGTGCAGCTCGCGCCACGAACAGGTGGAGCTCGCGCCACACCAAAAAAAACGGTCGCGGCGGCGATCCAACTTGTTGGTCCTGCGCTTGGTGCGCAATCGCAGTTCGTGCGTGTTCGCGATCGGCCGTGGCATGGTTCGCGCCATGAAACGGGTGCGAAGAACGATCTTCGCAGCAGCCATCTCGCTCGCATCGGCCAGTTGCTACATCGCGATTGCGCCCGAGGGTGCACCGTGCGATCCGAGCGCGCCGACGTGTCCCGCAGGTCAAAGCTGTGTGCTCTCCACGGGTGGCTACGTGTGCAGCACGGGTGATGGCATCCGCGTCGATGGCGGGTCTGGTTCCTCGGATGCGGATCCGAATGCGCTCGACGACGACGGCGACGGCATCGCGAACGCCACCGACAATTGCCGCACGCTCGCGAACGCGAACCAAGCGAACGAGGACGCCGACACGTTCGGCGACGCTTGCGATCTTTGCCCGCCGGCAACCGACAACACCGACGGCGACGGCGATGGCGTCGGCGATGCATGCGATCCGAACCCGACCGTTGGCGGCGATCGCATCGTGGTGTTCGAAAGCTTCGATAGCGGCATTCCTGCCGGCTGGACCGCGAACGGCAACTACACGACGTCAGGCGGCAAGCTGCTGTCGACGGTGTCGGACGGCAACCAGAACACGCTCGTCATGCCGGCCATGACGTCGACGCGGCAAACGATGTACGCGCAGATGACGTTGACCGGCATCGTGTCGGGGCAATCGGGCGGCGCGCTCGGCATCGTCGATCGGTTCGACACGAACGCGAGCGTCGGCGTGATGTGCGGCGGCGCGCGCGGCAACGGCGGCTTCTTGGCGATCGTGAACGCAGCGAACGGGCT
>DATDCH010000728.1:0-7166 GCA_036524455.1 Kofleriaceae bacterium | reverse complement strand
GCCCTTCACGTACGCGTCGCACTTCCTGACCTTGATCAGCAGCGGCTCGGCCGTCTCCGGCTTGCACTCGGCGTCGCTGCACCACAGCGCCCGGGCCGTGAGCAGGTCCGCTTGCGCGTTGTTCGCGGCGACGTGCTTCGGATCGACTTTCGACGGCTCGGGCCGCGCTTCCTTCGCCGGCTCCGGCGCGCCTTGGTCGGTTGGTGCTGTGTCGCCGGCCTTGTCGCCGGCAGCAGGGTCTGCGGGCGGCGGCTCGTCGTCGATGTTCATCGGCACGCCGGGCTCGTCGGTCATCGCGGGCACCTCGATCACCTCGGGCACCTTCGGACACGCCTCGCCACGCAGCCGCGCCATCGCGACCGTCGTCGCTTCGTTGGCCTCTTTCATCACCCAGATGCCGAGGCCGCTCATCAGCACCGCCGACACGCCGACCATGAACAACGTAAAGCGGAGCTGATACCTCTTGTTGAGCAAGAGGTTCTTCCAGCTGCGCTTGTACTGTGGTTTGGCGCGCGCCATGGCTAAGGAACCTTCGACTTGATCGTCGGTACGATCTTAGTCGTGATCAAGTTCTCGATCACGGCCGTCACACAATCCTCGCTCGCGAGGTCCTGGTCGGTTTGTGACCCGCTCGCCGTGACGGAAGCACCACCGTTGAGGAAGCCGAACACGCTCTTGTCGGGGAAATCTGCGAGCAACATGCTGACTTTACACGAGATGGTCGCTCCGCCGCCCGATGTCTTGATGTCGAGCGTGTTGAGCGTGCCGTCGACGTAGAACCCCGACACGCTCTTCTTGGCGAGGTCAGACTTGCTCGGAGTACCACTGGGCCACGTCTGCTGCATGCTGCTGGCGACCTTCGATAGCGTTTTTTGGGCCGTCTTGACCATCAACGCGCGCAGCTTGTCGTTCTTACTGCTCGACGTCTTGCTCGACATCGGGCCGACGTTGACGTAGATGCCGCCCCCGCCGCCGGCCGGTTGCGGCGAGGTCGTGCTGCCACTACCGATCGTGGTCAGCGCGTTGCTCGCCTGTGTCTTGACGAATTCGCTGCCGTCGTTCGACGCCGCCGTCTTGAGGTTCGCGGTCGCGAGGCTCTTGTACTTCGTGCTCGGGTTCGCCTTGATCAGCTTGCCCAAGCCAACAGCGGCCGCGCCGCGCACGTTCTTGTCGCGATCGTTGAGCAACGACTTCGCGAGCGGCAGGATGCCGCGCTCGTCACCCGACTTCGCCAAGTTCAGCGCGGCGGCAAGCCGAACTTTGTCGGATGAATCGCCGAGCTGTTTGACCAGCGTGTCGACCGCATCGGCGTGTGCACTGCGTGCAAACAGCAGCACGAGCAGCACCGTCGCGGCGCGCAGGCATCGAATAACGGTCTTCGAGATCATGTCTGTCGTCGCGTTTCCCGTAGACGTGCGACCTACCGACTCCCTTCAACCAGCCTAACGAGTTTTATGTCTCGCCTGCAAGGTACCGACGGGCCAGCTCTACATAGTGCTGGGCGCCGTACGTTATTTGCTCCCGCTCCTTGTCGTTGATCAGGCGTTTCACCTTCGCAGGTGATCCGACCACGAGGCTGCCGGGTGGGATGTTAGTGCCCGGTGTGACGAGCGCACCTGCACCGACGAGACTGCCGCGACCGATCACCGCGCCGTCGAGAAGGATCGAGCCCATGCCGATCAGACAGAAATCCTCGACGGTGCACGCGTGGATGATCGCCGAGTGGCCGACCGTGCAGTCGTTGCCGATGATCGTGCCGGAGAAGTCGCTCGTCACGTGAATCACCGTGTTGTCCTGGATCGACGTGCGCGCGCCGATCCGGATCGGCATCACATCGCCGCGCACGACGGTGCCGTACCAGATCGACGATTCCTCGCCGATCACGACGTCACCGATCACCGAGCAGGTCTCGGCGAGGAACACGCCGCGCGCGATGTCGGGGCGCTTGCCGGCAAAACTGCGAATCGTGGCGGCCATGCCGCGACGATATCGCGCGCGCCGTGCGGCGTCAGCGGCGCTGCGTGCGCGAGTGCTCGGCCTGCTCGGCGGCTGCGAGAACTTCGTCGATCGCGGCGTCGATGTCGTCGGAGCCCGGCGCGATCGGCGCGACGAAGCGCACGACGCCGCGGCAGTCGATCACCATGAAGTGCACGCGCAGCGGATCGTCGATCGCGAGCTCGGTGAACGTGTCGTCACTCGCGAGCGCGAGCGGTACGGCCGTGGTGAAGCCGTACGACTTGCGCGCGCCGGGTAGCGGCGATGCGGACTGCACGAGCTGGCCGCGCTGCATCGTCATGTTGGGCGCAGGCTCCGGGGACACCGCGAGCACGAACGGCGCCGTCTCGCTGTCTTTGAGCCGCTTCGCTATCCCGTCGTTGATGCGATCGAACACGGCATTGCAGCCCGCGCAGCGCTCGATCGTGAACCAACCGACGATCGTGGTCTTGCCGTTGGTCTCTGCAAGGTTGTACGAGCGCTTGTCGTCGTCGGCGTCGATGACGTTCGTCGACTCCATGCTCTGACCGACGAGCCGGCGATGCAGCACCTCAGCGCGCGTCGACAGCGGCGCGTTGACGACGATCCGATCAGCACCGCGTCGCACGTCGAGCTTCGCGACATGGCCAGGCGCGTTCGCGACGATCTGCGCGTGCAGCGAGTTGCAGTTCGATGTCTGTACGCCGTCGAGCGCGAGGATCAAATCCCACTCACGAAGGCCGGCATCCTGCGCGGCGCTGCCCGGTGTCACGCCGATGACCTGACAGCCGAGCCCGTGGTTCTCCATCTTGATGCCGAGAAACGCCGGATTGCTCGACGGCGGCGGCGGTGCGGGCAGCGTGACCGAGGCAGTGCGCGTCGGCACCTGCGGGTACGGGCGCAGCGGCTTCTTGACCGGCGGCTTGCGGTCGGCGCTCGCAGTTCCTGCGAACCCCACGACCACCGCGATCAGTGACGCCCAGCGCACGTTTGGAATCTGCCTGAACGAGACGCAGAGGGCCAGCTCATTCGTGTGCCGCGATGTAGGATAAGGTGAGATTTTTGACTCCATCACGGCGGGGCACGATCATTATTTCGGTGAAACGCCGCCTGCCCGACCTCGCTCATGTCCTCGACGACGTTCGACCGATGGCGTCGGTGCCGGTAAAGGCCATCGAGAAGCGCATCCATACGCGCTTCGATAAGGCATTCCTCGTCGTGATCGGCAGTGAGCTGTACGGAGATTCGTTCGCGATCGCGCGCAACATCTCCGCCGGCGGGCTGCTCGTCGAGATGAGCTACGCGCCGCCGCTCGGCACCGTCGTGACCGTCCACTTCCAGTACGTGCGCGAAGGCGACGTGCTCGACGAGATCGTCGCACGCGCAGAGGTCAAACATCACCACTACCTGAACTTCACAGGTGGAAACGACGCTGCGAGCGCACGCGCGATCGGTCTGCGCTTCATCGAATTCCTCGATCCCGGCGAGCGTGTCGAGGCCGAGCGAATTCATTAGCCCGCGCGAGCGTTACGTCCGCTAACTTGCGCAGCACGCACCGATTGGCTAATCCCTGGATTGTGCGCGCCGCGCTAATCCTCGCGATGATCGCGGCCACGTCGGTGGCCATCGCCGCCCCAAAGCCGAAGAAGGCGGACCCGAAGGCCGACAAAGCCGACGCCAAGGCCGCCGACGCGAAGCCGGCGCCGCCGCCTGCCCCGCCGCCCAAGCCCGTCGATCCGAAAGTCCTGGCGGTCCTCGATCGGGTCGCGAAGGGCGACAAGGCCGCGTTCGCCGAGCTCGATACGATCGCGCTAACGCGCTACGAGGAGCTGAAGAACTTCCTCGCGCGCACCCATGTCTCGCCGATCGAAGAGCGCAGCGCTGCGCTCGCGCTGATCAACGCGCAGGTGCCCGACGAGAAGGGGCGGTTCGTCGCGCCGAAGCGCAAGACCGAGAAGGAAGAGAAAGCCGACGACAATCTCGACTGGCTCGCCGAGCTGCAGAAGCTCGATCCGGCGACGCCCGGGCTCGGCGAGTTGATCGCAGACGTGGCGACGCTGCGTGCGCTGTCGGCGTCGAAGGAAATCCCGGCTGCGTACATCCTGTTCGACGCCGCGTTCCTGCCCGAGACGATGATCTATCGCGACGAGGTCGGCCGGTACCTGCGCAAGATGCATCCGTACTCGATTCCGGCGCTGATGCGCGAATCGCAGAAGGCCGACTTCGATCGCAAGCGCTACTCGAACTATCAGCTCGAGCGCCTCGATCGCCAGGAGCCAAGCAAAGCGCTCGCCGCGGCATCGGGCGACGAGAATCTGCTGATCGCGATCCTCGACGTGTGGCGCGTGACGATGCATCGCGAAGCGGTGCAAGCGGTGTGGACGAAGGTCAACGCGGACTCGGCGCGCACTCGCGCCAAAGCGCGCGAAGCGTGGCGCGCATACATCGAAGGCAAGGCTCCGCGACCTGCGCCGAAGAAGAAGATCCAGCTCGCCGGTGGCAAGCTGACGAAGGAAGAGAAGCCGCTGTACCTGACGTCGCGCCAGCTCGCCGACAACGAGCTCCGCAAACAATCCAACGAGCTACTCGCGACCGACTATCCGATCGTGGAGCCCGTCCTCGACGGCAGCGACGAGAAACCCGGCTATCGCAAACCGAAAGAAGTGAAGATCAACCTCTCCGAGGTCACCAAGCAGCTCTGGGATTACTACGACAAACAGCGCGCCGATCTCGAAGCGAAGGAATGGGCCGAGGCCGACGCGAAGTCGAAGGCGGGCGATCTCGCGACCGCAACGACGCTGCTCGATCGGTTGCTCGCCGCCAATCCCGATCACGGCAGCAAGGCGCAGATGGCGAACGTCTACCTCGCGTACGCGAAGCAGCTCGAGGGCAAGAGCAAATGGGGCGACGCGTCCGCCGCGTACTCGAAGGCGCACGGGCTCGCGCCGCAAGCACCGAGCGCCGTCGACGCGCTCGCCGCGCATCACTACACGCTCGGCAAATCGCTCGAGGCCCAAGGTAAAGATGGTGGGCCAGAATTCAGAGCGGCGATCGCGCTGCGTCCCAACTACGCTCCCGCGCAAGAAGCGGCGGTGCGTGCGAGTGGCGGGAGCAAACCTGTGTGGATGCTCTACGCCGCGTTCCTCGCGATCCTCGGCGCAGCGGGCATGTTTGCCGTCGCGATGATGCGCCGACGACGTGCGTAGCCGGCGTCCCAGGTAGCCGCTGCCATTCGTACGCGTTTCGAGTCTCGCGGATGTCCATCGTAGAGATCTCGCGCATTTGAATTCGCGCACTCGCGCTCGGCACATGCACTGCAAATGCGAGTGACATGACCAAACAGCTCGACGCGATCGCGTACGGAGATCTCGAGATCGTCAAGGGTGGCGAATCCTCGTCGGCGTTCGGCTCGCTCTCGCTGTTTCGCAAGCTGATCATCGATCCGACGCGCTCGATTCCCGAGTCGTTCGATCCACTCAGTCTCGCGTCACCCAAGGTCAACGTTTCGAGCTTCGGGCGCGACGATACCGACACGGCGCCGAAGCTTCGGCTCGTGCCTCGTCGCTTCACGCGCGGCACCACTCGCATCGACGTCAAGCCTGCCGCCAAGCCCGCGCGCCCGCGCTGACCGCGTTGCCCCGTTGACGTTTCGCGTCGCGCGGGTAACAGCGAAATCGCGGCTAATTGCGCAATTCTGCAGAGTCCCAGCGGCACAACCGCTGCAAAACAGTTCGGTCACCAAGAGGAGCCGAACCGATGACCAACAAACTCCAAGCGGTCAGTAACGACGAACTTGTCACCGTCACCGGCGGGATCTGGAACGCATAGCTCCGTCGAGCTTCGGCCTGCCGTGCGTCGAGCAGCGCACGTCGTCGTGGTAAGACGGCGGGCGTGACGGGACGGCTGATCGTTATCGAAGGGCTCGACGGCGCAGGAACCACGACGCAAGTCCGTCGCCTCGTCGAGCACCTGACCGCGCAAGGCAAGCAAGCGTATGGGACGCGCGAGCCGAGCGACGGTCCGGTCGGTCGCCTCATCCGCGAGATGTTGACCGGCGGCCACGCGATCGAGGGCGAGAAGCTCTCGCAGGGCACGTTCGGCCTGTTGTTCGCGGCCGACCGTCTCGATCACATGCAGCGCGAGGTCGAGCCCAAGCTCGCCGCAGGCGCGACCGTGATCTCCGACCGCTGGTACCACTCGTCGCTCGCGTACCAAGGTACCGGCGCCGACCGCGACTGGATCGCGATGCTCAACGCGCGTGCACGCCGCCCCGACGTCACGATCTTCCTGAAAGTCCGCCCCGAAGTCGCGGCCCAGCGCCGTGCCGCCGCACGCCGCAAAGAAGAGCTGTTCGAGGACCTGCGCATGCAGCAGGAAGTCGACGCCGGCTACCGCGCGACCATTGTCGAGCTGCAGGCCGCCGGCGAGCGCATCGAGATCCTCGACGGCGAGCAATCAGAAGATCAGGTTTTTGCGGCGATCCTCCGCATCGTCGGGTAGCCGCGCGCTCCAAACTTGCGCCCGGCCCGCCTCGGCGGCAGCCTGGAGTGAATGCGAGCCCTGCTCTGCCTCGCCCTGCTGGGGGCCTGTGGTCCGAAGGTCGCGCCCCAAACCGGCGCGTTCGACGAAGATCTCGACACCCGCACGCGCGAGGTCAGCGAGCAGCCCGCCGCCGAGGCCCCACGTGTCGAGGCACCGCCCGGCAAGGGCCTGCGCAGCGGCACGATCGAGCGCGCGAAGCTGATCGCGGTGCTCGACGGCGGACCGGGCGCATTCCTGCGCCAGCTCGAGGTCACGGCGCACATGGATGGCAATCGCTTCATCGGTTGGCAGCTCGTGCAGCTGCTCGATCGCAAGGGACCGCTCGTCGACGTCGATGTCGTGCCGGGCGACGTGCTGCTCGCGGTCAACGGCCGCACGATCTCGCGCCCCGATCAGCTGCAGTCCGTCTGGGATTCGCTGCGCACCGCGAACGAGCTGCGCGCGCACATCTGGCGAGGCGAATCGAAGCTCGAGCTCGCGTTCGCGATCGAGCCGAAGGTGGATCCGTCGACCCTGCCGCCGCCAAGTGCGACCAAGCCCGGCCCGCCGCCGCCGCCCGCGCCGAAGCAGGAGCCCGCGAAGCCCGCACCGCCGTCAAAGTCGACGCCCCTCGCACCGCCCAAACCGGCGAAGCCCGAGCCGACACCGAT
>DATDCH010000727.1:0-10182 GCA_036524455.1 Kofleriaceae bacterium | reverse complement strand
AATGAAGGTCTGTACGAAGAACGGTACGAGCTTCATCCTGGCGATGCCGGCAGGAAGCGAAATGATGTGGCGAACGACGGGCACGAAGCGCGCGATCAGAATGGTCGCCTTGCCGTGGTTCGCGAACCAACTTTCCGTCTTCTCGATGTCCTTCTTGCGGATCAAGAAATACTTGCCGTACTTGAGCAACAGCGGTTTGCCGCCCGCCGCGCCGAGCCAGTAGCCCAGGGCCGAGCCGGCGAGTGCGCCGACGCTGTTGATCACGAGCACGAGCGGCAGGGAGAAGATGCCCTTGGCCGCGAGGAACCCGGCGAACGGGAACACCAGCGTCGACGGCACGGGGACGAGCGTGCTCTCGAGCATGACGAGCAGGAACAGGCCGGGGTAGCCGAGGCTCGCGACCACATCCTGGAAGAATTTGGCGACTTCTTGCATTTCAGCTCCCCGAGAGGAACGAGAAATAGCGCTCGGGAAAATCGTTGAATGCCATCGGACCGCCGCACTCGGGGCAGGTCATCGCCGGCGGCAGCAGCTGGGCGAGCTGTTGCGCGTGCGCGACCGCGTCGATCAGCAGCGACTCCTCGCGACCGCACCGATCGCAGGCATACGGCGCGAAGAACGAGGTCACGCGCGCGGTGCCACGCGTCGCGATGATCATGTTGAGCTGATGGATGATCACCTCGGCGACCCGGCGCAGCTCGATGTGGATGCCTTGCTGCGACGCCGCGGTCTGCATGCGGATCCAGTCGCGGACCCCGAGCGAGTTGATGAACGTCACGCCGCCGAGATCGAGCACGAGCCGGCCGCCGGAAGCGCGTGCGAGCAGCTCCATGAGGCCGGCGGTCTCGTCGATCGCGCCCGCGAGCATCAGCGCGCCGTCGCCGGGTTGCACTGAAAGCCGGCTCATGGGCTGCGCTCCACGAACACGTTGTACGACGAAACCGGGGCGCGTTCCGACGGCGGATAGCGCACATCGATGAGCGCGATGATCTCGGTCTTCTTGTCGGGGCTCAGGTTGAACACCAGGTGGTCGCACGACCGGTACGCCAGGGCGATGCCCATCCCAGCGCCACCACCGGAATCCCGCACGTCGCTCTTGGCGAGCGAGCGCAGGATCGTGTCGCGGTCGAGGCTGCCGAACTGGTCGGTCACTTCGATGGCGAGGTAGCGCGCATCACAGCCCCAACGCAAGCGAACAGCGTGTTTGTCGTCGAGCTCGAGCTCGCTATCGCGGGCGAGGTCCTTGCGAAAGTGATCGCCGGCACTATCCACGGGAGCGTTGTGAACGGCGTTGGATAGCAGCTCGTCGGCGACCAGCTGGGCCATCGACGCGACACGTGCACTCTGGCCACGGGCCCGCACGGAGTCGGCCAGTTGTGCCACGAGCTGTGAACGGTGGCTCGACTTGGTCAGCGTGTGGACGTGCAGCTCGGTGCCCCACAGGAGGTACTTGTCGGCGCCGAACAGGTCGCGGTGGATCAGCTTGTGCGCGGTGATCGTCAGCTCCTCCGCGAGCACCGGCATCGGATGGACGAGCAGGTTCGTGATCGCACCCATCGTGAGGATCTTCGGCACGACATCGGCGGCGTCCTGCGCGAGCAGGGTCATGCAGGCTTCGGTGCCGCGGCTTGCGGCTTCGCTAAAGAACGCGTCGGCGTGCGGCGACGTGGCGGCACTGCCGTCGATGACGACGAGCAGCGGCGCTTGGTGCTGCATCAGCCGGATGCCTTGGCCGAGGTCATCGGCGATGTCGACGCGGTAACCGGTGACGCCGAGGATGCGCTGCACGACCCGCTGGGTCTTGCGGTCCGGGTGCACGATGAGGATCGATTTCTCGCGCAAGCGAGCGCCACGTTAGCACGTCAGATTCCCTTGCCGCCTCGGCGATTGCGCAGGACGAGCAGGGCGCAGAAGCACGAGGCGCCGATCGAGCTGACGAACAGCAGCGTGAAAATGAGGCTCAGGTCCTTCGCGTTGTAGATGCGGGGGATCACCACCTCCTGCACGATCGGCCCGAGGGCACCAAAGATCGCAATCGTGCCGGTGGCGAACACTGCCGCGCGGCGGCCGCCGACGTCCATCGCGCCAGCGCCAGTGAGTAGAGCGTCTGGGCCGTAGAGGAAGAAGCCGACGCCGGCGAGCAGGATCGAGAACACGAGCACGCTGTGATCGCCGAACAGGACGAGCAACCCGGTCATGGTGCTCATGCCAATCATCATGATCAGCGCGATGCCGGCGCGGCGGCTCTTGAAGTAGCGGTCGGACAGCCAGCCGGTGATGAACACGCCCGGGATACCGAACACGTCGAACACGATCGAATAGATCGCGGCCTTCTTGCCCGATAGGCCGTAGTTCTTCGCGAGGAAGTACGCCGACCACGACCACACCGCGTAGCGGATCAGCTTCGAGAAGAAGTAGAAGCCGCCGACGATGAAGATGTTCGTCCACTGCTCGCGGGAGAGCTTGGTCGACGGCGGTTCGGAGATCTTCGACTCATCGAGCCTCGTTACGGGATCGTCGATCGGCGCGAGGCCGACATCCTCGGGGCGGTTGCGCTGCGCCAGGTAGAACTGGATCCACACGAGTGTAAGGACCATCGCGCCGACGTAGAAACACCACTGCCACGGCTGCAGCCATGCATCCTGATCGCCGAGGATGAAGCCCATCGCGAAGCCCGAGATCAGCGAGCCGATCACAAAGTTCGTCGACCACGCGCCCATCACGCGGCCGCGCTCGTGCTTGTGAAACCAGCTCGCCATCGTGCCGACGTTGCCGGACCAACCGGTCGCCTGCGCGAGGCCGTTGACGAACACCAGACCAGCCATCACCCACGGCGACAACGTCACGCCCATCGCGACGGTGACCGTGATCGACAGCGCCATACCAATGAGCAGGTTGCGCCGCGGGCCGAGCCACGTTCCGACCCGCGACGCGAGAAACTGACCGATCGCATACGCGATCAGAAACGCTGCCCAGATGTTGCCGACCGTCGTCGCCTGCTCCCAGCCGTTCTGGACTTCGATCGCGTCCTTCGCCACGGAAAACGGCTTGCGGCAGAAGTAGTACCCGACATACGCGAGCCACGTTGCCGCGAACACGCGTCCGCGCCACAGCCGATGCGCGTCGGTAAGTGGCGTGGTCATAGCGCGCACGTTACCGCAGCGAGATGGCAGCCGCGTCGAAGCCCGCGCGATATCGGAACCGTCGCAGCGAGCGCGATATCGCCGCGTCGCGGTGGCTTCGCTTGCTAGCCCGACATGATCCGCTTGTACGCGGAGCCGAGCGCCTCGGCGAGCATCGCGAGATCTGCGGCTGCCAGTTCTTGTGGACCGCTGAGCGGATCCGATACCGCGATCACTGCCACCGGCTGTCCGTTGACCACGACCGGCGCCGCCGCCGGTGTGCTCGGTCGGTTGAGCGCGTGGACGAGGGCGGACTGGCCGACGCCGGCCGGCGCTTCGATCGACACGAATCGCGTCTGCACCGCACGCTGCACCGTCGACGGCGAGCCGAGTGACACGGTCACCGATTCGGGTGCGACAACCCCGTGGCCGCGATAGCCGATCGCGGTCCTGTCGCGAATCGCGAGCACGAGGCCGGCACTCCAGCGCGTCGCGACGTATGCCAGCACGACCTCGGTGGCGGCCTCGCGCGTCTGCGCGTTCGCGAGATCGACCGTCATCGTCTCGAACGACATCGGTCGCTTCGCCGGACCCGATGACGGCGCGGTCTTGCGTGGCAGGTTCGTTGCGGCCGCGAATGCGGATGTCGGAGGTGGCGGCGTCGAGCTCGGTTGCGTCGCGGCCGCGAATGCAGGTGGGCTCGGTTCCGTCCCCGGCGCGAGTGCAGATGTCGGAGGTGGTGGCGTCGAGCTCGGTTGCGTCGTCGTGGCGAGCGCCGACGGCAGCGGCGACCTCGGTTGCTGCACCCCGACCAGCGACGCCGGCGGCGGCAGCGGCAGCGGCGAGGTCTGCTGCTGAGCAGCAGCGAGTGCAGACGGAGGCGGCGTCGTCGAGCTCGGCTTCACGCCGGCGAGTGCCGACGGCGGCGGCAGCGTCGAGCTCGGCTTCACGCCGGCGAGAGCCGACGGAGGCGGCGTCGTCGAGCTCGGCTGGATCCCGGCGAGCGCCGACGGAGGCGGCGGCGTCGAGCTCGGCTGGATCCCGGCGAGAGCCGACGGCGGCGGCAGCGGCGTATACGGCGGCGTCGAGATCGGATGCGTCGCCGGCGGCGTCGAGATCGGATGCGTCGTAGGCGGCGTCGTGATCGGTTTGTTCGACGGCGGCAGTGTGGTGCCCATGCGCGTGATCAAGCCGCTCTGCGCGGGATCCTTCGTGACTCGCACGTCGTCGAGATCGGTGAGCGAGAGCCGGATGCTTTCCGGATCGAGCGATGACATATCGGGGAGCGGTGGCAGCGGCGGCGGTGTTTCGGCGCGCGGAAACGCGTTCGGCGATTCGACGCGTTGGAACGGCATCGGCGGCGTCGGTAGTGGGCCGCGTGTCACGCGCGACGGCGGCGGTGCCGGCAAGTCGTGCCCGAGCTCGAAGTCGACATCGAATTCCTCAGCGGACCCCGAGCCGTACGCTTCCATGACGAGGCTCTCCAGCCGGCTCGCCGGCGTGATCACCATCAGGATGTCGCTCTTGCTTGCTTGCTCGAGTGCACGCAGCAGCGCTGGCGCCGGATCGCGTACGCACACGATCACCGAGCCCTTGCTCGAGCGGCCGATCGGCAGCACGCACGAGCCGCGCCCGAGCTCCGCAGGAATCAATCTCGCGAGTGCTGGATCGCGACCGGCAAGATGCTTCGCGAGTGCGCAAGCTGCGCCGCGTTGCTCACCGAGTGCGCGCGATGCATCGTCGAAATCGACGAGGCCTTTCGCGATCAGAAACGAGCACAGCCGCTTGTCGACCGGCTTTTCGCTCAACGCGCGCGTCAGGTCGTCAGCGCGGAGCTTGCGCTGCTCTATCAAGATCTCCCCGATGCGCATCGAGGGATCCATTTTGCCATGACCGACTGGGTAGCGTCGCGAGGAACCAACTCATTCGACCTCGGGCTCGACGGTAGGACGTGGTCCGCGTGTGCCGCCGATGGCGGTGGGCTCAGCACTCGGTTCTTGCGCGGGTGCTTGCGGAATCTCGGCTTCGAGGTCGTCGCGATCCGGAGTCTCTGGGTTCGTGGCCTTGGATTTCTGCGTGTCGGGCTTCGCGGTATCGGACTTGTCGGAGTCGGACTTCTTCGGCCTGTGCGCCTTGGGCATAACGATTCCTCCGAGATCCAATGCTGCACGACTCGTGACAAGGTAACCGTGTGGAGTTCCTGATCGTCGTCGCGGCGATCACCGGCACGGTGATCGGGCTCGTCGGGCGAATCCCGGATCCACGTAAGGTCAAGCGCGAGCTCGCGAGCGCAAAGATCCAGTCGATCGACTCGCTCGTCGACGGCAAGCCCGCGGCGGTGCGCGGCACGGTGACACTCCTCGAGCCGACGGCGTTTGTCGTCTCGCCGTGGACCCAGCAGCGCTGCGTGTACTGGCTGCTCGTGTTCGACGAGGTCGGTGTCGCCGGTGACTTCCACGAGCTCGGCCGCATCGACGGCGGCGTGTCGTTCCTGCTGCATTCGGACCATGGCGCGGCGCGGGTCGTACCGGATCGCCCGCGGCTCGCGCTGCCGAGCCAAGCGTTCTTGCGGCCGATCATGCACGCACAGGATCTGTTGAAGCTCGCCGCGGGCAGCAAGCTCAAGCGACACAACTACGACACGTCGTTCTTGCGCGTCACGCTGTACACGCTTGCATCCGGGGCGTTCGTTACGGTCAAGGGCTGGTGCACGCGCGAGCCGAATCCCGAAGCGACCGACGAGGTCTCCGGCTATCGCGAGCAGCTGCCGACGCGGCCGGTGATCTCCGGGACGCGCCGCGCGAAGCTGCTGATCGGTTAGAGCGGGCAGTAGCGCGATAGCGCCGCTTCGTCATCGATGGTCGCGCTCTGCGAGATGTAGACCTCGTCGAGTCCGCCGCTGTAGTTGCCGCCGAGCCGCAGGTTCGACAGATCGGGCCGCGTGCCGAGGCTCACGCTGCCTGTCGAGTACGCGGTGCCGTCGACCCACAGGCGCAGCATCGGCTCTTGGAGCGTGACGAGCACCCAGTGCCATGCGCCTGCGGCGACCGGTCCCGACGCGACGGTGTGCATGACACCGTTGCCTTCGGTCATCGTCGCGACGAAGCGCACCGTGTTCGCGCTGTCCTGCATGACGCGGATCGCGACGCGACCATCACCGCTGACGAAGACGTCGCGCGTACCGCTGAGCGCGTCGGGTCGCGCCCACAGCTCGATCGTGATGTCGGTCATCGCTGGGAGGCCAAGCGGCCACGCGATGAGATCGCCTTCGGCGGGGACGAAGCCGGCGCCGCCGCTATACCGGCCGGTGATCGGCGTCGGATCGTTCGCTTCGACCATCTCGCTGGTGCCGAGCGTTGCGCTCGGACCGCCGCCGGCGTTGGGCTGGATCTGACTGCCGTCGTCGAGGTGGAGCAGCGCGGCGCCGGTCGGATCGGGCGGGCCGCACATCACGGTCCACGTGCGCGTGATCATCGAGATGTTGCCGGCGTCGTCGACGGTGCGGATCAGCAGCGTGTGCTGACCGGCGGCGAGGTTGTGCGCGACCGGGCTCGCGCACGCGCCGAACGCGGCGCCGTCGAGGCTGCACTGCGACGTGCCCTCGCTCATCGTGAACATGAAGATCACGCGCGGCCCGCTCGTGCTGCCGTCTTCGGGGCCGGCGACGATCGCGATCTCGGGCGGTACGGTGTCGACGGTCCACGATGCAGTCGCGGCCGACGGATCTTGGTGACCGGCGGCGTCGATCGCGGCGACCGAGAACGTGTGCGGGCCCTGCGCGAGGCCGGTCGCATTGAATGGTGACGTGCACGGCACGAAGCCGGCACCGTCGAGGCTGCAGGCGAACGCGACGTCGACTTCGTTCGAGGAGAACGTGAAGCTCGCCGACGCGAGCGCGACCGCACCGCTCGGGCCACTCGCGATCGCGGTGTCGGGCGGCGTCAGGTCGACGTTCCACGTATCGATCGCGGGCGTCGGATCGAAGTTGCCGACGGAGTCGCGGACGCGGACCTGGAACGTGTGCGGGCCTTCGCTCAGCCCATCGTAGATGGCCGGCGAGGAGCAATCGGTGAACGCACCGTTGTCGAGCGAGCACTGGAACGTTGCACCGGCACCCGCGTCGGGAGAAATGAACGTGAACGTGGCCGATGGCGACGGGCTCGCGTTCTGCGGACCGCTGAGCAGTGTCGTGTCGGGCGTGCTGGTGTCGACCACCCACGAGTGGACAGCCGGTGTCGCGTCGATATTGGCAGCGCGATCGCGGGCACGTACGGCGAACGCGTGGGCGCCGTCGCCGATCGGACCGAACGTGTCGCCGCTCTTGCACGCGATGAACGAGCCGTTGTCGAGCCGGCACTCGAACGTCACGTTCATCTCGTTCGACGTGAACTCGAACGTGACCATCGTGCTGTTGTCGGCGGCGGGCGGACCCATCGTGAGGGTCGTTGTCGGCGCGACGGTATCGATCGACCACAAATGCTCGGCAGGCGTATCGTCGCTCTCGCCGTCGCCATCGGTCGCACGTACCGCGAACGTGTGCGTACCGTCGCCGAGGCTGCGCGAGAACGGCGAGGTACACGCGGTCGCGATCTCGCCGTCGACCGCGCACTCGAACTTCGCGGTCGGCAGGTTCGACGTGAACGTGAACGTCGCGACGCCTTGGTTGGAGAACTCGTCCGGTGCGGAGGTGATCGTGGTTTCGATCGGACCGTCGGGACCGGAGCTGTCGGTGCCCGCATCGCCCGGGTGTTTCTCCGGCACGCTGCAGGCGGCAAGGGCGAACAGAACGAGGTAGCGCCGCATTTTTAGAATCTCCCGGTCAGCGAAGCGCCGACGTGCGAGTCACCGATTGAAGGCGCGATCACGGTGGTCTCGTCGGGCTTGCCGACGAACCACAGCACGGTGGCAGCCGCGACTGCGGCGCCGCCGGCAATGAAGAGGACGTTCGCTCGGAACGCCTGGTCACGTGCATCCTCGTTGAGCCGCAGGCCGTCCGGATCGTCGCAGGTCGTCGTCGGGCAGATCGAATCCGACTGCGACGCGAGCTCGTTCGCGCGATTGCCGAAGTAGACGCCGGTACCGATCGCACCCGCGCCTACGACGCCGAGCGCGACCGCGATGCCGCGCGTCGTACTCCAAGTACGTTGCACGGTGATCACGCGCGGTTCCGGCGCCGGTTGGTCGACGACAACCGTCGGCGGCGGCGCATGCGGTGGCGGCGTCGGCGTGACGACGACCGGTGCTGCGGGTCGCGGCGGTTCGGGAATCGCTTCGAGCGACGGCACGACGACCCAGCGCTTGCCGCCTTTGCCAACCGACACTTCCATCTTCCACGGCCGATAGCCGGGCGCCTCGGCAATCACGACGTGGCTGCCGGGATCGACGACGATCGCGTTGCCGTACACCGCGGCGTCGACTACTTCGCCGTTGCGCTTGATCACGAGGCCGTTGCTCTTGCTCTTCGGACCGACCTGGATCGTGATGTTCGCGAGATCGCCTTCGAGCTTCTGCGCGCGACGCGCGGCCTCGCGTTGCCGCTTCTTGTCGTTGCCGTCGCGCTGCGCGAGCGCCTCGGCTTTGCGGAACGACGCCCACGCACTCGCGAGCTTGCCCAGTTTCTCGCGGCAGTCGCCGAGGTTGAGCAGCGTGCCGACGCTCGACTCGAGCTTCTCGCTCGCTTCGAGCTTGTCGCAGCCCGCTTTGAGGTTGCCCTGCTTGATCAGCGTGCGGCCTTCTCGAAACAGCGCTTCGGCGCCGGCGTTCTGAGCACGCACGGCGGGCACGTTGAGGAGGAGACCGGCGAGCGCGACGGCAATGACGCGATTAACGGGTGTCATAGAGGTCCTCCGGTTCCGACTGCGTGGCTTTGCGAACAACCGGGCGCGGGCGCGCCGGCTTTTGCACGTGCGGGCGCTGCGCGCGCGCCGCTCGGATTTTCTTCGTCGGTGCGGGAGGTGGTGGCGGTGCAACCACGGGCTCGTCCTCGACCGCCACGATGTCCTCGGGCTCGGGCTCGGGAGGCACGACTTCTCGTGCGGTCTGCGTGTACGCGGGCTCCGCCGATTCGAGCGTGGTGATCACCGGTGCGTCGGGGGCTGCCGTCTGCGCGGCTGCCTCCGATTCGAGTGCGTGGTTCGTGCCGGTCAGCCCAGCGGCAACGCCGACGAACAGCGCGAGCACGAGCACGAGCCGCTTGCCCCAGCCAAGGCCCGGGTTCTCGATGACGTAGTGATTCGAGATCGAGACCGGCAGCAGCGAGTCGACAAACCACGGATGCGATGGCGGCGCCGGTGTTTGATCGACCGTGCGCAGCTTGTTGCCGAGGTTGACGTCGTATGAGGACTTGAACCCATCGGCGAGCGGAACGCTGTGCAGCAGCTTCGGCATCGCCGGCATGCTGGCGCCGGCGTCGCCGAGCGACGCGAGCACCTCTTCGATCGCGTGCTGCAGCTCGGCCATCGACTTGAACCGCGCGTCGGGATCCTTCGCGAGGCACATCGCGATCAGCACGTCGACCGCGGGCGGCAGCTCGGGCACGATCGAGGTCGGCGCCGGCGCCGGTTCTTTGAGGTGCGCTGCGATGTAGTCGCCGACACTCTCGCAATCGAACGGCGGCTGGCCCGTGATCATGTGGAACAGCACGCAGCCGAGTGAATAGATGTCGGAGCGGTAATCGACGCGGCCGGCACCGCGGCACTGCTCGGGCGACATATAGACCGGGGTCCCGAGCATCGTGCCGGTCTGCGTCGTCGTCGCGCATTCCGGATCGCCGAGCTTGCAGATGCCGAAGTCGAGGATCTTCGTGCGCTCGCCGCCCGGCACCTCGGTGTCGCGAATCACGAACACGTTGCCGGGCTTGAGATCGCGATGGACGATGTCGCGCTCGTGCGCGGCGCCGAGCGAGCTCGACAGCTGGCGCGCGAGGCGCAGCGCATCGACGAGACGCAGCCGGCCGAACCGGTCGAGGCGCGCCGCGAGCGACTCGCCCTCGAGACACTCCATCACGATGTACGCGGTGCCGTCGACGTGGTAGCCGAAGTCGAAGATCTGGACGACGCCC
>DATDCH010000726.1:0-3958 GCA_036524455.1 Kofleriaceae bacterium | reverse complement strand
GATCCGGTGATCTTGAACTGGCGCGGGCCTGACGCGCCGCCTTCCGGATGGGTGCCAGGATTTGGTCGCGCCGATACGATCGTGGCCGTGCCACTATCTCCGACCCAGCTTCTGTTGGGCATCGCGGGAGAACCGTCAGCTCGTCAAAAGGAGCTGCCTTCAATCGTCGCGGCCACGTACAACACGCAGGTCGCGCTCAACGCTACGCGCTGGATCTACTTTCAAGGCGCATCTTTCGTTTCGCTTGGCGACAACACACCGACCGACGATCCTTCGCGGCTCCGGCTCGCAACGAGCGCGTAGATGGACTCCTTCGATTTCATCCCGTTCGACGACCCCGCACCCGCAGAAGGATCATGCGTCGACCTTCGATTACCGAATCGCGAGTATGCCGCCGAACTGGCGGCATATCAGGCGGCCCTCAAGTTCAACCCGTTTGCTGAGAACAACGTTTGTGAAAGCTATGCGCCGAGACTTGTCGACTCGCCTGAGGAGTTGATCGGCGCCGATGAAGTGTGCGTTCCCCAAGGGACAGTCACGCTCGTCGTTGGTTATCCCTTCAGTGGCCAGTACGCCGTAGCGATCAATGCGAGCGCGTCCACCGGATTCACGCGTGCGGAGCTTTTTCGCCAGGTAGCACGCGTCTACTCTGCCATGTTCGATGGAGCACGCTTCTCGTCCGTCGAGCACCTTGAAAACACGCACGTGGAAAGCCCGCGCTTCGGCACCGCGTGGCATGTCCTCGACGATCTCGTGATTGAAGAAGTACTGCTTCAGACGCGCGAAGACGGTCGAGTGCTTGTGTGGATCTACATCGGCTCGTGAGGCCATCGATACGTCGTCACTGACAGCTCACGGATCGACGAGACGATGCTCTACGTGCACGTCGCGGAAGCGCACGCCCGCGAGCTGCCCGATCACATCCGCGAAGCTGCACATCGCGAGCTTGATCCGGATCGCCGGATCGTCGCGATGCTCGGCGTCCGTGGCAAAACCGTGGCAAAAACCTCGAGCACCGAAAAGGAAACAAGCGGCGTTTCCGCCGCTTAGTTCGTGCGCGAGGGGGGACTCGAACCCCCACGGTGTTACCCACTAGCACCTCAAGCTAGCGCGTCTACCAATTCCGCCACCCGCGCATTCTGTTTTCAAACCGCGCGGGTGAACCACTAGCACCAAAACTAGCCCATCTACCAATTCCACCACACGCGCATTTTGTTTTCAGCTCGGCAAGATCGCTCTCGCCGAAGGGCTGTTTGAGTACCGCTCGACACGAGGTCTGTCAAGCGCCGGCCTTTGTTGCATAGTATGAGGCTCGGCCATGTCCTACGAGCACAGCCCACCGCCGCCGCTGTCCCGGGCGAGCCTCGTCATCGGGCTCTACGCGGCGATGGGCATTGTCGCGTTCTTGATCGCGGCGGGCCGCGGCGATCCGGACCTTTACCGGTTGGGCGGCAGCCCGGACGCGTGGCAGCTCGGCGCCGGGCCCGTGGTCGGGCTCGCGCTCGGGCTCGCGGTCGTCGCGCTGACCCGGTTCGCGACTCGGAATTTTCAGTGGGCGCGCGAGCTCCGGGCGAGCTTTCGCGATCTGCTCGGACCGCTGACCGGGCGCGAGATTTTGATCTTGGCGCTCGCGAGCTCGATCGGCGAGGAGCTGCTGTTTCGCGGCGCGCTCCTGCCGTGGTTCGGCGTGTGGATTCAGGCGATCGTGTTCGCGGCGCTGCACATCGGGCCGGGACGGCGGTTCTTGCCGTGGACGGTGAGTGCGCTGGTGCTCGGTATCGCGTTTGGCTGGATCGCGCAGTGGAGCGGGAATTTGGGTGGACCGATCGCGGCGCACTTCGTGATCAATTATCTCAATCTGAAGTTCATCGTCGGCACCGCGCCGGCGCGTGCGGCGATCGCGTAGTCGCGCGCCCGGGCGTGCGTGATGCATCCGGTGATCCCATGAGGATCACTATCGAGATGCCCAAGGTGGAAGAGTGCGATGCGATCGGCTGCGCATACAACGTAGACCGCGCGTGTCATGCGCGCGCGATCACCGTCGGCCACGGCGTTCATCCGGGCTGCGATACGTATTTGTCGTCGGGACAGCACGTACCGGACGGGCCGCAATGCGCAGGCGTCGGCGCGTGCAAGGTCGCCGTGTGTCGGCATAACCGCGAGCTCGAGTGCACCGCGCCGTCGATCCGAGTCGGCGTGCGAGGCGATGCTGGCGAGTGCGGCACGTTCGAAAAGCGCTGATGTGAGTCACGAGCGCGCGGTGCGCCATTCGTGATCGAGCATGCGGTACCACGCGGTGTCGCGATTTCTTCCCTTGATGATGTAGTGGGCGTCTTGCACACCTTCGAACGTAAAGCCGTACGAGAGGGCCGCACGGCGTGACGCCTCGTTACGCGCGTCGCACTTCCATTCGGCGCGGCGATAGCCGAGGTTGAATACGTGCCCGAGGAGCAGCGTTGTGACTTCACGGGAGGCGCCAGTGCGTTGGGCGATCGGCCCGTACCAAATGCTACCGAGCTCGATCTTGAGATGCTGGGGTTGGTTCGCCATCAGGTTGGCGACACCAACGCGAGCGCCGCGCATGCGCACGGTGAACGGCCGGCCGTCTTCGGCGGCGTCTTGGTGCGCGAGCCACGCGCGCAGGTCGGCGGCGGTTGCGAATGGACCGCCTGACATGAAGCGCCAGATGCGTTCGTCGCAGTCGGGACCGCTCGAGACCGCGTGCAGCTCGTCGACGTCGGCGTCGAGATCGAGCGGGCGGAGATCGACGAGCTCGCCGGTCAGCGTGACCGCGGCGGGCTTCTTCGGTAGATGGTCGCGACGTGCGAGCACTTCGGCGGGGAGGCGTTCAGTCACGTGATAGTTTTACTCGAGGCATGAAACCCGGGGAGGTCGTGGAGAACCGCTTCGAACTGGAGCGGGTCGCCGGATCCGGCGGGATGGGCACGGTGTATCGCGCCCTCGATCGCGTGACCGGTGAGCCGGTCGCGTTCAAGGTGCTGCGCAGCGCTTCACTCGATGCGGCGTCACGGTTCGCGCGCGAGGTACGGATTTTGTCGGGTCTGCGGCATCCGGGCATCGTGCGCTACATCGCGGATGGCCGCACGGAGGAGGGCGAGATGTGGCTCGCGATGGAGTGGCTCGACGGCGAGAGCCTGAGCCAGCGACTCGCGCGCGGCGGGTTGACTGCGACGGAGAGCGTGGAGCTCGTGCGGCGCATCGCGGAGGCGCTCGGCGCGGCACACGAGCGTGGGGTGATTCATCGCGATCTGAAGCCGTCGAATTTGTTTTTGACGGATGGCGATCTCGAGCGCGTGAAGGTGCTCGATTTCGGCGTCGCGCGCGTGGCGGATGTGGCGTCGACGCGCACCGGCGTGATGGTGGGGACGCCGGGGTACATGGCGCCTGAGCAGGCGCGCGGCGAGCGCAACGTGGGCGCGCGATCGGATGTGTTCGCGCTGGGGTGTTTACTGTTCGAGTGCTTGACCGGCAAGCCACCGTTTGTCGGCGACAACGTGATGGCGATCTTGGCGAAGGTGTTGCTCGAGGACGCGCCGCGCGTCGGCGTGTTGCGCAGCGACGTGCCCGAGGCTCTCGACGACCTCGTCGCGCGCACGCTGTCGAAGCAGCCCGACCAGCGCCCGCGAGATGGCGCGCAGCTCGCGAGCGAGCTCGCGGCGGTGGGCTCGATTACCGGAGCGGAGCGGCCTGCGAACGCGAACGTCGCGGCGCTGACCGCGACCGAGCGGCGGATGTTGTGCGTCGTGCTGATCGATGTCGGCAAGCCCGAGCAACCTGTGGATCTCGACGCGACCCGCGAGAGCGAGCCGTCGCTCGAGGTGCAGATGACGATGCCGTCGACGCCGGGCGCCGGTGCGGGCGACACGATCGCCGAGTCGCAGCGTCCCGAGCTTGCACCGCTGCGCGAAGCGGCGGAGGCACACGGTGCACGGTTGCA
>DATDCH010000725.1:0-7850 GCA_036524455.1 Kofleriaceae bacterium | reverse complement strand
AAGAGCTGGTCGGCGACATCATGAGCGAGGACGACGTGCCGGAGCAGTACTTCGTGCGCGAGCCGCAAGGCACGATCCTCGTGCAAGGCTGGGCCGCGGTGCGCAAGGTCAATCGCGATCTTCATCTCGATCTCCCGGTCGGGAAAGACCGCACCACGATCGCGGGTCTCTGCATGTCGCTTGCGCAAGCAATCCCACAGGCCGGAGAAAAGCTGACGACTGATAACGGAACCGTGCTCGAAGTCATCGAGGCTTCGCCGCGTCGCGTGCGCAGAGTGCGCATCCATCCGGTCGCCGAAACCGACGCAGACGAGTCGCTCTCAGCCGACGCTGAATAGGCGTCTGCCGACGACGGTCCGATGCGGACGTCGAGCATGTTACGTCGTCGCGTCCGGCGACCTTCCCTCGTCGGAAATTGTGTACTATCGCTTGGATGCCGGTCATCGCGCGCGATGGTGTCGCGTCGGACCATCTAGTGTTCGCCTGGCCGTTTCCGATCGGTCCGGAGGAGTACGAAGTCTCGTGCTCCGATGACGAGCTCGTCGTGATGTGCCCTTCGTTCATGGTCGGCGATCGACTCGGACCAGGACGTCATCGTTGGCGCACGCCCGATCCGATGCGACCGGTGTCTGCGTACTTCGTGCTGACGGCTCCGGTCGAAGTCTCGTTCGACATGATCACGCAGTTCATGCTCCCGAGCTCGGGACATGCAGTGCGGATTCGCGCGCAAGGTTCGCTGCAAGTGCGCTGCATGGATCCCGCGCTGCTGGTCGCGCAGTTTGTCGGCTTGCCGTTCGATTCCGTCAACGACGGCGTCGTGCGCAGCGTGTCGCGCAGCATCGAGCGCATGCTCGCCCGCCTGCTCACGCGTCGCGTGGTGATGGCAGGAACACCGAACGCGGTCACCGATCCGCAGATGCTCTCGAACATCGTCGAAGAGCTGATCGCGTACAACCCGGCGGCCGGCGCCGTGTTCGGCGTCGAGCTCGTGCGGATGGGCCACATGGCGATCGTCGCCGACGACGGGTCGCGACCGTGGCAACAGTTGACCGCGTCGAACAGCAATCCGCGCATGCCGCCGAACGGCGACGGGCAGCGCCGGCCCGAGCCGACGAACCTGCTCGAGACCGTGCGGCAAGTGCCGCCGCCGCCGAAGCCGCACGGCACACCACCCGGGCCTGCTCCGAAGCAGCGCGCACAGACCCAGCCACAGGTCGAAACGTCGGGCGAGATCGTCGTCAAGTCGAAGGACAAACCGGCGGCCGCTGATCGCGCCGAGAAGACCACCGCGCCGGGTCATGCGGCTGCCGCGCCCGAGCAGGCGCCCGATCCACATCGCGTGATCCAGACACCGGTACCGCCACCGTCCATGCGGCGTGCGGGCTCGATCGACGTGCCGCACGGTAGCGGTGATACAACGCTCCCCGGTGACACGCTCGACGAGGTGGCCAGCGATGCGAAGCCGACGCCACCCGAGCCGCGTGGCGCGATCATGGGCATCGGCATGTCGCATATCGGCTCGTCGAGCTCGAGCTCGTCGTCGTCGGGTGTCGCGTCGGGAGAGATTCAACCGAAGATCGCGCCGGGTGGCCGCGTGCTCGTGCCCGGCCCGGGCGGGCTGATGCAGTCGGCGACGGTTCGTCAGCTGCTGCAGGGCTACTACGAGCTCGAGGTCGGTGGTTCGGGCGAAACGATCTGGGTGCCGATCAACGGCGTCGTTCCCGAGTAGCTCGTACGAGCTACAGAATCGGGCCGAAGTCCTCGCATGCCGATTCGATTGTCGTCAGTGCCTGGGTCAGGCCCTGCTCGATGTTGCCCTGACAAATATCCCAGAACACGCCGCGCCCTTCGTCGATGAAGTTCTGCGTGATCCGGCGCAGCTTCATCGCTTCACGCGCGTGGCCGTACAACCCGTCGCACGTCTGGTTGCCGCCGATGCCGACGAACACCATCTTGTCGACGTCGCCCTTGATCGCGACGAGGCGCTCGTAAACCTCCTGCGCGCTCGCGCCGGGAACCGGATCTTCGTCTTCGTCGGTAATCGCAACGACGACGAGCAACGCGTTGCTGCGCATGAAGCCTTCGTTCGGTTTGCCGGGTCCGGCCCACAGCGGCTCGAGCGCAGTTGCCGCTGCGCTCGCCGGCTGCTCGTCGTCGTTCTCACCGGTGCACAGCATGTCGCTCGAGTCGACGTCGCCGACGCATTTGAACTCGTTGACGAGGTTCGGCGAGCTCGACTCCATCCACGGCTCACCGCCGACGAAGTTACAGCTACCCGAGACGCCGTTGATGTAGCCGTTCGTGTGGAAGTTTGCGGGTGTGTTGCAGCCGTCGACCACACCGACGCGGAAGTCGTCGATGCCGCCGGCGATGTTGAGCATCGCATTCGCGAGCGCGGGGAACGCGACGTCGCGCAGGTCGTCCTTTTCCTGGCGCATTGACGCCGAGTTGTCGACGGCGATCACCAGGTCGATGTGGCGACACGGCGTGGCGACTGCGCCGTCGAACCAGCTGCCGCCACTTCCGCTATCTCCGTCGATCGGAATTGGATGCGATCGCGGTTGCGGGCCGCACGCCGCGAACCATAGACACACGAGTCCTGTTGTTACCCTCATGCTGCGCGCTTCGTGCAAGACGATCGCCATTGCGCGCGCTACCGCAACGTGCCGAGCCGTAACGCAGTGACTTACGCGGTCACTGCGAACTGATGTCGGTGAGTTGCAAACTCGCGATCGATTCTGGCGACGAGTCGCACAGTGGCGTGCAGCGCTACAGGATCGGGCCGAAGTCCTCGCACGCGGACTCGATCACCTCGAGCGCTTTCGTCAGGCCCTGATCGAGATTGCCCTGGCATAGATCCCAGAACACGCCGCGCTGCTTGTCAGTAAACAGCTGGGTTACTGCCTTGAGCGTCTGCGCTTCGTCCGCGCTGCCGTACACGCCGTCACATGCGGTCTGGCCGGCGATGCCGAGGAACACCATCTTGTTGACGTCACCTTTGATCGCGACGAGCCGGTCGTAGACTTCCTGCGCATTCGCACCGGGTACCGGTTGCTCGTCCTCGTCGGTGATCGCGACGACCACGAGTAGCGCGTCGTCGCGCATGAATCCTTCGTTCGCCTTGCCCGCGCCCATCCACATCGGTTCGAGTGCGGTCGCGGCTGCCGTCGCCGGTTGCTCGTCGTCGTTGTCTCCCGCGCACAGCATGTCGCTCGAGTCGATGTCACCGACGCACTTGAACTCGTTGACGAGGTTGGGCGAGCCAGACTCCATCCACACCTTGCCGCCCGAGAAGTTGCAAGTGCCGCCGAGCCCGCGCGTGTGGAAGTTCGCCGGCGTGTTGCATGCGTCGAGCACGCCGACGCGGAAGTCGTCGAGGCCACCGGCGATAGTGATCAGCGCCGAAGCGAACCCGGGAAACGCGATGTCCCGGAGCTGCTCCTTCTCCTCTTGCATCGAGCCCGAGTTGTCGACCGCGATGACGACATCGACGTGCTTGCACGACGCGAAGTTCTCACCTCCGCTACCGCTGCCGTTGCCGCTGCCATCGCCGTCGCCGTCGCCGCTCGGATCGTCGATCGTGCCGCCACAGCCCACTGCCAAGACGCAAACGAGTAGTGCCCTCATGGTTGCGCATCGCGTGCAAGACAGCCGCCACCGTCGAGGAACGCGAACTATGTGAACGGTGACGCGTACCGTCTTTGCACACTGGTGACTCGTCACCCGATGTGCAGACGGCCGTCCCAGATCGCGAGCCGATCGATCACTGAAACGCGTGACCACGTGAAGCCGGCGACCAGCTCGCGCGGTGTGCACGAATGGGACTCCTCGATGAGGTTCGCGGCACGCGCGAGGGCGCCGCACAGCTCGGGACCCGAATAGTGATCGCGCAGCGCGCTGAACGGAATCGAGCCATGCAGCTTGGCCAGCTTGTCGCCGCTCTGCTCGAGCAGCAGGAAGTGATGGCGATAGCGCGGGGTCGGTAATCCGAGCAGCCGCTGCAGCATGATCTGCGTCGCGGTGCTCGGCGCGATGTCGCGACCGCGCACCACGTCCGTGATCGCGCTGTCGGCGTCGTCGACGACGACTGCGAGGTGGTATGCGATCACGCCGTCGCGCCGGCGCACGATCGGATCGCCCATGTCACGCGCCGGTGTTTGCGAGAGCTCGAACCCGCCGTCATCGACCAGCTCGATCCGGTCGTCGGGCAGCTGCGCGCGGATGTTGCCGTCGGTGGCGCGCCAGCCGCCGGGCGGCAGCGGCTTGCCTCGGCACGTGTTCTCGTACGCCCAGCCACCATCGGGCGCGCGGCGGCCGCCGGCTCGATCCGCGCGGCTGCACGTGCACGGATATAACCGACTGGCCGCTTCGAGCTGATCAAGCGCGTGCTCGTGCGCTGGTGTGCGGCCGCTCTGCACGACGACGCCATCCCAGTCGAGGCCAAGCCACGCGAGCGCATCGACGATCTGATCGGCCCACTCGGGTTTGACGCGCGTGCGATCGAGATCCTCGAGGCGGAGCAGTGCCTGCCCACTGCGCGCGCGTGCGTCGAGCCAGACGAGGAGCGCCGACAGCAGTGTGCCGGGATGAGCCTCGCCCGTCGGCGACGGCGCGAACCGCGAGATCACACGCGCAACGTACTACGAGCCCGAGCGGCGCGCGTGGGCGGCCGGAATTTCGTCGGCCGTTCGGCGTGCGAGCTCGGCCCAGTACGGATGATAGCGATTGCGGCCTTTGACAAACGTCCACGACATGTCGTGCAGCGTCGGCCGCGCGTCGATGTGAATGTACTGGCCTTCCGGGTACCAGCCGACGCCGACTTCGGAGTAGTTGCGCCACAGGTAATCGCGGATCTCCCGCAGCGCGACGCCACGGATCCGGAAGTCGACGGCGCGCGCATCACGATGCGGCGACGTACGCGACTCGCCGCGGTGCACGCGGAACGCCGAGATGTACTCGATCGTCTTGCCCTCGTAGCGGTCGGCGACGTCGGCGAGCATGCCGAGCGTGCCCTTGTGCATCATCGCCTCGCGGAAAGTCCTGCGGCAACGGAACAGCCGCTTGACCACGCCGCGCGTTTCTTCGTCGACGGAACCATCACGCCAGATCGCGATGCGACCTTTCTGATGATCGTTCTCGTCGTAGAGCGAGACCTCGACCGGTCCAGCAGACTTCGTCGCGAACAGCGTCGCGACGGCTTCCGCGGGCAGCGGCACCGGAGACGCAACCGCGGTCCAGCTCGCGGCAGCCGCGCTCATCAAGCGAATTTTCAGAATGATCGGCAGCAAGTAGGCCTCGGTAACGTTACTCCCGAACGATCGAAACCTCCCATAGGCGGGCGCTTCTGATCAAAGAAAAAACATCTGCACATGTGAACCGTCCCGTGTACGAAAACCGGACAAGTTTGGCGCAGATGACACCTACTCACACTTCCTGTACGGTCGCCCCCGATGCGTTTCACGGAAGAGCACCAGCAGCTGCGCCGTACGGTTCGCGACTTTGTCGAGAAAGAGATCAACCCGCACGTCGATAAGTGGGAGCGCGAAGGCGCATTCCCTGCGCACGAAGTGGCAAAGAAGGCCGGCCGCCTCGGCCTGCTCGGGGTGAACAAGCCGGAAGCGTATGGCGGGATGGGTCTCGACTACTCCTACCAGATGGTGGTGACCGAGGAGCTGGGCACCTGTGCGTCGGGCTCCATCCCGATGGCGCTCGGCGTTTTGACCGACATGGCCACACCGGCGCTGGCTAGGTGGGGAGCCCACGAGCTCAAGCAGGAGTTTCTCGCGCCCGTGATCGCGGGTGAGCAGATCGCGTCGATCGCGGTCAGCGAGGCGTCGGGTGGCTCCGATGTCGCACAGATCAAGACCGTCGCGCGCAAAGACGGCAGCGACTACTTGATCAGCGGCTCGAAGATGTGGATCACGAACGCCGCGCGGGCCGACTGGTTCTGCACGCTCGTCAACACGAGCGAGGGCTCGCCGCACGCGAACAAGACGCTGGTCGTCATCCCGGCGAAGGCGAAGGGTGTGGAGGTTGGCGCGAAGATCGACAAGCTCGGCATGCGCGCGAGCGACACCTGCCCGGTGTTCTTCGAAAATGTGCGGGTGCCGCAGCGCAACCGCATCGGCGAAGAGGGCATGGGGTTCATGATGCAGATGGTGCAGTTCCAGGAGGAACGCATCTGCGGCGCGGTCGGCACGCTGCGTGGCATGGAGGGTCTGATCGACGCGACGATCGCGTACTGCAAAGAGCGCCAGACGTTCGGCCAGCCGCTGATCGACAACCAGGTCATTCACTTCCGCATGGCGGAGATGAAGATCGAGGTCGAGGCGCTGCGCTCGCTGATCTATCGCGCGGTCGAGGAATACGTCGGAGGCGCCGACGTCACGCTGCTCGCGTCGATGGCCAAGGTGAAGGCCGGCCGTCTCGTGCGCGAGGTGACCGACTCCTGCCTGCAGTACTGGGGCGGCATGGGCTTCACGTGGGACAACGTCGCGGCACGCGCGTATCGCGATACGCGCCTCTTGTCGATCGGCGGTGGCGCCGACGAGATCATGCTCGGTATCATCTGCAAGTTGATGGGCATCCTTCCGAGCAAGAAAAAGAAGTAACCCCTGCGCGCGCTGCTCGTGGTCGTCGCGTCGCTCGCGGCGGCGCCGGCTCTTGCGGATGAGCCGAAGCCGCTCGTCGGCGTGCGCGTGCAAGGCGATAGCAAGACGACGGGGCCGACCGCGATGCGGCTCGCGCGGGTGTCGCTCGGCGATCCGATCAGCGTCGACATGCTGCCGCAGCTGCAAGCCGCGCTGCTCTCGAGCGAGCTATTCAAGTCGGTCACGGTGTGGCTCGAGGACGCGCCGAACGGCGTCATCCTCGTCGCGACGCTCGACGACAAGCACTCGTGGGTCGCCGCGCCAACGATCTATCTGTTGCCCGACAACTGGTCGGTCGGCGTCGGCTTCGCCGAGAACAACTTGTTCGGCGAGGACAAGAAGCTGCTGCTCTACGGTCAGTACGGCAACGTCAGCTCGCTGTTCTTCGGCACGTATCTCGATCCGTCGTTTCGCGGCACCAAGCTGCAACTGCGCTTCGATCTCTACTTCGTGCACCGCCGCATCGACGAGTATCGCAACGATCCGGACGCGCCGACCGACTACACGATCGATCGCACGACGACGTGGACGTTCGTCGACATCGGCGTCCTGCTCGGCTGGCGGTTTCGCTGGTGGCTCGTCGGCGACGTGCGGTTCAAGCCCGGCTACGCACAGTTCACCGACTTCACCGTGCGGCCCGAACGCGACGGCTGGGACAACACGATCCAGACCCGGCTCACGATCGATCATCGCCAGCATCGCTACGGCGTGCGCTGGGGACCGTATCTCCAGCTGATCACCGACATCAGCATTCCCGGTCTCGACTCGTACGGCTATCAGCTCGCAGCGGCACGCGCGTACTACAGCTGGCGGTTCTTCGCCGAGGCCGAGCACGCGAAGGGTTTCGTGCAGAGGTTCGCGCACGAGCATCAGCTCGAGTTCCGCACGTCGATGGGCATCGGGCGCCACTTGCCGTTTCACGAGGAGCTCACGCTCGGCGGCGTGGTCGATCTGCGCGGCTATCCGGTCGACATGTTCCGCGGCGATCGCCGCCTCGCGGGCCGCGCCGAGTACTCGCTGCAGCTCGCGAAGTGGTGGATGTTCACGTTTCGCGCGATCGGCTTCTACGACGCGGGCTACGTCGGCTTTCACTGGCGTGACGACGAGACGCGCGACTACTTGCCGACGCAGCACGACGGCGCGCACTGGTTCCGCAGCAACGTTGGCGGCGGCCTGCGCATCTACGTCGGCAACATCGTG
>DATDCH010000724.1:0-2608 GCA_036524455.1 Kofleriaceae bacterium | reverse complement strand
TCACGTTCCACTACGATCAGGACTACACCGACGATGACGTGGACCAGATCGTCGCCGCGTGTGCGGCGATGCTCGAGCCACATGGCATCGGCGTGGTGCCGGCCCGCGAAGGCGACGAGCTCGAAATCTAAGCTGCCGTTCCGGTCAACGCGTGCCGGCGAACGCGCGACTGTGGGCGCCGAGATAGATGCCGGCCATCCAGTCGTTCTTTTCGAGCACGTTCGTGCCGAGTGAAACACCGGCGGTGAGCCACGGGCTGACCCACAGCTCGGCACGGGCACGCGCCTCGACGACAGACTGCGTGTAGACGATGTCCGATTCGGTCACGCAGTTGTGATACGAGCTGACGAAGTTGTAGCGCACGCTGCGCAGCCCGCCGGCGCCTTCGATCGACAGCGAGCCGCGCTTGCCGGTCGCGCGATAGCCGCCGATGCCGGTGAAGCCGAGCACCATCCCGCGCTGTTGCTCGACGTTCGGGCTGCCGAACGTGCCCGGGCTCGTCGTCATCTCCGCGCTTGCCGCCGCGGGAGCCACGAGCCCACCGATCTCGAATTCGAGCCCGCTGTAGAGCCCGCGCGTGACGCCAAAGCCAAGGCGAAAGGTCGACGTCATCGCGACATCGCGTTGCGCATCCGCCGTTGGCATCACGACGCGATACGCGAACTGCTCCGAGCCGTGCGAGATCGAGTTGCTGGTACCGCCGAGGCCGCTGTTGAAGGCGCGCACGTTGGACCCAGCTTCGATGAAGAAGCGCGGGATCCGCATGTTCTTGCCCCACACGCCGAACTTCGTGCAGCGCCGAAACCCGTGCACGTCGGTGTCGTCGATGCAGCCGCCTGCGCTCGATCCGCTATCCGACGAGCTGCTATCCGACGACGACGATGACGACGAGCTGTCGCCACCGCCCGACGAGCCGCCGCCCGACGAGCCGCCGCCGCCGCTGGAGCCACCGCCACCGCCGCCGCCGCCGCCGCACGACGAGCCGGCGTGAACCGGTTGCGGATCGACGAGCAGAAGCGCTGCGAGAAGGAAATATCTCATCGCACGGCCTCCGCGATCTGAGGGGGTGGCAGGTTGCTGCCGAAGCACAGCCAGCGCGCAGGTGTCTGGGCGGTGATCGACGCGACGTCGACGCACACCTCGGCGAGCCGCTCGTCGGAGGGATACGCGATCGCCTCGGCGCCGATCGAGCGGCCGTCGAGCTGCTGCGGCTTGATCTGCCACTCGGGGTCGAACGCCGACAGCGTCAGATCTACGCCGTTGAACGTGCGGGCGAGCACCTTGGCCCGGGTGAAGTCGATCGTCGCCGGATGATCACAGCGATTGCCGAACTCGTACGCGAGTACGGTGCCGCCGCTGGTCAAGTCGGGACGACGCTCGACGGAAACATCGATGCAGCCCACCGTCGTGCGTTGCCCGGGGAAGTCCTGCCGGTAATGGCTGAACGACCCCGGGCTGTACGCACAAGCAGCGAGCGCCACGGAGAGGACGGCCGCGCGCATTCTCGGCGACCCAAGCAATTGGCAAGCCCAGTTACGCGTGCACGATTTCACCGAGTTCGCGCGGCGTGCCGTCGCGTGCCGTTGCGCGGGCGCCACAGGATCGACCGCGATCGTCATCGCGCTGCAACAGGTCATGTAGCTGCAACAACGCCACGCTTGCTCGACGAGGTCGCGCGAGCGAGCGTGCGCGCGATGCGCATCGCCCTATTGTTAATTTTCGTTGCGTGTACCCAGGGGCCTCCGAAGTCGCTCGCGACCGGCGAGCTCGGTACGTGGCAGCCCGTAGCCGCCTTGCCGACACCGCGCGCGAACCACTGCAGCTCGGCGATCGAGGACTGGGTGCTGGTGATCGGCGGCAACCACATGGCCGGCGGCAGCTTCGTGAAGACCGCCGAGATCCACGCCGCGCGCATCGCCGACGGCGTGCTTGGCCCGTGGCAGCTCGCCGGCACGCTGCCGAGCGGCGTCACCGAGTGCAGTGCGACGAGCAACGGCCGCACGCTCTACGTCCTCGACGGCCTCTATGACGACGCGAGCCATGGCCGCCAGGTGTGGAGCGCGGCGCTCGACGACACCGGCCAGCTCGGCGCGCTCGCCTCACTCGGTGCGTTGCCCGATACGGTCGTGTCGTCAGAAGCGACCGTGCACGAAGCCACGCTGCTGCTGATGGACACGCGCCTACCGATGAACGGCAACGCGACGGTGGCGCTGCGTTCGCCGATCGCGGGCGCGCTCGCGTGGAGCGTCGAAGAGCTCGGCATCGACTTCCGCGCGCAGGCGCAATACGCGTTCACCGCAGATCACGTGTTCACGCTCGGCGGCTATCACGATCCGGCGCAGGGCGCGGTCGCCGACGTGTTCGTCGCCCCGATCGCCGGCGGCACTGCGAGTGCGACGACCGCGCTACCGACCGCCGTGGGATTCGGCGAAGCGATCGGCGTCGACGATTGGCTGTTCGTCGCGGGTGGTCGCGCCACCGTGTTCGGCGCGCCCGGCACCGCGCAGGTCTTCGCTGCGCAAGTCGGCGCCGACGGATCGCTCGGCGGATGGCGCGAGACCGCGCTGCCGATGGGCCGCACGAATCACGAGCTCACGCTCGCCGGCGA
>DATDCH010000723.1:0-21795 GCA_036524455.1 Kofleriaceae bacterium | reverse complement strand
CGACCACCTGTGTCATGACCGAATAGAAGGCCGCGCGTTAGCGTTCTCGTAGCGTGCACGTCCGTCTACGTAGGCTTGCTACCGGTGCCATCGCAGTTGCTGCGGTCGGCGTCGTCGCCTCCGTGCTGCTGCCGCTCGTGCCGGCGTGGCCGTTCGTGCTCTTCGAGCACTTCCGCTTCCAGTACGTCTGGGCGGGCGCGCTCGTCGTGGGTGCGTGCGCCGCACTGCGCATGCGCGGCTGGTTCGATGCCGCGTTGATCGCGACGCTGCTCAACGCCATGCACGTGCTGCCCGACCTGTCGCGCAGCGCGCAGTCGATGCCCGCGAACGGCACGCCCATGCGCGTGTTGCTGCTCAACGTGCACACGTCGAGCTCGGCATTCGACGACGTGAAACGCCTGATCGCCGACACCAACGCCGACATCGTCGGTCTGCTCGAGGTCGATGATCGCTGGCTGGCCGCGCTCGCGCCAGCGGTCACCGCTTACCCGCATCGCATCGAGACCCCGCGCGACGACAACTTCGGTATCGCGCTCTACTCGCGGATGCAGCTGACCGGCGCGACCGAGCAGCTCGGCTCGTCGTTGCCAACGGTGGTCGCGACGGTCGACGTGGCCGGCAGTCCGCTCGGGATCGTCCTCACGCATCCGATTCCCCCGGTGCGCGCCGAGCCGCTCGCGATGCTGATCTCGCAACTCGATGCGGTCGCGCAGCGATCGCGCTCGCTCGGCCCGCCCGTGATCGTGATGGGCGATTTCAATGCGACGCCGTGGTCGCGACCGTTTCGCCGTTTCATCGGGGCGTCTGGGCTGTGCGACACGCGCGCGGGCTTTGGTCTGCAGGCGAGCTTCCCCGCCGCGTCGACGGTGCTGCGGATCCCGATCGACCACGTTCTCGTTTCGTGCGCGCTGGGCGTGCGTGGGCGCGAGATCGCGCGCGACGTCGGATCCGACCACCTGCCCGTCGTCGCCGACCTCGTGGTTCCGCGAACGTAAGCCGGATGGCCGGATTAGCGAAGGCGAGCGTTCCGGCTCGACACCTGCACGTACGTATTCCTCGTCATGGCGCGCGTGAAGACCGCCCACGGAGCCTCGGATGTTCGGTCCTTTCTCCGCGAGGCGCGCGCAGAGATTCTCGCAGAGTGGCAGCAACGTGTGCGAGAGCTGCCCGGTGCGCGCAGGCTCCCCGCGCCCGTGCTCGTCGACCACATCCCGGAAGTGCTCGACGAGATCGCCGACACCGTCGAACAGAGCGAGGTTCGCCGCCCCCAAACCGAAGAGCTACCGAGCTCGCAGCGGCACGCAACCAACCGCCTCGGCGATGGCTTCGATTTGCCTGCGCTCGTCGACGAGCTGTCGCTCCTGCGCGAGTGCATTCTCGACGTGCTCGGTCGCACGGATCTCGATGTGTCGCTGAGGTCGATGCAGGCGCTGCATCGCTGCATTGACTGCTCGATCCGCGCGTCGGTCGAGCGCTACGCCGCGGAGAAGAAGCGCGCGGTCGCCACGATGGGACGGCAATACGATCAGCTCGTCGCCGATCGGGAGCGCACGCTCGCGAAGCTGGAATCGCTGCTCGCCGCTTCTCCGGTTGGCATCGCGTTTCTCGATCGCGACCTGCGGTACGTGCGCATCAACAACGCGCTCGCCGCGATCAACCAACGGCCGTTCGCCGACCACATCGGCCGCACGGTCGCGGAGGTGTTGCCGCCCGTGTTCGTGCCGCAGGTAGAGGCGATGCTGCGTCAGGTGATCGATACCGGCGCGCCGCTCCTCAACATCGAGCTCGAGGTGCCGGGACCGGCGCCTGCCGATACGCGGTGGCTGATCGCGAACTACTTTCCAGTGCGGGCGGGCGATGTGATCATCGGCGTGGGCGGCATCGTCGTCGACGTCAGCGGCCGCAAGCGCGCGGAGGATGCGCTGCGGATCGAGCAGGCCCGCCTGCGGTCGATCATCGAGCACTCGCCCGCTGCAATCTGGGTGAAGGATCACGAGGGTCGCATCGTGCTCGCGAACCATCGGCTCGCAGCTGCACTGGGAAGCCAGCACGACGTCGTCGGTAAGCGCTCCGACGAGATCCTGCCGCCGGAGTTCGCCGCGCAGCATCAGGAGCACGATCAGCTCGTGCTGCAAGAGAATCGTGCGATCGAGGCCGAGGAGGTCGTGCCGTCACCCGACGGCGTGCGCACGTTCCTGTCGATCAAGTTTCCGATTCCGGCCGATCCGCCACTCGTAGGTGGCATCGCGACCGAGATCACCGACCGCAAGCGTATGGAAGAAGACCTCCGCGCCGCCGTGCGCACGCGTGAAGACATGATGGCGGTTGTCGGCCACGACCTGCGCAGCCCGCTCGGCACCGTGCAGCTGAGCGCCACGCTGCTGATGGGACACGTCGACGGCGATCCGCGTGCGCGGCGGCACCTCGACATGATCCACCGCGCGTCGATGCGCATCGAGAACCTGATCGACGACTTGCTCGACACCGCGAGCATTCGTGCCGGGCGGTTTCAGATCGAGACCAAGCGCGAGCTGATCGACGAAGTCCTCACCGACGTGATCGAGCTGCACAGACCCCTCGCCGAGGAAAACGGCATCACACTCGCCCACGAATCGACCGTCGCCGGCATTCACGTTGCCTGCGATCGCGATCGCATCCTGCAAGTGTTCGGCAATCTGATCGGCAATGCGCTCAAGTTCTGCCGCGCCGGAGACACGGTGTCGATCCGCGGTTCGCGCGACGGAGACTTCGTGCGATTTGCGGTCACGGATACCGGCCCGGGCATCGAGGTCAGCGTGCTGCCACACCTGTTCGATCCGTACTGGTCGGGTCCCGACCATGCAAAGTCAGGCTCGGGGCTCGGCCTCTATATCGTGCGCGGCATCGTCGAAGCGCACGGCGGGCGCGTGTGGGTCGAGAGCCAGCCGGGCCGCGGCGCGACGTTCAGCTTCACGTTGCCGATCGCGCCGGACTAGCCGTGCGCGCGTGCTCGTACTAGAGAGCGAGCATGGAATTGGTGATTCACGGGAACGAGCTCGACTTCGCCCTCCGTCTTGGCATCTGCCTCGTGCTGGGCGCCGCGATCGGCGTCGAACGCGAGCTGCGCAACAAGCCGGCCGGCATCAGCACGAACTGCTTCGTGATGGCCGGTGCGTGTCTGTTCACGTTTGTCTCGCAGGCGATCGATCCGAGCAGCCCGGCACGCATCGCTGCGCAGGTCGTGTCGGGCGTCGGCTTCCTCGGTGCCGGCATGATCCTGAAGAGCGATGGCAACAAGGTGAAGAACCTGACGACCGCCGCCTCCGTGTGGTTTGCGGCTGCCCTCGGCATGGTGATCGGATTCGGTTGGTACCTGATCGCCGTGATGGGCACGGTGTACGCGATCGTCGTGCCGCGCATCCCGCACGTGAAGAAGTGGCTGGTCACGCAAGAAGACGAGTAACCGCTACGCGGGTCGCGCGAGGTCACACGCCTCGAGCAGACACAGCATGCGCGCGATCCGGTTCTTGTCGTCGCGGCTGTGGCCGTGCTCGACGAACGTGTTGACCGTGATCTTGCCGTCGAGCAGCTCGAACAGCTCGACGAGGCCTTTGACCTCGAAGCGCTCGGGACCGACACGGCGCGTGCGCGATGCCCGCAGCCGCTGCGTGCCGTGCCTCGCCACCCACGCATCGACGACTTCCTCGGCGAGCGCCATCGCGCCGGCGCCGAGGATCTCGAATGCATTGAAGTCGAGCGGGAACGCCTCGCGCGGATTCTCGCGGCCCGCATACCAGGCGAACCCGCCCTTGTTCCAGGTGCAAACGTCGATGATCTTCGTGCGGACCTGACGCGTGAGGTGGCGGAACACCTCGAGCGGCTTGAGTAGTCCGAGGCCGACGAGCGTGTCGCCGAGCTTGCCGCCGTAGTGCGGCATCATCGCGAGCGCCATTGCGAGCTCGCCGTCGGAGAGCACGCCTTTCGTCACGAGGTAATTGCCGAACAGCTCGCTCGCGACGTTCGACGACACGTACTCGGGCTGGCCGTCGCGTACGTAGATCTCTTTCTTGATGCCGCCGACCGCAACGACGAGCAGGCCCGTCGCGCGCGCCGTCATCAGCCGGAACAACACGCGCAGCGGCGACGTCACGGAGAACTCACCGGCGTCGTCGGGCGGCTCGGCGATATCAGCGAGCGCGGGCGGCGTCGGCGGCTTCTTGCGCTTGAGGTCCTCCGCCGACGGCAGCTTGATGTCGCGCGAGCGACTCCCCGGCGGATCCTCGGTGAGATCGTCGAACGAGTGCGGATTCGATATCTCCTCGCGCGCCTCGTCGGGAAGCACGATCGCTTCGACCGCGGCACTGATCGTGTCGGCGATCGGCACGTCGATGATGCCGTCTTTGCTCGGCGACCGCCCGCGTACGGGCTCCGGCGGGAACCCGCCGCTCCGGTTTGCCCGCGGCGCGATCGGCGTGCCCTTCGGCGGCGTGCGTGGAGCGACCGGCGGAATTGTCGCCGGCACTTGGATCGATGGCGGCTTGCCGCCTAGCACCGCCGGCTCGGGCGACCGCGGCGCGGGCGTCACGTGTGCGGGCGCGGCGGCGAGGTCACTCACCGAAATCGGCCGCTGCTTTGGCTCCGACGTCTCGGCGTCGTAGCTGACCGAGATCACCGGCATCGAGACGTCGGCGTCCTCGTCCATCTCGATCCTCGGGATCGACTCGAGATTCTCGCTGTGCACGCGCGCCTGGGCAACGACGCCGGTCTCGCCCTGGTGCCCCTCCATCGCGGCCGCGTGGCGCCGCGCGGTGACCGCCTCGCGAAGGTCAGCGACCACATCGGCGACGTGCTTCGGCGTCATGCGATGGCGGTGATCGAACAACCACTCGCCGATCGCGTCGCGGAACGCCGCTGCACCCGACCAGCGTTCTTCGAGCGGCTTCTTGAGCGCCTTGCGCACGATCGCGTTGAGCCCGGGCTCGATATCGATGCCGTACTTGTCGAGCCGAGTGAGCTTGGCGTCGCGCACCATCAGCAGCACGTCGAGCTCGTTCGCCGCGGCAAACAACCGCCGGCCGGTGAGCAGCTCGGCGAGCACGACGCCGACCGAGAACACGTCGCTGCGGCCGTCGAGCGGCAGCTCGATCACCTGCTCGGGTGACATATAGCCGTACTTGCCCTTGAGCGTGCCGGACTTGCTCTTGTGCGCGCGGTCCGGATCGATCGCGCGCGCGATGCCGAAGTCGACGAGCTTGATGTCACCGCGCACGCTGAGCAGCACGTTCGACGGCGAGATGTCGCGATGCACGATGCCGAGCGACGTGCCGCTTTCGTCCCCGAGGCTGTGCGCGTAGTCGAGCGCGTCGAGCACCTCGTGCGCGATCCACGCCGCGAGCTGCGGCTCGACCCGGCGCCGACGCGATGCGAATTCGCGCAGCAGCGCGAGCACGTCGATGCCATCGACGAACTCCATCGCGATGAATAGCGACGTGTCGACGCGACCGAGCTCGAACGTCTGGGCGATCTTTGGGTGGACGAGCCGTGCGGTGAGCTTCGCCTCGTCGATGAACATTGCCTTGTAGGTGTCGTCTGCAGACAGGTGTGGAAGCAGGCGTTTGATCACGACCTTCTTCTGAAAGCCGTGCTCGCCGGGCGAGGTCGCTACGAACAGCTCGGCCATCCCGCCCATGGCGAGACGCTCGACCAGCTGATAGCGGCCAAAGCCGATCGGGAAGGTTCCTCCCACCGGATCAACAGCGTATCACGAGAGCGGCCGACTCAACTTCGACGCATCAATAAGTGACCCGCACGCTCGAGCGAGTGTGCGACGGCACTATCGAAGCGATCGAAGTGCTGGAACGACAAATTGCTCTCGCCGGTGAGCTTTGCCGCCAACTCTCGCAGCGGACGACGTGCGTTGGATAACAGGACCTGAAGGACACTGCCCTCGGCCTGCTCGAGAAAACCGCGATAACCGCGCTCGAAATTTTTCTCACCCGACGTACTGAGACCGCCGCAGTCGATGATGAGGCACGGCGCGCCGGTACCGACCGCAAGCATCCACGCGCGTGCGAGCAGGCCATCGATCAAGTTGCCGCTCGGCGCACCGACGAGCAGCACGGCAGGCACCTTCGGCAGGACCTCGATCACGGGCGTACCGGAATCGAGTTGCTCCGCGGTTTGCTCGCGCAGCGACTGTAGCCCCGAGGCCGAGAACGAATCGAGCGCGACGACGGTCAGCCACTCGAACAGGTGCGTGAGTATCCTCGAGTCTGAATCGGTGACCATGCTCGCGAGCACCTCGCGGAGCTCGAGCAGCAGCGCGGCGACGTCAAAGCCGGTCGCGCCTTCACTCGCGAACTGCGCGCCGAGGAACGCGCAGCTGCGTTCGAGCTCGCGCGTCGCGTCCGAGCCGGGCTTGAGCGGGCCATCGCCGCCGTGGACCGCCTCGGTCAATGCTTCGACGAGGCTCGCGACCTGCGCCGTGTGAGTCGCGGCTTTGGTTGCGCGCCGGAACCGCAACGAAGACCGTTCGAAGCGAATGATCCACCCTGCCAGGATCTCGCTCGAACGCTCGCGCAGCACAGCTGCGAGCTGGGGCCCTTCGCTCACTAAACCAGCCTAGCAAGCCGATTGGATTGCCGCCATGTTACGATGCTCGACAGAGGCACTTTGAAGCTCCTCTCTGTCGCCAGAACTGACGTGGGGCGCAGGCGTCAGATCAACGAGGACGCGTTCTTTCGCGACGATGCGCGAGGCTTCTACGTCGTGGCCGACGGGGTCGGCGGCCACAACAAGGGAGAAATTGCTAGTCGCGAGGCGGTCGACCAGCTGCGATCGTGGGTCTACGGCGCGCAGCGTGATCTGGACCGCTTGGTCGAACGCATCGCGCTCGGCGAGACCGAGTGCGTGTGGGAGATCCGCCGACTGTTGGAGAGCGGCGTGAAGAGCGCTTGCTACATGGTCTACGGCATGGCCGAGCTCGACCCCGAGAAGAAGGGTATGTCGACAACCCTGTCGGCGCTGCTCGTTCGCGCGAACTACGCGTTCGGCGTTCACGTCGGCGACTCGCGCGTATATCGCGTGCGCAAGAACAACGTGCTCCAGCTGACCGAGGACCACACGCTGATCAACTACAAGGTCAAGCACGGCATGATGACGAAGGCCGAAGCCGAGAAGGCAACCGGCAAGAACGTCATCACCCGCGCAGTCGGCCACAAGGACTACGTCCAGGTCGACACCGCCGATGTCGATGTCGCGGTCGGTGATCGGTTCTTGCTGTGCAGCGACGGACTGCACGGCTACTTCACCGAAGGCGACCGCGAAGTCGTCGACTTGTGTGCCGACGGCGATCTCGAAGAGTGCGCCGACGCATGTATTTCGCTCGCAAATCAGCGCGGCGGCAAAGACAACATCACCGCGCTCGTTATCGAAGTTCTGGTGTAGCCGCCATTCGCGCGTGCTAGATCGATCGTGATGGCTCGTCACGCGCACGTGCTCGCGTCGGTCGCGTTGGGCGCGCTCGGCGCTATGGGTTGCGGCGACGACCAGCGTGCAGCACCGAGCGCACCACCGGCGAAGCCGACAGCGCCCACCGCGCCGACGAGCGTGAAGATCGCAGGCACGGTGATCGATCAGACGAGCGGCAAGCCGGTCGGCGATGTCGAAGTCGTGCTGATCAGCGCGAGCGGCGAGCACACCGCGCGCGCGAATGCAGGCGGTGCGTTCGAGCTGCGCGTCGCGCCGGGCAGCTATCGCGCGGTCGTGCGAAGCGAGACCGTGATGTCGGTGGGGTTTCCCGATCGCGTGCGGCTCGAGAATCCGCCGCGGCCGGAGCTCGTCGGTGCACGCGACGAAGCGCTGATGCCGCTGCTCGAGGCGCGCGCGGACCTCACCGACATCGAGCTCAACGTGACGCCGTTCGCCGAAGTGGTCGGCGACATCTACGCCGCCGACGGCGACGACATCCAGGACGCGGTCGTGCGCCTGCGCTGGGAGGACACGTTCTTCGCGGCGCCGCGCGCGACGCAGCCACCGGCGCTGCGCCCGGCGCTCGGCACCGATATCGCGCGCAGCTCCGACGACGACGGCTACGTCAAGCTGCGCGTGCCGCCGGGCAACTACATCGTCGACGTGTTTCAGCCGAACTACACGACCGTCGAAAACGCGATCGAGGTGCAGGTCCGCGCGGGCGAGAAGCGCGAGCTGACGATGCCGCTCGTGCGCGGATGCATCATCAGCGGCCGCGTTGTCGATAGCGAAGGTGCACCGGCACCCGACGGCGCGATCGAGCGCATGGGCGTGCGCCGCGACGGCTTCGGCCCCGCGGGCCGCGTCGACGCGGGCACGTTCCGGCTCGCGACCACCGACGTCGGGCCGGTCACGCTACGCGCGTGGCCATGGCGTTCGCCGCCCTCGGGGCCGAAGACCTTCGAGTGCCGCGACGGCAAGCGCTACACCGACGTCGTGCTGCGCCTGCCCGATCAGCGCCCGGATATGTCGGGCGTGATCGTCGACGCGCGCGGCATGCCGGTGCCGCTCGCGTACATCGACGTGCGCGCACTCGATCCATTCGTCAGCGGCCAACAGGAGCGCGCCGACGCCGCGGGCAACTGGCACGTCTACGACATGCCGCCCGCGCGCTATCGGATCACCGCGTCCGCGCCCGGGCTCGGGATCGTCGATACCGTCGTCGTCGCGCCGCGCCAGGACATGCGGCTCGCACTCGGCGGCACCGGGCGCATCGTCGGCACGGCGACCGAGCTCGTCACCGGCAGTGTCGAGGTGTCGTTCATGCATTGCGGCCCGCAGGATCAACCACAACTGATCCCGCACGAGACGCGCATCGTGCCCGTGATCGGCGGCAGCTTTACGATCGAGCGCGCGCCGGCTTGCACGCTGACGTTCGCGGTCCGTCATCGCGACAAGCTCGTGCAGCAGAACGTCGTCGTCGAGCCCGATCGCACCGCGTACATCGAGGTCGACATCGGCACGCCGCGCGAGAAGACGGTGACCGGTGTCGTGCGCGATGCCGGTGGTGACGGAGTGGCCGGCGCACGCGTCACCGCTGTGCTCGGCGAGCGCGAGACCGAGACCGCGCGCACCGACGCGAGCGGTCGCTACACGCTAAAGACGCACTCGGGCGCGCAGCTCGTCGGCAGCAAGGACGCGAAGCTCGGCCGCGGACGCGTCGGCCGCGCGAACGTGGCGAGCGAGCAGGTCGATCTCGTGCTCGACGAAGAGCGTCACTAGTGCCCTGGATCTGAAGTCCTGCACGACCTCGGCGCGACCCAACTGATCGATCGCGCTCGGATTCGATCTCGATCTGCTGATCGCCGAACTTCGGAGGCAGCGCACTAGTAATAGGAGAAGCCGAGACCAAACGCGCCGTGCAGCTTGAAGCCGTCGCGACTGATAGACGCCATGCCAAAGGCCTCGACGCCTATCACCGGTAGAAATCGTCCCAAGCGAAAGATGTCTGCACCGGCGCCGAGGAGCCCGCCGACGCCGAGGATCGGCGCTGCGCCGCCGGTACCATCCTTCATCGCGTCCTCGACGAACGCCGTGAGCCCGCCGGCCGCGCGCACCCAAAATGCTCGCTTCGCAAACCGCTGAGCACCGACAAAGAACGCCGTGTCACTGTCGGACAACGTCGGGCCGTCGATCGACGCCTTGTGGTAACCCTCGCCGCGCGTCAGCTCGAACGTGATGTTCGTCTTGCGGGTCGCGACGTGGCCGAGTCGAAGTGACAGAGACGGGCCGCGGCCAACGCCGATGTCACCGCCCATCATGATGCCGCCGCCAATCGCGACCGAGAACGCGAAACCCTTGCGCTGCTCCTTCGACTCGAGGTTCGCCTCTTGGCTCTCGACGTCGGCGATCTCGTCGCAGCGAGGGCCCGGCCGTGTCTTGTCCGTGGTGCACGTATCGGGCTCTGCGGCCGCAGGCGTATCCGCGTACGCGACGTTCGCGATCGAGACAACCAGTGTCGCGATCGCGAGCCGCTTCACTTCGTCTTCTCCGTGCTGAGCTTCGCGAACGTGCGTTGGTCGCCCAGGTGCGGCTGGTTCGGCTGCATGAGGCGCTCGACAGCCTCACCACCGACGATGTGCTTGTCGACCAGCTCGGGGATGTCGTCGACGGTGACCCCGCCGTACCAAACCTGCTCGGGATAGACGACCACGCTCACGCCATGCTCGCACTGATCGAGACAGCCAGCATTATTCGCACGCACCAGCTTCGAGATGCCGCGCGCGCTGAGCTCCTGCTTGAGGCGGTCGCGGACCTCGACGCCACCCTTCGCCTTGCAGCAACCCTTCGGATGATCAGCGGGTCGCTCGTTGATGCAGACAAACACGTGGCGCTGAAAGCTCGGCATCCGCCGCCAGGCTAGCACACGCCTACCCTTGCCCACCCAGCGCGCGTTGCTTGGCCGTGATGGTTGGCGCATCCTCTGGAAGTCGGATGAGCGAGGAGCCGAATCTCGTCGGCACGATGGTCGGCAGCTACCGGATCACCGGCGAGCTGAGCCGCGGCGGCATGGGTGCGGTCTATCGCGCCGAGCACTCGGTGCTCGAGCGCACCGTCGCGGTCAAGGTGTTGCGCCCCGAGCTGACCATGAACGAAGAGCTCGTGGTGCGCTTCGTCAACGAAGCGAAGGCCGCCAGCGCGATCCAGCATCCCGGCATCATCGAGGTGCTCGACTTCGGCCACGCCAGCGACGGCCGCGCGTACTTCGTGATGGAGATGCTGCAAGGCGAGTCGTTGTCGCGGCGCATCGAAGCGCGCGGCAAGCTGCCCGAGCGCGAAGCGATCGACATCGCGCGCGGCGTCGCGAGCGCGCTCACCGCGGCGCACGGCAAAGGCATCGTCCACCGCGATCTCAAGCCGGATAACGTGTTCCTGATTCCGGATCCGTATCTCGGCGAGCGGCCGAAGGTGCTCGATTTCGGCATCGCGAAGCTCGGCGAGCTCGCGGCGGATCAGGCGAGGTACACGCAGACCGGCGCGTTGATCGGCACGCCGCTGTACATGGCGCCCGAGCAGGCGCGCGCCGCGAGCGGCATCGATCACCGCGCGGACCTCTACTCGCTCGGCTGCATGCTCTACGAAATGCTCGTGGGCGAGCCGCCGTTCGTCGCGGTCGGCGCCGGCGAGATCGTCGCGTTGCAGTTGTTCAGCACGGCGGTGCGGCCGAGCGAGCGCGTGCCCGGCATCTCGCCCGCCGTCGACACGATCGTGATGCGCCTGCTCGAGAAGGAGCCGCAGGATCGCTACCAGAGCGCGGGCGAGCTCGCGAACGCGCTCGGCGCTGCGTTCAGCGATCCGGTCCCGACCACGACGCCGCCGCCGTTTGCCGCGACGAGCGGCGCGCCGCGCCCCGCGCTGATCGTCACCGAGCATCAGCCGGTGCAGCAGCGGTCGCTCGGCCTCGCCGCCGGGTTGATCGCGGCCGGCCTCGTCGGCGTGGCGATCGTCACGGCCGTGCTGCTGCGCAAGGACGATTCGCCTCGAGCCGCACCCAAGGCGAGCGATCCGGAGATTCTCGAGGTCAAGCAGGCGCAAGTACCGACGGAGACGGTCACGCCGACCGAGGTCAAGCCGACCGAGGTCAAGCCGACCGAGGCCAAGCCAACCGAGATCAAGCCGACCCCCAAGGCCGAGAAACCCGTGGGGCGTGACAACGCAGGCAGCGGCAGTGCGTCGAAACACACCAAACGCGGATCGCCGATCGAACCCGGCATAGAATAGAGGGCCGATGCGGCGCGGGGCCCTGTGCAATAGATCGGAGCGGTTCGGCCTACGAGCCGGCGCGCTCTGGCTCGTGGTCGGCGCATCGCTCGAGCTCGGCGCCACGGTCGCTCACGCGCAGCCGGTGACCAAGCCCGATGCGGTGCCGCCGCTCGCGCAGATCCGCGACGAGAAGCAGCTCGCCGAGGCGCTCGCAACGATCACGCAAGACCCCGCGATCCGCGTCGACGATCAGAAGAACCGCCCGCTCGCGGCCGCGCTGATGACCGAAGGCGTACGCCAGCTGCAAGCCGACAAGTTCGAGCAAGCGCTCGCGAACTTCCTCGAGGCCTACGCGAAGTTTCCCAGCCCGAAGATCCTGCTCAACATCGGCTCGACGCTGCGCGACATGGGCCGACTCGCCGACGCCGCGAACACGTACCAGCGCTACCTCGCCGATCCGGCGACCGGGACCGAGCGCATCGCCGAGGTCAAAGAGCTGCTGGTCAAGCTCGATCAAGAACTGACACTGCTCACGATCCGGGTGTCGCCGCGGCCCGCCGAGGTCTCGATCGACGGCGGCCCGTTCATCCCGATCGGCGCGACGCTACAGACGCGCGTCAGGCCCGGCATCCACCTCGTGCGCGCGCGCAAAGGCGACGCGAGCACCGAGCTCACGGTCAACGGCTTCGAAGGTGAGACCAAGGACATCACGGCGACGATCGCGAACGCGCCACCGGCGCCACCGACACCGACGCCACCGCCGAATCCGAATCCGACGAATCCAACGCCGACGCCAACGCCGCCAGCGCCTGCACCCGAGCACGTCGACGGCTGGCTCGTTACCGGCAGGCAGTACGGCACCGACAACGCGGCGTCGAGCGAGCGGCGCGTGCTCACGGGTTTCGGCGGACCGGTGATGAGACCGATCGTGCCGACCTATGAAGTCGAAGAAGACGGCACGGTGAACGTGTCGCGCCCCGGCGAGCGGCGGATCAACTCCGGCGTCATCGGCATCCTGCGCATCGACGGCAAGGGTCGCGGCATCGCAGGCGGGCTCGGCATCGCGTTCGCGCCGCTCGATAGCGTCGAGCTCGAGCTCGCCGCGCTCAAGGCCAACGACTGGGGCGTCTACGCCGGCATGCGGCTGCGGTTCATGACTGGTTGGTTGCGCCCGTACGTCGGTGGCGGCGTGCCGCTGTGGTTCTTCACGGACGACACGACGATGCAGTCCGCGATCGGGCTCGGCCTGCGTGCCGCCGGCGGCCTCGAGCTGCGCATCAATGGCCATCTCAGTGTGCAGGCCGACGTCGGCATCGAGCACTTCTTCAACGTCAAGGATGTGCTCGTCGACGGCAAGCGACCCGACGAGACGGTGATCGTGCCGACGGTCGGCGTGATCGGGCGGCTCTAGTGCGGCGCCAGCTCTCGCGCGTGATCGCGGGCGCGATCGTGATCGGTGCGGCCGTCGCCGCGTACGCAATCGGCAACGGGGACATCCGCGCGACGCCGGAAGTCACGATCATCACGATCACGAGCACGACCGGCACGGGCACCGGTGGCACGACACTGCAGAACACGACGACCGCGACGACGTACAGCACGCTGGTCGGCTCCGATGCGAGCTGCGATCCGATGCTGATGTTCAGCCTCGCCGGTGGCAACCCCGCGCCGATCGCGCCGCAGACGAACCGCTTGGTCAACGTGACGTGCCCGCCGCGCGGCTCGGCGGCAATGCGGCGCTGCCTGTATCACGCGACGAACAACACGACCGGCACCGCGCTCGCCGACTTCATGACGGTGTGCCTGTACGGCTCGTCGCCGACGCTCGCGCCGCAGCCGACCTCGCTCGATTTCGGTCCGGTCGTCGTCGGCGAGAGCGCGATGCTGCAGCTCGATCTGCAGCACGCGGGAGCCGCCGGGCAGACGATCTCGCGCGTGTATCTGCAGACCAGCGACCTCGACGGCAACTTCCAGTTCTCGACGCCCTGCAATCCCGACGCACCGTTCTGCGACGAGGACATCCTCGCGGTCAGTCAAGGCGACACACTGCCGGTGCAGATCCGGTGCACGCCGCAAACGGCGGGCATGCACACCGCACAGATCTACGTCGGGACCAACACGTTCCAGCTGCTCGCGCAGCCGGTGACGGTGACGTGTATGGGCACGGCTGCAACGGCGCCGGTGCTCGGGGTCAATCCGACGAGCCTCGACTTGCCGGCACCGATCGAGGTGCTCAGCGGCAGCGCGAACGTCGTCGTCCACCTGACCAACGCGGGCAGCGGCACGCTGCTGATCAACGACGTCCGCACCGTCGATGTCGATAGCGGCGCGTCGATCGACTGGACGTACACCGCGACCGGCGAATGCAGCGGCCTGATCACGTCGTCGTGCTCGCTCGACGGTGGCGAGCAAGTGGACCTCGTGATCACGTTCGACCCGAGCCGGATCGGTCGCCGCCGCGCGACGCTATTGGTCTCGTACAAAGACACGATCGACCGCACGAAGGAGATCCCACTCGACGCCAGCGGGCTCGGTGCAACGCTTGGAGCTGCCGGCGGGGTGTCGACGCTCGCGTTTGGTTCGGTACCGATCGGCCGCCAATCGACGATCGACTTCGAGCTCGACAATCACGGCAATCGCGACATCACCGCGCAGCTCGCGCTCGCGACCGGCACCACGCCGCCGTTCACCGTGTCCCCCGCGACGTCGGCCGTCGTTGCGCCGAGCGTGCCGAGGACGATCTCGCTGACGTGCGCGCCGACGAGCACCGGCGACTTCACGACGACGGTGACCGCGCAGGCGATGGACGCGCTGATCGGCTCACCGGTCTCGCTATCCGCGACCTGCAAAGGCAGCCCGCTCGCGCTGCACGCAAATCCCACTGCACTCAACCTCGGCGAGATCCGCAAGGGCGGTGGCGTCGTGAACCACACGGTCCAGCTGCTGAGCGCGACGGCGCCGACGCAGGTAACGCTCGCCGGCCAGCCGTTACTCGAGAGTGCGAACAGCAGCATCACGCTCGCACCGTTCTCGCAGGCAACGACACCGTCCAGCTTCGAGATTTCGATCGATCCGGCGGAGCTGCCGGAGGGTCAGCTGTCGATCAACGTGCTCGTCACTGACAGCAACAACGACACGCTCGCGATTCCTGTGCTCGCGAAGATCGTCGTCGCGTCGTACGAGGTATCTGGCTCGGTCGATCTCGGGACGTTCTGCGTGGGTCAACCGACGACATCGTCGAACGTCTCGCTCGCATCCGACGGCACCGCGACGATCCGGTTGACACAACCGACGCTCGACAAGTCGCCGTCGCCGTTCCAGCTCGCGAACACGTCGCCGTCCGTATATCCAAGTACGCTCGCGGCCGGCACCACCGCGACGGTGTCGATCACGCCGCAGCGTCAGCTCGCGGTCACGCAGCTCGACGACACGCTGACCTGGCACACCGACGTCGAGAACGAGCAGAACGCGATCACGTCGATCACTGCGCGATTCATCGATCGCGGCGCCGCGATCGCGCCGCCCGCCATCGACTTCGGCGAGGTCACCATTCACCTGTACAGCGAAGACGGCCAACGCGTGATCATCCAGAACTGCAACGCGACGCCGCTGCAGCTCGATCAACCGGTGATCAAGACGCCGTTCTCGATCGACAGCCCGACCTTCCCGCCGATGCTCAACCCGAACGAGACGGCGACGTTCAGCGTCGGCTTTCACCCGACCCGGATCGGCGTCATCACGGACACGCTGCGAATCACGTCACCGCAGCTGCCCGGTGCTCCGCTGCTCGTCACGCTCGTCGGCGAAGGTACGGCCCCCGAGGAGCCGACGCCCGACGCCGGCGGCAGCAATGGCAAGGACAACACGAGCTTCTACGCGTGCAACTGCAAGTCGACCCACCCGAGCGGGGTCATTCCGATCCTGATCGCGGTCATGTGCGTGCTCTTCCCACGCCGTTCTGCGAGTTTCACCCGACGACGCCGCGCGTCGGTTCGGTTACCCTAACCAACGATGAGGCGAACCCGAGCGCGTTTGCTCGCGTCCGCAGCGGTGGTGGTGACCGCCGGCGTGGCGTCGGCGTCGATCGCGCTCGGCGTTGGCGCTCCCCACGCGCCAACCGGCTTGCACGCTGATTCTACGGACCCCGATGGTGGTCCCGATGACGCGGATGGCAGCGACAGCTTGGACATCGGCGGCTTCGACATCGGCGGCGAAGGTGGCTTCGACAGCGCCACCGACGCGGGCTTCGACATCGGCGGCGAGGCAGGCCCTACCGACACGATGATGGTGCCCGACATCGGGTTCCCCGACGGGCCCGGTTCCGATGCCATGATCCCCGACGGCATGATCCCCGATGGCGGCATGCCGCCCACGATCAGCATCATGGAGCCGTCGATCTCGATCATCGGGCCGCAGGGCACGACGTCGGTCGGCACGGCGACGATCTACACGATGAACACCGGCACGCTCGGCACCGCCGCGATCTTCAGCGCCGACACGTCGATGCAGCTGGTCGATTGTGCCGCCACGATGTGCAGCTACGGCGGCCAATCAGTCATGCCACCCTACCCGCTGCAGATCGAGTGCGTGCCCGATGTGATGGCGACGTTCGGCACGTTGTACATCACCGAGGAAAGCAGCGGTACGTTCACGATGGCGAGCGTTTCATGCTCGTCGACGGCATCAGGGCCGGCGCTCGCGGTGAATCCCGACCAGCTACCGTTCGGCGATGTCGACGTCGGCCAGAACGCGACAGAGCAAATCTACATCTCGAACACCGGCGGCGGCACGCTCAGCAACATCGAGATCGACTTCGGTGCCAGCGCGAATGCGGTGCACTGGCGTGCGAGCATGTGCACGCCGACGACGGGTGGTCCGTGTTCCGTCGGTGCCGGCTCGGGATTCCCGGTCGACATCACGTTCGAGCCGACGTCGCACGGCATCAAGGACGTGACGCTGACCGTGACGTCGAATGGCGGCACCGACAACGTCGCGCTGATGGGGACAGGCATCGGCGGCGTGATGTCGGTGAAGACGCCGCCGGGTCCGATGCACATTCTCGACTTCGGCACGATTCCGCGCAATCAAGAGTTCTCGCGCGACATCGAGATCGAGAACACCGGCAACGGGCTCTACACCGCGGCGACGACCACACCGGCCGTGCCGTACACGATCGCGCCTGGGCCGTTCCCCGTGCTCGGCGGCACCACCGCAGCGATCCGGGTGGACTGCGAGTCGCCGACTGCAACCGCGACGAACAACCCGCAGTCGATCGTCATCACCAGTGACGCGTACCAGGGCAACAGCGCCACCGTGCAACTGCGCTGCAAGGTCGCCGACACGCTGCTGCAGATCACGCCGACGATGTTCGACTTCGGCGAGGTCCGGGTCGGCACGCAGCCGCAACCGACGCTCGACATCACGCTGACGAACCCGATCACGTCAGCAACCGCCGTGCAGATCACCAAGTTCGCACTGCGGCTCAACAAGCCCGGCCTTCAGTTGACAGCGCCCGCGACCCCGTTCTCGATCGCGCCGGGCTCGCTGCAGAACGCTACGCTCCAACTGTCGACCGCAGCCGACACCGAGCTCGAAGGCGAATTCCTCGAGCTGACCGTCGACGGCGTCGACCTGGCGTTCCCGGTCACCGGCAGGGTCGTGACGCCGCACTCGCGCGTCGTGCCGAACCGCCTCGATCTCGGCACCGCGTGCGTCGGCACCGAGATCAGCGGCAATGTCATGCTGATCAACGACGGCACCGCTACGCTCAATGTCGATCCGCCGGTCATGGATCAGAGCTTCGTTGCGTCGGCGATGGGCGTGCCCGGCACGCTCGCACCGACGAAGTCGATCACCGCAATGGTGTCACCGATGATGACCGCCAGCGGCCCGGTCGAAGGCACGCTGAGCTGGCACGATGACGTGCCGAACGATCACGTCATTCCGGTCGTGCTCGATTACGTGTCGTCAGGCACCGCGCTATCGCCACGCGGTCTCGACTTCGGCGTCGTCGAGGTCGACCAGCCGACCGGTGCCCAGCACATCAAGCTACAGAACTGCGATCTGACGCCGACGCGGATCAAGATCGAGTCGCTCAAGACCAAGGAAGGCACACTCGGCGCGTGGATCATCGATCCGCGTGTCGGCTACACGAAAGATCTCATCGCGAAGGAACAACAAGCGATCACGGTGACGTTCGAGCCGCCGGCACGCGGTCGCTACGAAGCTGACCTGACGGTGACGACCGCGTCCGGCAAGCAGGTCGTGCATCTCGTCGGCGACGCCACCGGCCGTGACTTCGACAACACGAGCTTCTACGCCTGCGCGTGCAGCGGTCCCGGCGCGCCGTCACGCGGCTGGCCCGTGCTCCTCGCGGTGGTGCTCGTTATCTTCCGGCGCCGCCGCGTATCTTCTTCAGCTCGCTGAAGAACAGATCGACTTCTTCCGGCTTCGTGTAGAAGTGCGGCGCGATGCGAATCCCAGCGGTCGGCCGGTGATCGCAGAAGAACTTGCGGCGATTGAGCTCGCGACATACGTCGGCTGAGCCGACGAAGTCGAACACCACCGAGCCACCGCGGATCTCCGCCGGCCGCGGGCTATTGAGCTTGAGGCCGAGCTCGTCGACCCAGTCGATGCACTTCTGAGTCATCGCCAGGCTCTTGTCGCGGATCCTGCGTACGCCGATTTCAGCGATGATCGATTGCCCGGCGCGCGCCTGGTACAGCGCCGCCACCGCCGGCGTGCCGCCCATGTAGCGCCACACGCTCTCGGCGTACGACTGCTCGGGCATCGTGAACGCGAACGGCGCTTCGTTGCCGAACCAGCCGGTCACGCGCGGCGCGAACTGCTCGATCAGATCCTTGCGCACGTACAGCCACGCCGCGCCCGGACCACCGCACACGTACTTCACCGAGCCGCCGCACGCGAACGACACGCCGAGATCGACGACGTCGATCGGTACGGTTCCGATCGACTGATAGCAATCGAGGATCACGTGCGCGCCGACTTCCTTCGCGCGCGCGCAGATCTTCTTGACGTCCTGGATGTACGCCGACGAGAACACGACGTGCGAGATCGGGACGGCCAGCGTGTGCTCGTCGATCGCGGCGCACATCGCGTCGGTATCGATCGTGATCTTGTCTTGCGACGGCACGAGCACGCACTGCGCGCCGCGCCGCTGCTCGGCGTGCCACACGTACGACACGGTCGGGAACTGCATCGCCTCGAACACGATCTTGTTGCGCTCGGGCGTGTACTCGAGGCACGACGCGACGACCGCCATGATGGTCGACACGTTCTGGTGCATGATCACGGTGCCCGCCGGCGCCGAAATGATCTTTTCGATCCGCGCGGCCGCGCGATCCACTTCGGGGAGCCAATCGCCCCACGCCGTGATCGACTTCGTGCGCCATAGCTCGAAGAATTCGCTCAGGTCTTGCTGCGCTTGCGCAGGCACGCACCCGAGCGAGTGCGAGATGAAGTGAACGCACTCCTCGAGCGCCGGAAAGTGCTTGCGGTACTCGAGCAGGCTCTCGGCGACGGGATCGGCCATGCGCAGTGGCTTATCATGAAGCGCGATGACCGACGTCAACCAAGCGGCAGCGATGCTGTTCAATCCATTCTCCCCGGAGTTCCGAGCGGATCCGTATCCGCTCTACGCGAAGCTCCGCGAGGCAGGCGCGGTCGTCAAAACACCGTTCGGCAGCCACATGATCACGCGCTACGAGCAGGTCGACCGCGTGCTGCGCAGCCAAGCGTTCCGCACGCCGCGCGGCTACAAGGACGCGAACGACCCGTCGGGCCCGCCGCGCTTCGACCCGGCCGGTCCGCTCAGCCTCCACCGCCGGCACTGGCTGATCTTCCAATCCGGGGACACCCACACCCGCCTGCGCAAGCTCATCATGAAAGTGTTCACGCCGCGGGCGGTGCGCGCGCTGTCGCCGCGGATCGATGGGCTCGTCAGCGAGCTGCTCGCGCCGATCGTGGAGCGCGGCAGCATGGAGGTCATCGCCGACCTCGCTTATCCGCTCCCTGCGACCGTGATCTGCGAGTTACTCGGCGTGCCGGCCGCCGACCGCGATCGCAACCGGCACTGGGGCGCCATCGTCGCGACGACGATCGATCCGCTCGTCAGCGACGCGCAGATCAAAGCCGCCGAGGCGGCGATGGCCGAATGGGACCCGTACATCCGCGCGCTCCTCGCCGAACGCCGCAAGCAACCCGGCGACGCCCTGCTCGACGCCATGCTCGCGGTCGAAGAAGACGGCACCTCGTTCACCGAGGACGAGATCGCCGCGAACGCCACGTTCCTGTTCCTCGCCGGTCACGAGACCACGACGAACTTGATCGGTAACGGACTCTACGCACTGCTCCGCCATCCCGACCAGCTCGCGAAGCTGCGGGCCGGCCGCGAGAACGCTGCAGTCCTCGAGAACGCGATCGAAGAGCTGCTTCGCTTCGAGTCGCCGATCCAGTTCGCGCCGCGCGTGCCGCTCGAAAACGTCGAGCTCGAAGGCGTCACGCTGAAGCAGGAAGTACCGATCCTGATCGCGCTCGGTGCGGCCAATCGCGATTCGCGTCGCTACGACCGCGCCGAGGAGCTCGACGTCGAGCGGTCGGATCCGAAGCCGCTGTCGTTCGGCGGTGGCGCGCACTACTGCGTCGGCGCCGCGCTCGCGCGCCTCGAGGCAAAACACGCGTTCGAACAGCTGTTCGCGCGCACGCGCTCGATCACGCTCGTGACCGAGCAGCCACGCTGGAAGGCATCGCTCACGCTCCGCGCGCTCGACGAGCTCCGCGTCGAGCTGCAGCCGGGCTAGTTCGGCAGAACAATTTACTCGCCTGCGGAAAATCCGCGCTTGCTCGCCGCTAGACGCCGCGTTATGTGACCGCCCGATGGTGACGGACGACGAGCGGGAGTGGCTGACCGCCGAGACTGCCGACTTGCTCGAAGAAGTCGGCATCGAGCGTTACGTCGCGAATCCGCTCGTCGAAGCGAGCGACCGCTGGTTTCCCGACGAGTGGCATCCCGACGACGGAGGCGTCGCGCGGCTCGCGAAGCGCGTGTTCGGGTACGCGGGGCTCGCCGATGTCGAGATCACGACCGACCTCGCGAGCGAGGACACTGGGTTCGCGATCATCGCGAGCGAGCTCGATCACGCGCGCGTGGCCCTGGTCGTTGACCCCGAGCATCTGACCGATGCGTTGACGGCCGTCGCAACGCTGGTCGATCTCGCGGCGCGCGTGTTTCGGATCCGCCATGACCTGGTCGTCACCAACGAGGACGAAGAGAAGCGCCTCTGCGATCTGACGACGATCTTCCTCGGCTTCGGCATCATCACGACGAACGCCGCCTATCGCTACCGCGCGAGCGGTGGACTCGAGGGCAACGTCGCGGTGACGCGCTGGACGCATAGCGAGCAGGGCACGCTGTCGGCGAGCGTGATGGCATACGCGCTCGCAATGCAGGTCGTCGTGCGCGCGGATGCGAGCGAACGACGTGCAGTGTCGCGTCAGCTCGAGCGTAATCAGGCCGAGGTGTTCGACGCGGCTTGCGCCGACCTCGCGGCCGAGCATCCCGATCTCGCGCTGAAGCTACCGCCGCGCAGCGAATGGCCGCAGCGCCGCGAACCACCGCCGTCGCCGGCGCGCGCGCCGCTACAGCTGCGCAAGAAGCAGTCGAGCCTGCCCCAGGCGACCGTGAAGAACCGCAGCTTCCTCGGCCACAACACCGGCAAGCCCGTGCTGCGCAACCAGGAGTCACGCGCCATCTCGTTCGGGTTCGCCGCGCTGTTCCTCGCGATGGTCCCGACGATCGCTCTCGCGGTCGACGGCCAAGGCGTCGCGGCGACACTCGCGCTGGTCGGCGTGACCGCGCTCGGTTTCTTCGTCGGTCACAAGATCCGCCATGACATCTGCTTCGGCCGCGGCTGCGGTATCAAGTTGCCTGCGGACATCGAGCGCTGTCCGCGCTGCGGCGGCAACCTCGTCGGCCGCATGCTCAAGGGCGAGAACTTGCTCGAAGCCGAAGAGCGGCTCGGGCTCGAGGAGCCCGACGAGGAGCTCGAAGAAGCGGCGGCCGCC
>DATDCH010000722.1:0-5349 GCA_036524455.1 Kofleriaceae bacterium | reverse complement strand
GAGCACGATGCCGCTCTTCTCGCGGGCCGAGCCGATCGCGATGCCCCACGTCGACGACGTGTGGCGCTCGCGCGCGATGCGGATCGCGTCGTCGAGTGATTCGGCGCGACGCGCGATGTCGTGCACGAGGTCGACGATCATCGCGCCGCCGAACTTCACGCCGACGTGCCACCGCGTGTGCGGCGCGATCACGAGGCCCGCTTCGTTGACGCACGTCACGACGGGCGTATCTGCGCCGCGCGTCGCGAAGAAGCCGTAGCGCTGGCCGCCCGTCGGCTCACAGACGACGAACGCGGGCGCAGCGTCCCACACGCCGATGCCGGGGAAGTCGAAGTTGCGCGAGAACATCAGCTCGCCGTCGTGCGTCGCCGCGCCCCACGCGATCACCGTGGAGCACGCCGGCATCGCGGCAGCCGCCACACGCCCTTGCACCGGGTTCGCGAACGGACCGAGCTTGCCGCGCGCGATCAACGACACGCAGTTCTGCAGCGAGTCCATCGTCGCCATCGTGAGCAGCGCGTTGCGCCGGTTCGGGACGGCGCCGCTTGCCGCCGCGGTCTCCAGTACGGCCTCCATGAACGCACGCGAGCGCTCGGCGAGCTCGGCTGGTCGATCTTTCGCGAGCCGCGCCTGCCACGCCGTTGCCAGCCCGCGCGCGACCGAGCGACCGATCTTGCCGGCAACGCCGCGCAGATCGCCGACGAGCGCACGCTCGGGCATCGTGCGATAGAACTCGACGAGGCGAACCGCGTCGGTCGCGACCATGCGCCCGTGCTGGGCGCCCATCTCCGCTTGCGTGCCCGCCAGCCGGGCCAAAAACAGTGGCTTCGTCATGACCGCTTTCTCGCTTTCTTCTTCTTCGGCCGCAGCGGCTCGATGATCCGCTCGGCAAGCTCTTCGATCACACCATCGGGACGCGCGATGCCGAGCACGTGATGCACGAGCACGCCGCTGAGCAGCGCGAGCACGGTACCGACGATGCGTTCGGGATCACATGGCAACACTTCTTTGCGCGCGATGCCGGCACGCAGATCCGAGATCAGCGCCGCGCGCGACATCTCGCCGATCCGCCGCTCGCGATCCATCACGCTCGCGAAGTCGCGACCCGCGACCGACCACAGCTGCAGCAGACCGCTGATCAGCTGCGGGCGCTCGCGATGGAACTCGACCGTCGCCTCGACCACGACGCGCAGTCGATCGAGCGGATGCGTTTCGGCGCGGACGCGCGCGACGACCACGTCGGCGAGCTGCTGATACATCTGATCGAGCACGCTCTCGAACACCGAGCCGAGGTCAGGAAAGTAGAAGTACAGCGTCGGACGCTTGACGCCGAGTGCGTCGGCAAGCTCGCGCATGCTGGTCTGCACGCCGCGCGTGCGCAGCACCTCGAACGCGGCGGAAGCCAGCTCGGCTCGTCGGTGGAGGTCGGGGCGGCGCGGCATAACCTGACAGTGTGTCAGTACAAGAAGGCTGACATAGTGTCAACCAATAACGAGCGCGAGGCAGGGAATACCGAGGTATGCGAGGCCGTATCAGGTTTGTGAGGGTCGCTCGATCGATGGCCCGTGCCGACCACGCGCTGACGCGCGTCGTGTACGCTGCGAGACGCTCGTGGGGTTAGCAATGAGCCGCGATGACGTGGTGATGCAGCGGCCGGAAGACATCCGGTTCCTCGTCCCTGTGTTCCACACGGCGAATGCGTGCTGCGGCGCCGCGACGGCCTACCTGCTGCGCCGGATCGCGTATCGCGCCGGTGCGTACGCGCCAGGCATCCAGGAGGGCATGTTCCACGAGCTCAACACCTCGCGCGAGGGTGGCTCGATCGAGAAGGTGCATCGCTGGTTCACCGGCCGCGTATCGAGCCTGCACGAGCTCGGCTATCGGCTGCAGTGCCGGCGCGTCGCGACGCCAACCTCGGCCGTGCTCGACTGGGTGCGCGCCGGCAAAGGCTTTCGCGGTGCGATGCTGCCGACCGAGTTCAAGCGGATCCATCCCGAGCCCGGCTCCGCCGGCGAAGACGTGGTCGGCGACTCGGTCGCGCATGCGGTCGGCGTGACGATCGATCGATTCGACGCGAAAGCCGACGAAGACCTCGTCATGATCGATCCATGGCCGGGCGTCAAAGGCGGCGCGAAGGATCGCGGCCCGCTGCATCGCGAGCTCGAGATCGCGCATCGCGCGCGCAACTTCCACGCGCTCGTCTACTTCTGGGTCGGCTGGTCGTAGCGAAGCCGCGGCCGCGATCGAAACCGCGGTCGCGGATCGCAGCTACTGCACGGTGCCGAGATCGACGAACGCGTGTGCGTTCATGATCACGTAGGGGCGCGCCTCGAACGTCAGGCCGCCTTTGCCGTCGAAGCGCTGGACCTCGAGCAGGCCCATGCCGTACCCCATCGGGCCCTGCGAGTAGTAATCGATCGACACGCGATACGGTCCGGCCTTCGGCGTGCCCGCGATCGCGAAACACTCGGGGCCGTAGCCGGTCGTGACGTCGGCGTAGAGCTCGCCACCCGAGCGCAGCTTCGGATCGCTGTAGAACGCGTGGTTGCCCTTCGCGTCCTGGATATGGAAGTCGACGTCGTTCGCGTCGGTCTCCCAGTACAGGATGAACCGCGTCGACGGCTTCGTCGCGATGCCGAGACCTTGCGCCGTGAGCTGGCGCTGGACCTCATTGCGCTTCGCCGGCAGGGCAGCAGCGTACGCAGCGCCGATCATCCCGGCGTCGTCGGCGAGCACTTGCTTGACGCCGGCGAACCGATCCGCGCTGTGCGAGCGGGTGACGCCGGCGAGGATCGCGTCGAACGCCTCGGCATGCTTGCCGGCGCGGAGTAACGCGTAGGCGAGCAGGCGGTGACCGTTCAAGTGATCGGGGCGATCGGCGACCGCGCGGCGATACGTGTCGACGATCAGATCCTTCGCGTGTGACTGCAGGCGCGTGAGGCGCTCGCCGGCGAACCGCCGCATGTCGACGCGACCGGGGAACAGATCGATGATCGAGCCATACACGCGCGCGGCGGTGACCTTGCTGCCCTTCGCTTCGAGCGCCTCGCCAAGGCCGATCAGCGCGAGTACGTTGCCCGGCTCACGCGCGTGCCAGTCGCGTGCGCGTGACAGTGCCGCGTTGACATCGCGCTTGAGCAGCTTCGTGATCTCGGCGAGCTCGCCGGTCAGCGCGGGCGGTGCGTCCTTCGGCGGCCATTGCGAGCTCGAGTCCGTCGAGTCGGCGCGCAGACGGCCATCGACACCCGACACATCGCGCTCGGTGGCGAGCGGATTGTTCATCGCCTCGGCCGAAATGCGCACGCCTTGTAGGCGCTCGGCACGCGAGGCTCGCTGGCGAGCTTCCTGGAGCTGGCGCTGCGCTTCGGCACGCTCCGCCGACGCATGGGCGCTATTGACGCGGCGGTGCCGCACGGCGACGTCGCCGCGTAAGGAGCTCTCACGCCGGCCGGTGGCGGGCGGTGTTGTCGGCGCTGGTTCGGGCTTCGCGGGCTCGGCCGCCGCGATGCCACCGACCTCACCGCCGACCACGCCGCCTTCCACGCCGCCCTCGTCGCTGTCGGGTTCCTCGGCGAGCCGCTTGCCCAGCACGCCTTCGTCGAGCCCCGCGCCCGCAGTTGCGCTCGCCGACTGACCCTGCGCCCCCTTCACACCTTCCTTTTCCAACCGCTCCTCGAGCTTCGCGCGCGCGAGGTCGCCCTGCTGCCGAAGCCTGTCGGCGGTCGAGGGCTGCTTCTTCGTCGCAAGTCGCGGCTCGGGCTGCGCGAGCTGCGCGGGCGCCGGGCGGCCTTTGCGTTCGATTCCGTTCGGCCCGACGACGAGCACGTCGGCGAGTGCTTTGCGATCGATACCGTAGCGCGCGAAGTCGGCATCGCTCTCGAGCACGAGCAGCGACGTCTGGCTCGAGATCACGCGTGTGGCGATCGACTTGCGCGCGATCGTCTCGCGCAGCTTGGTCGCGTCGTTCGGTACAGTCGTCTTCGCGAGCCTCGCCTCGAGCTCGTCGATCTCGGCGCTCGCCAGCGCGCGCTCGACGAGCGGTGCCGTTCCGGCGACCGCCTGCAGTCTGTGCGACTTGCCTGCAACCTTGATCTCGATCGCTTGCTGCGGCTTGGGTAGCCGCGCGTACACCATCGTGCGCGTGCCGGCGCGCGCCGACGCGATCGACGTCGGATACGTCCACAGCGCACCGGGCACGCGGATCTCGACGTCGAGCTGCACGGCTTCACCGAGCGCGGCCGCGACCGGATCGCGATCGAGATCGAGCACGGCTCCGGCGCGCGGCAGCCCGCTGCGCACGAGTGCGGTCATCGCCGGCTCGTCGCGCAGACCGCCGGCGAGCACGAAGTCGATGCGCTCGACCTTCGCCGGCGCGAGCGCTTTGATCGCGCCCTGCAGCGCCGCACCTTCGGCGCCTGCGGTCACCACGCCGTCGGTGACCACTACGACGCGTTGATGCGGTGCGTGCTGGGCGAGCCATGCGAACGCCTGCCCGAGATCCGACGCGCCGGCGGCGCCTCGCTCGACGAGCTTCTTCACGTGCGCGTCGCCGAAGTCGGCCGCGCGGCCCGCGTAGATCGCCTCGGCATCTTGATCGAACGCGACGACTTGCAGCGGCAGGCCCGCGCCATACTTCGTCTCGATCGCGTCGACGAGCGCGCGCACGCTCGCGACGTACGCCGCATAGCCGAGCGCGCGAGACGCACTCGTATCGACGAGCAGTGTCAGGTTCGCAGGCTTGTCGGCCGCCGCGGCACGATCGCCGATCTCGACCTGCGCGGCGACGAGATTGCCGGCAAGCAGCGCGGGCGCACTGCTCGGCGCGCTGGATACAAAATCGCGATCGGGTTGCCAGTTGCGCTGCGTCAGCTGCTGCTCGGTACGCTTGCCATCGGCAGACATCAGCGCGAGCGAGACGTCGACCCTCTCGGTCTTCGGCAAACCGCGCAGCGGCAGCACGTACTGCGCGCCGGGAAGCTCCTGGCTGTAGCTGATGACGAGGTGCTTGTCGGTCTTGCCCGCGATCGGGAACACCTTCGCGGTGAACTGATTGCCCGCGGCCTTCTCGAGCAGCGCGGGATCCTGACGGCGATGCAGGAAGTCGTCGTACGCGCGACGCGCGAGCTGTTTCTCGACGACCTCCGCTTCCATCCACTGCCCGTGGTTCTCCATCGCGAACCGCGACACGGCCGCGCGCTGCGGCAACGTGATCTGGAACGTGCCTTCGCGGACGCGATTCTCCGGGTTGTGAAAGTAGAGGTGCAGCTCGGTGAACGCGAGCGGTCCCTCGAACACAGCCTTCGCGTCGACGCGTGTGAGCAGAAGACCGCTGCCGTCGCTCGCGGTCAG
>DATDCH010000721.1:0-5345 GCA_036524455.1 Kofleriaceae bacterium | reverse complement strand
GCGCGAGAGCTCGCGCGTCAGCTCGCGCACGCTGTCGAGCATGCGCAAGCGGCGCGGCATATCGCTCGACCACGTCGCGAGGTGGGTCTGCACGAGGCGCAACACCGCGTACATCGGATCATTGCTGAGATGCGCGAGCTTCTTCTTCATCTGCTCGAACGTGAGGCCCGCGGGCAGGATCGCGAGCTGGCGCAAGATGCGCTGCTGATCGGGCGCCAGCAGCGAGTAGCTCGCCATGATCGCGTGATGCACCGGCGTGCCGGACGCACCAGCTTCGAGCGACGCGTGGATCTGCGCCGGCGACGCCGCGGTGATCTGCGCGGCGGCAAGCTCGATCGCGAGCGGCGAGCCTTCGACCGCGCGACAGATCGCGACGACATCGGCGACGTTCTTCGCGTTGACGACAAACATCGGATTGACCTCGCGTGCGCACGCGATGAACAACGCGACCGCCGCGTAGGTCTCGGCTTCTTCGACCGATACGTCTTCGGTACGCGGCACGTCGAGCGCTTCGACGTTGTACTTGCGCTCGGTGTCGAGCCCGAGCGGCAACCGGCTCGTCGCCAGCCAGCTGACCGCCGGGCATACGCGGACGAGCTGCTCGAGCACGGCGGCGCAGTCCGGCACGTGCTCGGCGCCGTCGATCGCGATCAACAAGCGGCGCTGGGCAAGATTCTCGACGACGTTGTCGAACAGCGAGCGCGTGGCATCGGGCTCGATCGCCAGCGTGGTCGCGATCGCGCCGAGCACGGCCTTATCGCCTTCGCCGGCAACCAGCGACACGAACCAAGTGCCGTCGATGAAGCGGTCGCCGAGCGTCTCGCAGATCGCCTGGGCGAGCCGCGTCTTGCCGATACCGGCGGGACCGGTCAGCGTCACGACCTGACCGCGCGCGAGCAGCTGGTCGACATCGCGATACTCGAGCTGACGACCGATCACGGGCGTGCGATGGCCGGCGAGTCGCACGATGCTCGGCGTCGGCGTACGCGCCGCGATCGTGCTCGCCGCGACGAGCGACGGCGCCGGCGTGCGTTGATCCGGCGGGCGGATCCCGCGCAGTGCGAGGATCAGCTCCGCCGACTGCTGCGCGACGCTGCGGAACCTGCGCTCCGGCACGCGCTGCGTGCTGCGCAAGAACCAGGTATCGAATGCCTCGCTCAGCCACGGCCAGCGCAACGACGGTTTCGCCGGCACCGTCGACTCGATCTCGCGCATTACCTCTTCGGCGCTGCTCGCGGCCCAGTACGTCTCTCCCGTCAACAGCGTCAGCGTGACCTGCGCGATCGCGTAGATGTCGGTCGCTGCACCGATCCGCGTCAGCTGGCCGCGCACCTGCTCGGGCGCCATGTACAGCGGCGTGCCACCGAACGCGTCGCGCATGCGATCAGTCGGTCCGCCGGTATCGACGACCAAGCCGAAGTCGAGCACCTTGACGATGCGCTTGTTGTCGCCGAGCTCGTGCAAGAACAAGTTCGCCGGCTTGAGATCGCGATGCACGATGCCGAGACCATGCGCGAGCTCGAGCGCGCTCGCTGCGTGCGCGATGTAGCGCCCGACCCGCTCCGGCTTGAACGGCCCGCGGTCGGCGACGAGATCCTGCAGGTTGTGCCCCTCGAGCTTCTCGAGCACGAGGAACGGCAAGCCTTCCTCGTCGGTGCCCGCCGAGATCAGCTCGACCACGTGCCGGCTCGAGATCACCGAAAGCGCCGCCGCTTCGCGCTCGAACCGCTGGCGCACGCTCGCGAGCTCCTCGAGGCCAGCGGCGAGCTTGATCGCGACGCGTCGCTCGGTCTCGCGATCGATCGCCTCGTGGACGACGCTGAGGCTTCCCTTCCCGACGCGCTGGCCGAGGTCGAAGCGATTTGCCAGGCATCGGGCCACCGAGGGCGTAGGTTACTACCCCGCGAGCACGCCGCGGAGGGCGACCATCAACACCTCATTAACGACGGCATCGACGGCGGGCGGGGTCTGTTCGCGAATCAACTGCTCGATCACACCGCGGATCATGCCGAGCATCGCCGAGGCCGCGAGCTCGGGATCTACCTTCCGCAGCAGGCCAATCTCCATGCCCGACTCCATCGCGCGGCGCAGCAGATCGCGCACCTCGGCGAAGAACTGGTCGAGGCGTTCTGCTGCTTCTGCGTCAGGAGTGTGTCCCGCCGAGAGCAACAATGTGGCGAGCGGCCGGTCGCGCACGATGTAGTCGAGCGTGGCCATCACCTGCTCGCGCAGCTGGATCTGCGGGGCCGGTGCGCTCTTGTCGTCGACCTCGATGCGATGGATCCGCGCCCGCAGATCCGCCATCGCCTGGTCGAGGATCGAGTCGAACACGACCGCCTTGCTCTCGAAGTACAGGTAGAACGTGCCGCGCGCGATCTGGGCCTTCTCGATGATCGCGTGGATCGATGCACCGTGATAACCGGCCTCCGCGAACACGTGCTTCGCCGCGTTCATGATCTGGCGGCGCCGCTCTTGCTTTGCGCGCTCTGCCGGATCGCTCGGCGCCGCTGCCGCGGCCCCGAGCGGATCGGTGGCACGGGGGGTGGTGGCCACTAGCCGCCCCGTCGCGACTGATAGGCGATGATCGCGCGCTCGAGCCCCGAGTACATCTTGCGATACGACAGCCGCGAGTCGGCGACGCGGCCGTCTTCGCAGTGCGCATCGATCTCGGCTTCGAGTGCGCGCGCGAACGGCTCGCAATCGGCGTAGAGGTTGATCTCGTCATAAACGCCGTGCGAGAGCGGCGTGAAGTTCGCCGAGCCGACGTCGCTCCACCGGTGATCGATCACGACAACCTTGCTGTGCACCATGCGGGGCACGAGCACGATCGTCAGGTTCTGGGGCGCACCGGTGAGCCGCATCAACGCGTCGCAGGTCGCGCGGTTGATGTTGCCGAGCACGTCGGCGGCCTCCGCGATGACGACCTTGACCTCGACGCCGCGCTGCACCGCGCGAGCGAGCGCCGCGGTGAACCGGCGGTCGGTGAAGTACGCCATCTCGATCGTGATCGACTGCTGCGCCGCTTCGATCAGCGCGAGCCGATGACTGATCATCGGGCAGCTCTTCTTGCGGTGCGCCTCACGGCTATGCACGAGGAAGTCGAGCCCGCGCGACGGATCGAACTCGTCGTGACCGAGCATGCGTTCGCGCAACCGTGCGACGTGCTCTTCGCCCTCGGCCTCGACCATCACGTCGAGCCACTCGTTGCGGTGGTTGTCGCCGATGCCCATCGAGCCGGTCGCGATGTAGCGATCGTCGATGATATAGAGCTTCGAATGATCGAAGCGCTTGCGCATGTGCTCGACCGTAATATTCGGGTGCGCGAGGATGCGCTCGGCGAGCGCGTTCGGCTTCTGCTTGAACGAGCCGGGCGCGCGATACACCGCGCCGAGAAACCACGCCTGAAACCCTCGGATCGGATCGACGCGCTTGTGAAAGAAGCTCTGCTTGTTGCCGCCGGTGTACTCGTAAACGGCTGCGATGCGGTCCTTGTGGATCACCACATGCGCGCCGCGATCCGCCGCCGCGAGCACCGACTCGCCGAGCAAGTTGCCGGCCTCGTCATCGCGCCACAAGAACGCGCGAATCTCGACCGACTTCTGCGCCTCGCGAATGCGGCCCAAGATCCCCTGGAACGCGCGATCGCCCGAGCCCAGCACACGCAGCGCACCGCCATCGACCGGCGTCGACACCGTGTGGAGCGGCTGCGGCAACCCGAGCGCCTGCATCTGCCGAACGCGGCGGGCTCGCCTACGACCAAACGAGCGGCGACGGACAGGACGACGGGCCATTTAGATCCTCTACGGTTAACCCAGCTAGGACGATGGGTCAATTAGCGGCAATCTGAGCGTTAGGCCATTGGTCCGTCCGCGTTGCCGGACCCATCCCTGCCCGTTGACCTTGGCAACGTGCGCCGTCAGGCGCGCCAACATCTCGCGCACTTGCACCTGGCGCAGACGTTGCTCTACGCGCGGACGTGTGTGACGTCGAGCTTTCGGGCATTCGCAAGCAGTACGAGGGCGTGGCCCGTCCCGTCATCCCCGATCTCGATCTGTTGATCCCGGCCCGCAAGATGGCCGTGCTCGTCGGACCGAGCGGCTGCGGCAAGTCGACGACGCTGCGCATGGTCGCCGGCCTCGAAGAGCCGACCGCCGGCACGATCCGGATCGACGGCCGCGACGTCACGAACCTGCCGCCGGCCGAGCGCGACATCGCGATGGTGTTCCAGAGCTACGCGCTCTACCCGCACATGAGCGTGTTCGAGAACCTCGCCTTCGGCCTGCGCATTCGGCACCTCGAAGAAGCGGAGATCAAGAAGCGCGTCGTCGACGTCGCCGACAACCTCGGCCTCACGCCGTACCTCGAGCGCCGCCCGAAGGCGCTGTCGGGCGGGCAGCGCCAGCGCGTCGCGATCGGCCGCGCGGTCGTGCGCCAGCCGAAAGTGTTTCTATTCGACGAGCCACTATCGAACCTCGACGCGAAGCTGCGCGGCGACATGCGGCGCGAGATCGCGCGCATTCACCAGGGCTCGAACGCAACCGCGATGTACGTCACGCACGACCAGATCGAAGCGATGACGCTCGCCGACATGATCGTCGTGCTCAAGGACGGCGTCGTGCAGCAGATCGGCACGCCGGTCGAGATCTACGAGAAGCCGGCGAACCGGTTCGTCGCCGGATTCTTCGGCACGCCGACGATGAACTTCCTCGCCGCCGATCTCGCGCAGACCGGCGAGCGTCATGCGGCGCGCGGACCCGGCTTCGAGATTCCGCTCGCGCTCGCGCCGGCGCTGCGTCCCGCGCAGTCGGCCGTCGATCGCATCGTGATCGGCGTGCGCCCCGAGCGACTCTCGCTCGAGCGGCGCGGCGACGACATCGGCCTGTCGGGTCACGTCGCGATGCGCGAAGTGCTCGGCGCCGAAGTCGTGCTCCACCTCGACTCGGAAGCGGGCCCGCTCACGGTGCGCGCCGACGCCGCGTCCGCACCACGCCAGGGCGACACCGTGCAAGTGTGGCTCGATCCACGCGCGATCCATCTGTTCGACGGAGCGACGGAAGTCCGGCTATGAAAGCGCTCGCGGTCGCGTTGGCGCTGGCCGCAGCAGCATGTGGCCAAGCGCGCGAGAGCGGTGTCGTGTTGTGGCATGCGTACACGGGCATGGAACGCACCGCGCTCGAAACCACGGCTGCACACTGGAACGCGAAGCATCCCGACATGCCACTCACGCTCGTCGCGGTGCCGCACGACTCGTTCGCCGACAAGCTGACGAACGCGATCCCGCGCGGCAATGGTCCCGACTTGTTCATCTTCGCCGACGATCGGATCGGCGCGTGGGCGGAGTCGCA
>DATDCH010000720.1:0-8220 GCA_036524455.1 Kofleriaceae bacterium | reverse complement strand
CGAGCTGCGAGCCGAATGTGACGGCGGCGCCGAACGGCTCGACGTCCGGACCCAGCACGAGGGCCGCGAGCTTGCGCGCGGTGCTCGCGCACCACAGCCGGCCGACCGCGGGGCGTTTGTCGACCATCACCGGCGCACCGGACTGGAACGCGATCGCGGTGAGCGGACCGATGCTGACGTCGATCGTCTTCGGCCGCCGCGCACCGTCGACAAACCACGACTTCACCACGCCGTCCTCGCCGGCGGAGAAGATGCGGCGCGGTTGCTCGCGCCCTGCATCGTCGGTGACGACGGGTCCGAGCGCGAGCGAGCGCAGCGCGCCGAGGTGGCCGTGATCGCCCGAGCGATCCTGTGCCTCGACATCGCCGACGATAAAACACAGTCGCAGCGAGCCATCGCCGCAGCCGACAGCGGCGCGACCATCGCCGATGCACGCGAGCGCGCGGATGCCGCCGTCGCCGCCGGGCGATACGGTGCGCCCCGTGCTGCCCTGCACGATGTAGAGCTGGCCGTCGGCGCCGCCTGCGAGCAGCAGGCCCGACGGATCGAACGCCGCAGCGAAGATCGCGCCGTCCGACAGCGCGTGCTGCAGTGCCGGGGTGAGCTTCGGCGTACCGCCTTGCACCGCGAAGTCGAGCACGTGCAGCGTGCCGTCGAGCGTGCCGACCGCGATCTTGCCGGCGTCGCCGCGCGCGACCGCCGAATCGATCGCGATCGCGCGTACCGGCGCCTTTAGGCCGATCGCGACGAGCGGCCGCTGGCCGGTGACGTCCCATGCGATCACGCGCCCGTCGTCGGATCCCGTCAGCAGGAGCGCATCGCCGGCAAACGCGAGCGCACGCACGGCATCTTCGGTCTCGATCGACCAAGCCGTGCCCTTGTCGTCGAGCAGCGAGAGCGGCACGACATGCGCGCGTGCGGTGGTCACGCCCTGCGCGTCGCGCAAGCCGCCGGTCGCGACGACCTCGCGCCCCACCGCGAGCGCTTCGAGCCGCTCGAGCCACGGCCCGTACTTCATGCCGTGACCTCGGCACCGTGCCGCGCGCGCAGCGCGGTGAGTGCTTGCACGCTCGCCTGCCATTCGCCCTTCGCCGTCGACTCGGCAAACTCGCCGAGCACCGGCGCGATCGCGCGCGCGAACTCGATGTCCTCGAGCGCGATGTCGCGCATCGCTTCGATCAGGCGGCGCTTCGCAACGCTCGCCGGCAACGGCCGCTCCGGCTGCGGCGCACCCGGCGTGACCGGATCGCGCTCGCCGACCCGGCCGGGCGGCAAACCGAACAACACCGTGCGCGCGAACTGGCGGAGCGCCACGATGTCGGTGAACCGCTGCGTGCCGATCGCCGCGCCGACGTTCTTGCGTGGCACGTGATCCGCGGGCCACGGCTTCGGGCGATGCCGATCCCAGAACAGCCGCACCGCGAACAGCCGCACGTCGCGATCGGGACTGTCCATCAGCCACGCGAGTCGCTCGGCACCGCCGACTTGATCGTAGAGCCGGCGGATCAGCGTCAGCGCGACCTCGCGCGCAGCCTTGTGCGGGCTCTCGGCAAGCTGGAACAGCCGGCGCCCGTCGACCCACGCAGCCGGTACTCTGCGCGTCGCACCCTCGACGATCACGCCCATCAGCAGCTCGATGCCGAGCGCACGCGGCTCCTTCTGCGCCGAGCCGGCGAGCTGATAGACCAGATCCTGATCGCCCCAGCGCACGATGTCCTCACCCGCGATCGCGACCGCGAGGCGGCGTACATCGGCGCGATCGTCGGCGAGCAGCGGCCGGATCGTCGTCAGTGGATACGCGTCGAACCCGAGCCGCGGTTTGATGCCGAGCGCTTTGGCCTCGGGCAAGCGCGGGCCGAGCTCTGGGTGATGCGCTTTGAGGTACGTCGCGGCGAACGTGCGCACCGCTTCGGGCTGCTTCTTGCCCGTCGCGAGCTCCCAGATCTTCTGCACGCCGCCGAAGTCCTCGGGCTGGAAGCTCTCGAGCAACATGCGCTGTGCGAATTGCGCGAGCTCGTTGTCCGACGAACGAGCGAGCTCGAGCAACCAGCCGAGTCCGACACGCGCGGGCTCGACGAGGCGGCGATCCGCGAGCACGCGCATCGCGACCGGCCGCAACCGCGGTTTCGCGACGAGTCCTTTGATCCACTCGACGTCGAGGTCAGGCCCCGCGAGCATGCCGTTCTGCAACCAGATCGCGACCTGCGCGGTGCGATTGCGATCCTCGAGCGAGCGCTGGATCCACGGCACGCCGATCTCGCGCGCGGTGCGCTTGCCGAGCTCGCCGAGCACCGTGTTGACGATGCCGCGGTTCGCGTAGTTCTTCGCATCGAAGCGCGCGTCGTCGAGCAGCTGCGTGTAGTACGCGGCCGGAATCGTCGCGCCCTTGTCGTTGAAGAACTTGACCAGCGCGTTGTACGCGTTCGGTCCGCGCGCCGCGGTGTCGACGAACATCGCCGCATCGATGTCGCGTGCACCGAAGCCCTGTGCGAGCTTCGCGAGCGCCCACGGCGTGGACGGTTGCGCGAGCAGCCGGGTCAGCACCGCGGCCCCGAGCTGTTGCGGCTGCAGCGCTTCGAGCCGCGCAGCGGCGAACTTCTTGACCGGATCGGCGCCGTGCTCGACGAGCTCGACGAGCTCGCCGACCGGGATATCAGGCGCGTGCGCCGCTGCATACTCCAGCGCGTAGGCGCGGGCATCCGCCGACGGCGAGCGCAAAAAACCGATCACGACGTCGTGCAGGCCCAAGCCGCGGAGCTTGCTCTGGTGCAGCTCCGGGCTCTCGCGCATCAGCTGGACGACGAACGTGTGAATCGCCGCGATCGGCCGCCGGCCGAGCTGAGCAAGCCACGCCGGATCGACCGCGCGTAGCGCGAGTGGATGATCCGCGCGCAAGCAGCGAATCGCGAAGTCGCACACGAAATCGTTGAGTGCGGTCTCGAGCAAGCGCAACAGCGGCGCCGGCGACGCCTTCCACGCGTTGGGATAGGCGCGCTTCGCGATCACGTCGAGGCCGCGCGGCATGAACGACGCCGAGCCGCGCGCGCCGACCAGCACGCCGTGCCCCCAGATCTGGGCAGCGACCCACGACGGGTTGTACTCGCCGTAGCCCGCCGGATAGTGGCGCAGCGTCTCGATGCAGAACGTCGTGTACGCGTCGGGGACCGCCGCGCCGAGCTTGCGCAAGTAGCGCCAGCCGCGCCGTCGTAGATACATCATCGTGCCGGCACCGATGTCTTGATGCGCGGTCTTCGCGAGCGTGTCGAAGCGATATGCGAGCGCGCCGAACAGCGCAGCGTCGTGCCGCTCCTCGGCGAGCTTGTAGATGTGCTTGGCCGCCTGCCACACGCCCCACTTCATCGTCGCGTTGACGAACGTGTGGATCAGCGCACCGCGTGCCGACGCGTCGCCGCGTTCGTACAATCCGACGAGCAACTTGCCGAGCCTGAGCCGCGGCGGCGCGAACGGTGAAGCTTCGGCGGCGGCGAAGGCTTCGCGGCGCGCGAGCTTACGCTCCGTCGGGTTCTTGCCGGCGAGCCCGCGCTCGGAGACCGCTTGCTGCAACCGATCGATCGTCATCGCGCCGGGCGGTGGCTCCGGCGTCACGTCATCATCGTCGTCGTCACCAGCGTCGGGCTCGAGCTCGCTGCGGCCCGGCTCCGGATCGCTCTGCGCGAGATAGCGCACGAGCAATTCACCGAGCTGCGGATCGCTCGCCGCGATCGCACGCTCGATATCCGCGAGCGTCAGGTACGCACCTGCCCCCAAAGCTCGCCCAGGCTACCGAACCGCTCGAAATGAATCAGCGCAATCCGGAGCCGAAAGCGACTCCCGCCCTACTTCGTGTGCACGAGCTTGATCGCTGCCCGTCGCGATCCGTGCTCGTGCTCGAATGCGTCCGCGTCCGTCACCACGCCGCTCGGTGTGATCGTCGCCGAGACGGAAACGTCACCGAGCGACAACCCCGCGAACGCGGACTCGAACCGCGTGCCCATGATCCTGAGGTTGCCGGTCATCTCGAGCGTGCTGCCGTCGAGCGCCGTCAACACGAGCGGCACTTCGGTCACGTCGATGCACGCATGGGCACTCGCCACGAGGGTGCGGTTGCTGCACGCGGCCGCGCGGCTCACGACTGAGGGCCACCGGATAGCCGCGTGTCGCGAGTCCGCGAGCGACACGCGCACCTTGGCCCGAAGGAGCCCCTCGCGGGCGAGCTCGAGCGAGCTGTGTTGCTCGCCTGCCTCGCCGGCCGCCGGCGCCATGCGGAACTTCACGGTGCTGGTCTTGCCGTCACCCGTCGTGACCGTTGCCTCCCAGGTGCCACCGATCGCGGCCTCGACCTGCGGCAACCCGAACAGGAACACCGCATCGGCGGCACCGCACGCGAAGAACGGGTTGAACACGAGGGCCGCGGTGGCGAGGACGTAGGTAATGAGGGCGCGCATGGGAGGGCTAACGAGCAGGACACGCGCCACATTCGCGGCTTCGGGCGATCCGGCCGGATTCGCGGGTTTGCACGGCTGGTTAGGCCGATTTACCGGGTCGTGCGTCGGGATGGCAATGCTGCGTAGCGCCCTCGTTGTCGCCTTGTCCGCCTCCTTATTGTCGCCGGCCGGTGCACAGCCGAAGGCGGCCGACCCGATCCAGATCAAGCAGCCGGATCCGATGCGCGCCTTCGAGCGCACCGTCCAGAAGGTCGCCAACATGGTCAACGACGAGCGAGCGTACACGCTGACCAGCGCGTACAAGCTCAGCCTGCTCAACGTGCTGTGGGAAGACACCGGCCGCTGGCTCGGCAGCTCGGTCGGTCCGAACATCAGCGACGTCACGATCGAGGTCGAGGGCTACCGCAAAGGCAAAACGCACCGCACGTACCTGATGCCGGTGATGCGTTACGAGAACTTCACGGACAAGACTGCCGACATCAAGATCGAGAAGATCCTGGTGCCGGTCGGTAACCAGACCGAGAACGGCAAGCTCAAGCTCGTCACGCTCAAGGAGCTGCTCGAGAACCCCGAGCAGTACCTGTCCGATCACGACAAGGGCAAGATCAAGAACTCGACGCTGCTCGCGAAGCGCGACAGCCACGTGCTCGTCAGCGCGCAGCACGCGTTCTTGCCGGTGCCGAAAGAAGGCCAAGCCAAGTTCTGGCCGGTGATCTTCAATTACCAGTCGACGAAGAAGAACCCGGCCGTGCTCGCGATCCTCGTCACCCGCCAGGGCACGAGCATGACGATCATCGACAACAACCGTGACACCGTCACCGGCGGTGACTCGTGGGGGCAGCGCCTCTACTTCAACAAGAGCGGCGAGAAGGCACCGCTGATCGCGGAGCGCCTCACCGACGTCAAGGACAAGGGCGTCACCGCGAACGGCGAAGACGCGCAGAGCCTCGGCGCCGACGCGAACGTGCTCATGCTCATCCAGGTGCCGCTCAAGTACAAAGCACCGCCCATGCGCTACAACGCGCCGATGGCCGACATGGAGTCGTCGGGTGGTTTCGGTGGCGGCCTCGCGGCGCCGAGCGCGACCGCGAAGTCGAGCGGTGGCGGTGGCGGTCGCGCATACGAGCGCCCCGACATCGACACGGCCGTGCTCGGCCACGGTCCGACGGAAGGCAAGTTCACCGAGCTCGACGGCCTGACGATCACGCGCGACGCCCGGTTCCCGGTGCGCGTGACGCTGCAGTTCTATCAAGCGACGAGCAACGGCGTGATGGCGAAGGCCAACGTCAAGGAGATGGCCGCGCAGATCAAGAAGGTCTACGGCAAGGGTGACTACGTCGGCTCGCTCGTCGTGCCGACCGAGCTCGATCGCCGCCGCCCGACGAACTGGGTTGGTGTTACTGAAGCGCCCATGAACGTGTGGAACCACCTGCCGGGCCTTGTCGAGCGCATCGGTCAGTACGGGTTCTCGTTCCCGCGCGCCGGCGTGATGTAGCGATTCGCGAATCGCGCGAGTTGCGGCGCGTTTTGTCCCGCGCGCGTTGCGAACCACAACGCCGGCGGTTCGAGCGCACGCGCCATCGAGTTGTTACAGCGGCATATCCGTTGCAGCCGCGCGACTGCGATGAGGGCGCTGCTGATCGCAGTGTGCGTCGTAGCGTGCTCGAGCAGCGACGCTCCGTACGACTACGGCAGCAGCAAGGGCGCGGCCCTCTACCAGGAGATGTGCCAGGTCTGCCACGGCGAGGCCGGCGAAGGCGGGCTCGGCCCCGTGCTGCGCGATTCGCCGCGCTCGTTCGGCGAGCTCGAGCGCGTGATCGCCGATCGCATGCCGGCGAACGCGCCGGGCCAATGCAGCGGTGCGTGCGCGAGCGACGTCGCGGAGTTCATCCGCGAAGGCCTCACCTCGCGCGCGCTCGCGTGCGACGCGATCCCACCGGCACCGCGCCGACTGCGCCTGCTGACCCGGCGCGAATATCGCGCGACGGTACGCGACCTGTTCGGCGAAGCCGCACCCGCGATGGCGTGCGCGCGCGCGACCGACTGCGCGTATCGCGACACGTGCAGCGCGGGGCAGTGCGAGCCCACCGCGTGTGACGCGCAGACGTTCGTCTACGATCCGCAGGGCCGCACGCTCGCAACCGTGCACGTCGCGGGTGACATCAACCAATGGGCCGGCACGATCGGCGGCGGCGGCTTACCGCTCGTGCGCGATGCAGCGACCGGGCTGTGGCTCGGCACGTTCACGCTCGGCCCCGGTCGCCACCTGTACAAGCTCGTGCTCGACGAGCGCGACTGGATCACCGATCCACGCGCGCCCGCGACTGCGCCCGATGGGTTCGGCGGCAACAACTCCGTCGTCGAGCTCGCGTGTAGCGGCGGCACGACGCTCGCCGGCGATCCGACCGCCGGCTTCCCGATCGAAACCCGCAAGGCAGGCTTTCCATTCGACACCGATAGCGCTGCGGCATTGGTGTCGGCGGCGCACGTCGACGCGTACCTCGTCGCCGGCGAGAAACTCGCCGACTTCGCCGCCGCCGATCCGAATCAGCTGCTCGCGTGCAACTGGGCCGGCGATCGAGCCGGCTGCGGCCGCACGCTCGTCGGCGAGCTCGGCAAGCGGCTGTTCCGCCGTCCACTCACGACCGCCGAGGTCGATCGCTACAGCGCGCTCGCGGCCACCGACATCGCGACGGCACTGCACGCGATGCTGGTCGCGCCCGCATACCTCTATCGCTCCGAGCTCGGCGAGCCCGCGAGCAACGGCCGCTATCGGTTGACCCCATACGAGGTCGCGGCCGCGCTCAGCTACACGTTCATCGGCACGACGCCAAGCGACGAGCTGCTCGCGGCTGCCGCGGCCGGCGAGCTCGGCAAGCCAGCCGGTATCGAGCGCTGGGCCCGCGCACTACTCGACGATCCGCGCGCACGCACGCAGCTCGGCGACTTCGCGTTGCAATGGACGGGCGCGCACAACGTGCTCACCGTCGACAAACGCCCCGACTTGTATGGCGACTTCGACGCCGCGACGCGCGCCGCGCTGGCTGCGGAGACCCGCATGTTCGCCGCGCATGTCGTGTTCGATGGTGCCGGCACGCTCGCCGAGCTATTGACCGCGCGCTACACCGTCGTCGATCCGATCGCTGCGCGGTTCTACGGTCTAATGGGCGTGGCCGGCACGGGCAAGGTCACGCATGCCGACGATCGCCGCGCCGGGCTACTCGGTCACGCGGCCGTGCTCGCGACCACCGCGCACTCGGACCAGACATCGCCGGTGCTGCGCGGTTTACTCGTGCGCCGCAACTTCCTGTGTCAGGAACTGCCCCCGCCACCGCCGTTCGCGGGCGGATTACCCGCGGTCGATCCGAACGCGACGACGCGCGACCGCTTCGCGATGCACTCGAGCGTGGCCTCGTGCCGCAACTGTCATCAGTACATCGATCCGATCGGCGTGGGGCTCGAGCGCTTCGATCCGGTTGGTCGCTGGCGCGACAGCGAGAACGGTAAGTCGATCGCGATCGGCGGCGACGTGACCGATGTCGAGCGGCTCGGCACCCAGACCGGCGCGCCATTCCAGACGTTGCCCGAGCTCGCCGACACGCTCGCAGCGAGCGACGCCGCGTCGAGCTGCTTCGTGCGCCAGTACCTGCGGTTCGCGCGCGGCGTACGCGAGACGCTCGCGCAGCGCTGCTCGCGGCTCGCGCTCGAAGCGAAGCTCGAAGCGGCCGGCGGCAACATCCGCGAGCTGATGGTGCAGAGCGTGCTCGCGCCTGAC
>DATDCH010000719.1:0-5479 GCA_036524455.1 Kofleriaceae bacterium | reverse complement strand
TTGGGCGCGGCTTTCGGCAGGGCCTTGGCCGCGGGTTTCGCGGGTGCCGGTGGCTCGGCGGTCGCTGGGCCCTTTGGCTCGGCGGTCGCTGGGCCCTTTGGCGTCGGTGGCAGTTGCGTGCCGGCCTTGTCGAGCGCGGCTTGCTGGGTCGCCGCCATCTCCTGCGGGTGGTTCGGCGGACGCACCGCGGGCAACCGTGACAGCGCGCCTCCGCGGCGCGTCGCGTACCACGTGTACGACGACATCGGGTGCTGCGTCGCGAACCGGTCGTACTCGATCTTGGCCTTGCCCCACTGCCCTGCCCGATCGAGCGCGGACGCGAGATGAAACCGCGCGTCTTCGAGATCGACGTTGCCTTCGACCGCGGCTTGTAGATGCACGATCGCGTTGTCGAGCGCACCCGCCTTCGACGCGGCGACACCGAGGTAGTAATGCATGATCGGCGCGCGGGGTCCGCTCGGATCGAGCGCGAGCGCGGCTTCGAGCCGGGCAACCGCATCGGCGTGGCGACCAGCCTTGAACGACGCCGCCGCGCCTTTGAGCGCGAGATCGATCTGGACGACCTCGGCTTGCTTCGCCTTGGTCTCGAGCACGGTGCGCTCGAACTTCGATAGCGGCGCGGCCTGCAGCTCGACCAGCTTCTTCGCGGCTTCTTCGCGCTTGCCGGCTTCGAGCAGCTGGTACGCGTCCCACGCCTTCGTGTCGGCGGTGTCGCGCGCGGTGGTCTTCTTGATCGCTTCGTCAGCGCGGCGGACCGCGATGTCGCGCTCCGTCTCTACGCGCACGCGATCGGCCACCAGCTCGCGGGCGCGGCTCTGATACAGGAAGTAGAACGCGCCGCCGCACAGCAGCGTGAAGATCAGGTAGGCGGCGAACGAATTGACGTTGATCCAGCGCGACCGCTTGCGCTGCTGGGTGACCATCGCGGCGATCGAGTCGGCGAGCTGGCGGACCTCGGTTTGGGTCTTGCGGTTCTGATTTGCCTGCTCGTCGAGCCGCCTGCGGAGGCCCTCGAGCAGCGCCCAACCCTCGGCATCCGCCGAATCCGGGCTCTCGTCGGTCTGGGGTCTCGGCGCCACGCTCATGGAAGGTGCCTTCGTCCCCCAGAATCGCGGTCAAATCAAGCGCTCAGTCGACGTTGAGGACCCCCATTTCGCCTGGTACAGTGCGGGCGGCCCTGGTCTTACCGGGTTTGGGTAAATGCCCAACCTCCGTCGAGGGCGCAGTACGAGGTTCGATGACTCTTCTTTACGACTGGCTCAAAAAAGCGGCAAAGGCCCAGGGCAACAACAAGGCAGTTGTCTATCGCGACAACTACCTGTCGTGGCGCGGCCTGCTGCACCGGGTGGACCGGCGAGCGCAGGAGTTCAAGAGCATGGGCATCAAGGAGGGCGCGTGGGTTGGGCTGATGCTCGGCAACGTCCCCGACTTCGTGATTCTCGCACTCGCGCTGTCGAAGCTCGACGCGGCAATCGTGCCGATCGATCCGACCACCGGTGGTCGCGAGCTCGAATTGATTCTCGCCGCCGCGCCGCTCCGCGCACTCGTCACACGACCGCGCGGCAGTGAAGGCTCGATCAGCGCGAACGGTACGTCCGCGCCGGTCCCACCGAGCACGTTGCCGCGCTCGCGCGTGCAGCGGCCGACCACGCCGCCCGGCCAACCGCCGCCGGCGCCGTCTGCAGACGCCGCGGAAGTGCGCCGCCGCCTGCAAGGCACGCTGCTCACGTGCTCGGTCTACAAGCGCAGCCCGCCCGATCACGGCGTCGATCCGATCGCGGTGTTGTTCACCGCCGATTCGCTCGGCGATCCCAAAGGCGTGCTGCGCACCGACAAGAACACGGTCGCCGGCGTCGATCACGCGATCGCCGCGCTCGGCATGACCGACAAGACGAAAGTGCTCGTCGCGGTGCCGTTGTTCCACGCCTATGGCTGGGACCTCGGCTTTCTGCCGACGCTCAAGCTCGGCTGCACGATGTTCCTCGAAGAGGAAATCTCCGCGCGCCGTATCGGCAAGCTCATCCGCGAGCACGAAGTCGACGTGCTGCCCGGCACGCCGTCGATGTACGCCGAGCTGTCGAAGCTACCGACCGCGAAGAAGCTCGAGCTCGAAAAACCGAAGTACCTCGCCGCAGGCTCGCGCCTCGATCAAACCGTCGCCGACGGTTTCTTCAACGAGTACGGCATCCGCATCCTGTCCTGCTACCACTCGACGGAAGCAGCGACGGTCGCGCTCGAAGACACCGGCAAGTTCCCGACCACCGTCGGCAAGCCGATCGATAACGTCGACGTCAAGATCACCTCGCCCGACGGCAAGGCCGCCACCGGCGCAAAGGAAGGCCTGATCTGGGTCAAGAGCAAGACGCTGTCGCCGAAGTCGATCGGTCCGTTCGACAACGAGGATAAACCGACCGCGCGCGCATCCGGCATGGTCGCGATCGGCTCGATCGACAAGGGCGGCTGGTTACGCACCGGCGACCTCGGCAAGCTCGACAAGAACGGTCGGCTCTGCATCACGGGCCGCGAAGATGACGTCGTCAAAGTCGACGGCAAGCGCGTCGCGCTCGGCGAAGTCGAAGGCTGCCTCGAGGCGATGCCGAAGATCAAAGCCGCGCAGGCGACGGTCGTCACCGATCCGATGGCGGGCGCGATGGTCGTCGCGCGCGTCGTCACCAAGCAGAAGTGCGGCGCGGAAGAGATCATCGATCACTGCGCGCGCAACCTGGCACCGTACAAAGTCCCGCGCCGGATCGAATTCGTCGAAACGATATAGTGCGTGCCGCTGAGCTCTCGTAGGATGCGCCGCATGGTGCGCATGGTGGTCGTCGTGTGGGTCGTCGCTTGCAGTCACAACGAGCAAAAGCCGGTCGCGCCGGCGCCGGCGAGCGCAGCGCCAGAGGTTTCGAGTGAAGCGGCGCAGGCTGCTGCGGATCCTGCGCCGTGCGACGAGGTCGCCGCGCACGTGATCCGGATCAGCCGCACCACGGGTGACACGAAGCCTCTCGTCGAAATGATGCGCCGGCGCTGCGCCGACGATCTCTGGTCGGTCGAAGCGCGCAAGTGCTACCTGACTGCGAGCTCGTGGGACGAGGGTGTCGCGTGTGAATCGAAGTTGAGCGCGGCGCAGGTGAAGTCGCTCGATGAGGACATCAAAGCGCACGGCAGCACGATGGCTCATCCGCCGAAGAGCTAGCTCGCTAGTTGATCACGACGAGCTCGCCCGCGTCGTGACCGCAGAAGCGCGCGTTGAGATCGTACTTCGTGCCGCACACGGGACAGATGCGCGCGACGACGCCTGCCGGCTCGGTGCTGTTGCGACGGCTGCGCGGGCGCGTCGCGTTGTAGACCGGGAACGGCACGAGCTCGTTGCCATCGTGCGGGCAGCTGCGCAGACCCGGCTCGTATGCGCGGCGGCACGCCATGCACACGAGGCCCGCGCTCTTGCCACTCGACATCGCACGCAGCGGACCACCGAGCATATCTTCGGGCGGCACGAGCCGACGCGCGTCGCGCGTGCAGTACGCCATGCCGTGATATTCGGTGCGGCACGTCGGGCACACCATCGCGCTCGAGGTCGCGACAGCGAGACCGCCGCCACCACTCGCGCGCACCATCGCGGGACGCGGACGCGGTCGCGGCGGCGGACGCTCGGGCTGCGGCGTGGCGCGCACGGGCTCGGGCGCAGGCTGCGGTTGCGGGCGACTGCGCTTGCGAACGAACAACGCCATCGCGACCAGGCCTGCGATCACGAGGGCGAGCAACGCGACCACGACGATCAGGAGCGGCTCAGCCGCTGCCAATGTCACGCTCGTCGACGGTAATCCAGACATCACACGAGCCGATGTCAAAGGCTAGCAACCGCCACTTTTGCGGTCAACGCGGATGTTCTGTCGCCGCGTGACCGTCGAGGAGTTGGGCGTTTACTTCGTAGCCTCGCCGACAATGCGTTGGTCTGCCGCCGGCTTGGCACAGCTTCGCTGGACGAGGTACTACCTCGGCGCATCATGCCGGACTTGGTGATCGGTGGCCGTCGCTCGGCCTTCCCGCGCCCTTGGCGCGCCGCTGGGATCGCCTTTGCGCTGCTCGGCGTGGTGCTCGTCGTCGCATGGTTCATCTTTCGGCGATCGGTCGCTTACGAGGTGCCGGCGGGCGACGTGCGCGGCGAGATCGTCAGCACGCAGTCAGCGCCGGGAGCGCCGCCCGTGCTCACCTACAACGGGTCGACGCTGGAGTGGCTCGGCGGGATCGCCGTACTGCGCACCCAAGGGGAATCTCACGCGATCGGTGCGGCCCATGGCCGCTTGCTCGCGCCGCTGCTCGCGCCGGTGATTCGCGCCGCCAAGCCGTCGATCGAGGGGACTGTGACCGACGAGGGCTTGCTCGGTGGGCCGACACACAACATGCGCCTCGCGTGGCGCTGGCGGTTCATCGACGACGGTCTGTCGGATAACGACCGCCGGGTGATCGCGGGAATGACGCGCGGCGCCGGGGCGAGTGGTGCGCGTCTCGGTTTCGAGGACGTATTGCGCAGCCAGGCCGTGCTCGACGTCGGAGTGCCCGCTCGGCGCAGCGGCGAGGCGGAACGGCACAGCCTCGCCCACAGCCTCACCGTGCTCGGCCAGCAGGCACAGATGCCCGCTCGCGTGTGGATCGGCCGCACGTTCGCGCTGTCGGGCCTCGACGACGGCGGCGACTCGGCCGTGCCGGTCGTGCAGATCGTGAAGCCGAGCGGCAAGCTGGCGTGGGCGTCGGTCGGGTGGCCCGGCCAGGCGGGCGTCGTCACCGGCATCAACGCACAAGGCATCGCGGTGATGGTGCATCCCGCACGCACCGGTGACGTGCGGCCAACGCGCAGCGCGCGACCCACCGCGATGCTAGCGCGCGCGATCCTCGAGCAAGCCAAGACGCTCGACGAAGCGATCAAGATGGTCGAGCTGACACCGACGCTCGGCACCGCGCTGTTCGTGATCGTCGACGGCAGCAGCGGCAAGTGGGTGATCGTCGAGCGCACGCCGAGCAAAGCGATCGTCGAGCGCAAACCGAAGTCGAACGCGTTTGGCGACGTGCTGACCACGAACGCGCTCGCGTCGGATCCCGAGAACGATCGCGCGCGACGCGTGCTGCCGACGCTCACGCGTGTCGAGCGCGCGAGCCGCCTTGTGCGCGCACCGCTTGCCGATGTCGCCGCGCTCGCCGCCGTGTTGCGCGATCAACGCGGCACCGATGATTCGCAGAAACCCGCCGGGCATCGCGGTGTGATCGACGATGGCCGCGCGCGCCACGTCGCGATCATCGATCCCGCTTCGCTCGAAGTGTGGGTCAGCGATCCATCGGCAAACGGCCGCATGCGCTCGTTCGATCTGCGCCACGAGCTGCGCGCCGAAGGCGATCGGCCGGTGCCGCCCGCGGATATCGCCGCCGACCCCGCCGCCGATCCGGATCGCATCACGAACCTCGTCGCCGCGCGGGCCGAGCTGCG
>DATDCH010000718.1:0-22772 GCA_036524455.1 Kofleriaceae bacterium | reverse complement strand
CGGCGCAGTACCAGCAGGACGAACAGTGCCAGCGGGATCGAACCGCCCGCACCGCGGCGCGTGTCGCAGCAGCCGCCGCCCTCGCCGCCGAAGTTCTTCTCGTCGCAGCTGTCGGGCGGGGTGGCGTCGGCGATCACGATCGGGACCTTGACGACGATCGCGCGCGTCGGATCCGCCCCGTCGCTGACGGTGACCTCGAGCGCATCGTCGCCGGCGACGCCCTTGTCGGCGCACACGCGTACGGTGCCGTCGTCGCGTACCGCGGCCTTACCGAAGCCGGGCGGCTTGGTGATCGCGAACGTGTGCGTGGCGCCCGTCTTCGGATCGTTGTGCTCGATCTTGGTCTCGCCGGCGTCGCCGCGCGTGGTCATGATCGGCGCGACGGTCGGTGATGGCGCGCGTGCGATCGGCACGGACGCCTGCTGCTCCATCCAGTCGACGATCTTGTCGGCGCGCTCGTAGATACCGCCCTCCGAGCAGGCGTAGTTGTTGTCGTCGTAGCCGCGCGACGTGATGCCGATGAGGAAGATGCCGAACTCGGTCATCAGGTATGCGGGGCCGCCCGAGTCACCCGGGCACGTGTCGATGCCCATGCCGCCTGCGCCGAGCTCGCCGTCGGGCTGCGCCGCCGTGTTACAGCCCGCCGACGTGGTGCAGTTGTAATCGGTGATCGTCGTGGTTGCCTCCATCAGCGAGTCGGTCGAGACGTTGCCGTCGCGATCGATCGTGCCGAAGCCGACGAGCTGGACCTGCGCGCCGTTCTTGACGTCGAAGCGCGCCCAGCCGGTCGCGATCGGTCGCGGTGTTGCCTTGGTCGCGGGTGTCTCGAGGATCAGGATGCCCGCGTCGATCGTATTCCACGAGTTCGGATACTCGATCGCCCGCATCACGCGGATCGTCTCGCCCTCTTGCGCCTTCGACAGCGCGCTCGCGCCGATCAGCACACCATTCGGCGCGCCGCCGGCGACGCAGTGACCTGCCGTGACGACGACGTTCGGCGCCACCAGCGTTCCGGTACAGCCTTGCGAGCCATCCCACATCACCGCGACCGTGTCGGGCCACTTGCCCGCCGGCGCCGCCGCGCCGCCGATCACCTCTTGGTCGACCTGGGCGGTCGAGACGTCTTCGATCGTGCAGCCGACGACGAGGGGCACAGCACAGAGGGCAAACCGAACCTGGAACCGCATAGCCATCGACTCTTACACGATCGGGCACCTATCGACTATGAGAGGTTTCACATGGTCTGACGCGGGGTTGCACGGCATGTGCAAGCCCGTCACTCTACAGCATCACATGGCGACGCGTTTGGTCTCGGTGCTTGCCCTCGTTGCGTGTAGTGGAGCGGCGAAGACCGTCGAGCCGGTGGTACCTGCACGTGACGCCGACCCCGACGGACCGAATCGCGCGGTGATCGCGAAGCACGTGCAACCGCTGATCGATGCCGAGCTCGCGACCGGCATCGTCGTCGGGATCGTCGACGCCGGTAAGCGCGAGATCTACGGCTTCGGCAAGGGCCCGAACGGTGCGGCGCCGACCGGCAAGACCCTGTTCGAGCTCGGCTCGGTCACGAAGCTCTACACCGGCCTGTTGCTCGCCGATGCCGTGCAGCGCCGCGAGGTCGGTCTCGACACGCCGGTTGCCGAGCTATTGCCGACGGGCGTCACCGCGCCGACGCGCGACAAGCGCGTGATCACGCTGCGCCATCTCGTGCTGCACAGCTCGGGGCTGCCGCCGCTGCCGCCATCGGTGCGTCCCGACGCCGCCGATCCGTTCGGCGCGTACCGCGAGAGCCAGCTGTTCCAGGATCTCGTGCGCACGCAGCTGCTGTTCCCGCCCGGCGAGCGAATTCTGATGTCCGACTACGGCGTCGGCCTGCTCGCGAATGGACTCGGCCGCAAGATCGGTGGCGGTTACGTCAAGGCACTCACCGCGCGCGTGCTCGTGCCGCTCGGCCTCAAGGACACGTTCTTCGTGGTCCCCGACGAGCACAAGGCACGCCTCGCAGCCGGCACGAACGAGGACCTCGCGCCCGCGAAGCCGTGGACCTACGACGCGCTCGCCGGCACGGGAGGTTTGATCTCGAGCGTGCGCGATCAGCTCGCACTGATCGATGCCGAGCTCGACGCCGATGCGGGCAGCCGCGCGCCGCTACGCCCGGCGATGCGCCTCACGCAAGAGGCCCAGCTCGAGCGCACCGGCGACAACGCAGGGCTCGGGCTCGAGATCGAGAGCGCCGGCATCTACTACCAGACCGGCACCACCGGCGGCTTCCACGCGTTCCTCAGCTTCGACCCGAAAACCCGGCGCGGTGTCGTCGTGCTCGCGTCGTCGAAGGTCTCACTCGTCAACGCGGTCGGCCGCAACCTGCATCGCGTGCTCGCGAAGGAAGACATCAAGCCACCGAAGTTCGCCGATCCGGCGACGCTCGCGACGTTCGTAGGCAAATACAATTTCCAAGGCCTCGAGCTCACGGTCTCGGTGGCCGGCAAACGCCTCTACGTCGAAGGTCCGGGCGAGCCGAAGATCCGGATGCTGCCGATCTCCGATCACGAGTTCTATATCGAACGCCTGCGATCGATCGTCGTGTTCGAGAAGCAAGCTGACAAGGTCACGCGCGCGATCTTCATCGTCGGCGACAAGCAGCTCGCGGCGCCGCGCATCGACTAAGGGCACGGGCCCGGCATCGGCCGAATCGTCGAGCGCAGCCAGCTCTGCGCGCATGCAGTCGCGTCGTAGCCGGTCACCGTCTGGATCGTGGCGAGCATGTCCATCATCGTCGCGCTGCGGCCGCCGTACGTGCCGTAGAACGCGGCGAGTGCTTCGTCGAGCTTTGCAGCGCCGACTTTATCGGCGACGCCTTTGTAGAAGAACGCGCCACGAATGTACGGCGCATTCGAGAACAGGTTGTCGTCGAGGATATCGATCGTGCCGCACGACTGCGGCCACACCGGTGCCGTGGGCGGGATGCCGCCGAGCTCGTTCGCGTAGCCCGTCCACGTCTGCGCGCCGATGGTCGGCGCCACCACGTCGAGCGCGCGCGCAGCAAGGTACGTCGTGGTGCCCTCTGACAGCACGAAGTCTTCCCAGCACTGGATGCGAATGCCATCGCCGAACCAGCCGTGCGCGGCTTCGTGCACGTTCACTTCTTGGCTGCCGAGCGCGCCCGAACCGACGTGCCAGCGCGGATGATGCTCCATGCCGCCGAGCGCGCCGCCGCCCCACGCGACCGACACCGTGCCGGCCTTGGTGCCGAACCGATACGGACCGATCGTCTTCTCGAACCAGTCGAATGCCGCGACCAGATTCTGCGTGCCGTTCATCGCGTTCGTTGCTTCATTCGGCAGGTGCCACACCGAGATCTGCGTACCGGCGGTCGTGGTGCCGAGCGCGAGCTCGGTGTAATCGCCGATCGCCCACGCGACTTGATACGACGGTGCTTCGCTAATCTCAGCCGGAAACACCGCGGTCTTGCCGGCGGGCACGCCTTGCAGGTCGAGCGTGAACGTCGTGCCGTCGGCCGGCTGCGAGTGACACGGGAACAAGTTGCCGCAGTGGTACGGCCACAGCAGCGTGTAGCCCTTCATCGACATGCCATCGAACTGCTCGTGCAGCTTGAAGTGATACGCGATGTCGATCGGCCCCACCTGCGGACCCGCGCGCAAGCCGAGATCGAGTTGCTTGCCGGTCACCGCGAACGGCACGGGCACGCCGCTCAGCGTGACGCTGTCGATCGTCAGGTCACCGATCTCGAGCGATGCGCCGGGCGCCTGCGATGCGCCGATCGTGATCGACGCGGTGCCGCTGAGCGCGGTCACATCGACGGTCAGCCGCGTATCGACGACCTCGCGATCGAGATTTGCGACCGGCTCGATCGGCCCTTCGTCCGCATCGGGCATCGTGGACGCGTCGTCGCCGCACGCGACGAGAACAAGTGCGAGCAGGAGCAGGCGCATGAGTCGAGCGACGATGCAGCCGTCTCCGACGAGGTTCAAGCGAAATCACGTCCGACGGATCGCGGACACGTGCGGCCGCGACTCGGCCAAACCGGACGACACACGTCGCGAGATCGCGTGGTTGCGCTGGCGCACCGCTTGCTGTTGGTCCTCGCGTGTGTGCGCTACTCTGGAGGTATGGCGATGCGTTTCACGGCGACGGTGAAGAATCGCGAGGTCATCGTTCGCGATGTTCCGATGCACGACGGCGAGATCGTAGAAGTGACGATCGTGAAGCCGGCCAGCGGCTACGAGTGGACCGAAGAAGAGCTCAGGGAGATCGAGCTGGGCGAAGCAGACATTGCTGCCGGCCGAGTGATGTCGATCGATGAAGCCCTCGCGTCCCTCAAACGGTCCGCTGAGCTTCGCCGTCAGCGTCGTGCCGCGGGTGATTCAGGTAGTCGATCGCGAGGCCGAAAGGTGGGAAGCCCGCGGACAAGGGCCAAGCCAGCTACCCGACGCGCTCCGCGCCGCAAGTGAGTTGCTCTCGCGGTTCCCGTATTCGGGTCAAGAGGTCGGGCGGCGCTATCGCTTACAGCTGGGGCGCACCAGGTTCGCTATCAGCTACCGCGTCGACGAGGAACGACAGCTGATCGAGATTATCTCGATCGTTCACGGTCATCATCGCCGCGCAAGACGCTCGCGTTAGTAGCGCTTGATCGACGGGTCGACGTCCTTCGACCACGCATCGATACCACCCGCCATGTTGTAGACGGTCTTGAAGCCGGCCTTGACGAAGTGCTCGGCCGCCGCGCGGCTGCGACCACCGTGGTGGCAGTGGAACGCGAGCGGCGTGTCCTTCGGCAGCTGCTCGATCGCGGCCATCGTCGCGTCGTCGAGGAGCTTGGTGCCCTCGAGCTTGGCGATGTCGCGCTCCTTCGGCGAGCGCACGTCGTAAATCTCTTTGACCTTGCCGCTATCGATCAGCGCCTTGAGGTCCTTCGCCGGAATCTCGCGCACCATCGGCGGGCGATTCGGGTTGTCGATCTTGAAGCCCGCGCCCGAGGTGTCCTCGACGAAGTCGATCGACACGCCGTTCGCGCGCTGCGCACTGGCGCGATCGAGCTGCACCGTGATGCCGCCCGTCTCGAGCGTGACGTGGGTCGGCTCCTTGGGACCGAGATCGAGCTGGTGCTCCCAGCTCGGCGTGATCGTGAGGTGAATGACGTCGCCGGGCGAGCCTTCGTTGAGCGCCGTGGAGAGCTCTTGTGCGGCGCGCGGGCTGACGGTGAGGGCGACCGGCTTGGCCGGTGCGACGAGGTCGCCGAGCTTTTTCTCGAGCTCGCCGGTCTCGAACATCTGGCGCACGATGTCGGAGCCACCGACGAATTCGCCCTTGATGAAGAGCTGGGGGAACGTCGGCCAGTCCGAGTACTCCTTCATGCCGCCGCGCACATCCGGATCCGACAACACATTGACCGTGGCGTACTTGGGGATCAAGGTGTTGAGGATGTTCACGACCGCCGACGAGAACCCGCACTGGGGGAAGCTGCGGGTTCCCTTCATGAACAGGACGACGGGGTCTTGGGCGACCAGTTGGTCGATCTTCGTTTTGATCTGGGGGTCGAGTGGCATAGGAGCTGTAGGTGGCTTCTAGCACGAACGCCGAGTCGGCAAAACTTGGGGTTCGCATCGTTCCGAGCATCGCGCAGGTCGATGCGGCGGCGTGGGACGCACTGGACCACGGGCCCTCACCATTTCTTCGTCATGGTTTCTTGCGCGCGCTCGAGGAGAGCGGGTCGATCGGCGGCACGGGCCGGCGGCGCAGCGGCTGGACACCGGCGTATCTGTTGGCCGAACGGGCAGGGCGGCTCGTCGGTGGCGTGGCCGCGTTCGTCAAGGATCACAGCTACGGCGAGTACATCTTCGACTGGGGCTGGGCGAGCGCCGCACAACGCGCGGGGATTCGCTACTACCCGAAGCTCGTGATCGCAGCGCCCGCCACCCCTGCGACGGGGCGCCGCATCCTGCTCGCGCCGGATGCCGGGCGGGAGGTCACCGCGGTGCTGCTTGCCGCGGTGCGCGCGGTCGCCGACGACACGAAGTGCTCGTCGATCCACTGGCTGTTCTGCACGGCCGAGGAGCAAGCCGAGCTCGCGCGATGTGGATTCTTTCCGCGCACGACGTTGCAGTTTCACTGGAAGAATCGCAGCTACGCGTCGTTCGACGAATTTCTAGGTGCGCTCAAGAGCCGCAAACGTAAGCAGCTGCGCAAGGAGCGCGAGCGCGCGCGTGCGGCGATCGATTCGCTGACGTGGGTCAATGGCGTCGACCTCGACGAGAAACAGCTCGACGATCTCGATCGGTTTTATCGCATCACGACGGCGAACCACGGCGGGCGCGATTATCTGCGCGACGGGTTCTTTCACTTGCTCGCGGCGCACCTGCCCGAGACGATGCGGGTCGTCGAAGTGACGAAGAGCGGGCGGCGGATCGCGGGCGCGTTGTTCCTCGAGACTGAAGCTGCGCTGTATGGCCGTTACTGGGGCGCGGACACGCACGTCGATCTGCTTCACTTCGAGACCGCGTATTACGCGGGCATCGAGCGCGCGATCGACAAACGCATCCCGCTGTTCGAGGCCGGCGCGCAAGGCGAGCACAAGCTGCTGCGCGGCTTCGAGCCGAGTCGCACGTATTCCGCGCACTGGATCCGCCACGAGGGGCTCGCTGCTGCGGTCGAGGACTACACGACCCGCGAAGCGCAAGCGATCGCGCTCGAGCTCGCCGAGATGGCGAAGTTCGGCCCCTATCGCAGTGACAACGACGACGATTAGCGGCGTAATCGGCGCATGGCCGATCAGGACTCGCGAGAAGGCAAGCGGTATCAGACTCCCGCGATCATCAAATACGTCAACGAAACGCATGCCGGCCACGACACGGCGCTTGCGCAAGCGTTCGCGGTGCCTGAGGGCATCCCGGCAATTCAAGTGGGTCCGAGCGAAGGCAAGCTGCTGTTCCTGCTGTTGCGGCTCGCGGGTGCGAAGAAAGTGGTCGAGGTCGGCACGCTCGTCGGTTATTCGGCGATTCACATGGCGCGCGCACTACCGGCCGACGGTCACCTGTACTCGATCGAGTACGACGCGAAGCACGCCGATGTCGCCCGCAAGAATATCGAGGGCGCGGGGCTCTCTGATCGGATCACCGTGATCGTCGGCGCGGGTGTCGACGTGCTGCCGACGCTCGAGCAGCACGGCCCGTTCGACGCGGTGTTCATCGACGCCGACAAGCAGAACTACGATCGCTACGGGCAGTGGGCCGCGAAGCACCTCCGCAAGGGCGGCCTCGTGCTCGGCGACAACGCCTACCTGTTTGGCGAGCTGCTCGACGACAGCGATCGCGGTCGCGCGATGCGCGCGTTCCACGAGCACGTCGCGAGCACGTGCGACTCGGTGTGCTTGCCGACGCCCGACGGTTTGGTCCTCGGCGTCAAGCGATGAGGCTTGTGCTCGCGCTGCTGCTCGTCGCCGCGTGCGGTGGCAAGAAGCGCGAGCAACAAGCGCGCGAGCCCGCGCGTGGCGATGCGATCGCGCAGGCGCCTGCCGATGCCGCGATCGATGCTGTGGTGGCGGTCGACGTCGCGCAGCTGCCGGTGTGGCCGACTGTCGAAGCACCCGGCGACGGACCGCCGGTCGAGGTCCACGCCGCGGACGCACCGGCGCGGCGGCTGCTCGTCGCGCTCGCGACGGACAATCTGCTCGTACGCAGCGACGATCGGCGCGTGACCGGCCGCATCTCCGCACCATCTCGTGCGGCGGCATTTGCGACGCTCGCGAAGCAGCTCGGAGTCGCCGTGAAGCCGGTCGCGTTCTCCGGACAAGGAACCAAGCTCGATCTCCAGCTCGCGGCGACGCCCGCGGAGGAGCTGCTGCAGGTGCTCGGCACCGCCGGCAACGTCAACATCGTCGCACCCGGTGCGCTGCCGCGGATCGACATCGTCGCGAGGCAAGCGCCGTGGGATGGCGTGCTCGCCGAGCTCGCAGTGCTCGCGGGTCGCAAGATCCACATCCAGGACAACGTCTATTACCTGCTGCCCAAGAACCAGGCGCTGCCGCCGGCGCCGCCGTTCACGGGCGAACGCGTCACGATCAACGCGCACGACGCGACGATCGGTCAAGTCACCGCGACGCTGCAGCACCTCACCGGCTTTGCGGTCGGCGGCTGCAACTCCGGTCGGTTCTCGATCCACCTGCGCGACGTCAAGCCGGCCGAGGCCGCACGTGCGCTCGCTCTCGTCGCGAAGGTGAAGCTCCCGCCGGGTGTGAAGTGCCCGACCATGGCATTCGATCCGATGCCGCCGTTGTCTGCGCTTCGCGTGCGCGTGATCGCGAGCAAGGGCGACGAAGCGGCTGCCGCGCTCGAAGCAAATGGCGCGACCGAGGTGATCGGGCGCAAAGAACCGGGCGTCAAACAGATCGGCCCCGACGTGGTCACGTTCGATCATGGCGAGCTCCGGCTCGTCCCATCGAGGCAACAACCCGGCGGTGCGGCGGACCTGCGCCGCGCTTCGGCGCGGATCGCGATCGGCAGCGACGTGCAGAGCTTTGTCGAGACCGATCAGGGCACGCGCGTGATCGATGGGCCAGCGCCCGTGCCGCTGCGCCGCGGCGACGTCAACTAAGGCAGCGCGGCGAAATTCTCACCCGCGCCCGCGCCCGAGCCCGAGCCCGAGCCCGTTCCGTAAAGTAGCCGTGCGGACGGTGGTCGACGTGCGCGATGAATTCATTCGCGCACCGATCTCGTTCAAGACTGGCGAGCGCTGAGCGCGGTACCCGCAACAGGGACGAGACCTGTTGCCGCGAGCGGTTTCGATGCTCGCAGCGATCGTGAAGCATCGGGCTCGGGCTCGGGCTCGGGCTCGGGCTCGGCAGGCGGCCGGGTCTGCCTAAGGCAGCGCGTTGAACAGGCCCGCGAGCGCCGCGATCGACAGCGCGACGCCGATCCACGTCGCCTTGAACGGCGGTGCGGGAAGTATCGGCCGGCCGAGCACGTCACCTTGCACATCGCCTTTGCGCACCATCAGCCAACGCAGGAACCACGGCTCGTCGGCGGGCAGCTGAATGTTCGCGCTGCTGCCTTCGGCAAACTGGATCGGTTGATCGACGACACCGAGCGCAGCACGCAACGCCGCTTCGATCTCGTCGAGTGACGGCCGGTGCTCCGGCTGCTTCGCGAGCATGCGCACGAGCAGCGCGTCGAGTGCCGCGGGCGCGTCGGGCCACGCAAAGCGCGGCGGCGGCGGTTCTGCGCGCAGGTGCATGTGGAGCAGCGCGAGGTCGGGGCCGGCGAACGGCGGGCGGCGGCACAGCAGGTGATACGCGAGTACCGCGAGCGAGTAGATGTCGGCCGCGCCGGTGAGCTCGTCGCCGCGAATCTGTTCGGGCGCGACGTACGTCAGCGTGCCCGCGATCAGGCCGCGGAATGGATCATCTTCGCCTTCGACGTAAGCGACGCCCCAGTCGAGCAGCTTGACGCGGCGGCCGTCGGCGAACGGCGTGTCGCACACGAACACGTTGTCGAGCTTGAGATCGCGATGGACGATACCGGCGTCGTGTGCGGCACGTAGGACGTCGCACAGCTCGAGCAGGATCTCGATCGCTTCACGGCGCGGCATCGGCGGGCCTGCGTCGACGCGGCGGCCTAGCGGCTCTCCGATGAGCTTTTCCATCACGAGGTACGGGCGATGGTCGTGCGTCCCTGTCGCGAAGACGTCGATGATCGCGGGGTGCTGCACCGTTTTGACGATCCGCGCTTCGCGCCAGAACGTCTTCGCCGAGATACCGCCGTTGCCGAGCACGGAGCGATGCGCGATCTTGATCGCGGCGCGCTTGCCGAACTTCGTGTGCGCGACCGCGTGCACGCTCGACATTCCACCGCGGCCGAGCTCGCCCTCGACTCGCCACGAGCTCACGCGTGAGCCGATAGCGAGGCCATCGTCGGGCTTACCTCTGCGTCGAGAAACGCGAGCGGCGGGATCACTCGCCTGCCGCGGAAGGCCGTCGGACGGGGCGGTAATCGCTGGTGCCATCGTGGGCAGCTGCCAGTGCAGGGAGCGGACCAGCGCACAGCTGTGCAAACCCCGCGGCACATGGGGAGAGCTCGCAATCCCACATGGGCGTGGCCGCGCGAACGTGGCGGCCACGCACGTGCGAGAGCAGTTCGCGGCGGTGCGTCATTCGAACTTGGCTCCCACTTGTGTCAGCGGCGTCACAGCCGTGACCGTGCACGTCGTGTTCGAGCCGGTGCACGTCGATGTCCAGGAGATGAACTCACGGTCGTCGTTCTCGTGGGCTTTGATCTCGAGCGTCACGCCGGAATTCACGACATACGTGCATCGGCCGTCGACCGTGTTCGCGGCATCGCAAGTGCCGACTTTGTCGACGATGACTTTGCCGGGGCCTTCGATCACGATGACAAGCGAAACCGTCTGCGGCTCGCCGAGTGTGCTGCACATGCCCGCGACTTCCGGCGCGGCGCAGAAGTGGTCGGCGCCGCACACTTGCCCGTCGACGCAATCGCTCGGCTGCGAGCACACGACGGTACAGTCGACCGCCTCGGGCTCGTAGCAAGCCACCAGCGTCGCGCAGAGTAGAGCGAGCTGCTTCATCAGTCGTCGTCCTTGCGGAACTTCACGCCGAGCGGCGTCGCGGACGTTGGCGTGAACATGCACGTCGCCGGGGCCGACATGCATGTGGTTGTCGTCCAGCGGTCGAAGCGGTGGTCGGAGTACGGTTGCGCCTGTACGGTGAGCTCCACGTCGCGCGGTACGTAGAACACGCAGCTACCGTTTTGCGGACCTGACTGTTCGCAGGTGCCGATGGTTTGCACGATGACTCGTCCCTTGCTTTCGATCGTGATGGCGAGCAGGACGTGCGTCATCGCGTCGGGCGCAGCGTCGGGTCTCGCATCGTTGATCTTGGGCGCGTCTATGCCGGCATCGCGATCATTTCCGCCGGCATGACCTGGCAACGATGAGCACGTGCCGGCGATCTCGGGTGCGGCGCAGAACCCTTCGCTGTCGCAGACCTGCCCGTCGGCGCAGTCCGTTGCGGCACTACACGTCAACGTGCAGTCGCGCAGCTCGGGTGCGTAACAACCTCCGGCGAGCGCGATCGAGAGAGCCACGTCGACCCTTAGAATCCCCATGACAAGCTGACCTGGGCCCCATTCGACGTCGGCGTGACTGCGACGTGCTGCGAGCTCTCGTAGCGGCGACCGACGACGAACAGCACCGCGCCGGTCGCGACCGCGAGGCTGCCGCCGATGCCGAGTGCCGTCGCGATCGTCGCGCTGCGCTTGCCGCGCGCGTCGGTATCCTTGATGTCTTCCCACTTGCCGCCGCGCTTGTACGTGTCGGCGACCGTCTGCGATGCGTCGTGTGCGTCGATCGCGAAGATCGCTGCGCCCGCGAGTAGCGCACCACCGCCGATCGCGGTGCCGAGGCCGATCTTCTTGTATTTCGCGCCGCGCGCGTCCGGTTCGAACTTCGTGGTCAGCCGCGTATCGGGCACGCTCACCACGTCAGGCTTCGGTTCGGGCGCCGTGATGCGAAGGCCGCCGCTGCCGCAACGCTCGACCGCCTCGAGGTGATTCTGGGCAAGCGAACGGTGATCGCCGATCGGATTCGTGTCGAGGAAGCGGCGGTACATCCACGCCGACTCGTCGCAGTTGCCCGCGAGGCGATACGCCTGCGCGATGTTGAACAAGAGGCTCGGGCTCGGCGCGAGCACGTACGCTTCCTTGAACGCGGCAACTGCGCCGTCGTAGTCACCTGCGTTGTGCGCGGCGCGACCCTTCTCGGCGAGCTGGCGCGCCTTGTTCGGGATGCGCTCCGGGCGCAGCGCGTTGTCCGCATACGCGGAGCTCGTTGTGGCTGCGAGGATCGCCGCCAGTGTGAGAGCGCGCGCCTTCACAAGTACGGATCGAGCGTGCCGTCAGGATCGACTGGCTGGCTCCGGCGCGGCTTGACCGGGGCCCTGCGCGACGATTCGGTTCGCGACTTCACCGTCTGCTTGACGGGCTTGATCGCGGTTGGCTCGGTCGTCGCCGGCGCGACGGCACGGATGATGTCGGTGCCCGCTGCTTGCGGCATGGGCTCCGGAGAAACCGGCGAGGGTGCGCTGATCGTGTCGGTCGCCGACACTTCGTCGACCACGGCTTGCTTGGGGGCAGCAGCAGCTGCCTGCTCGGTATCGCGCGTGAGCAGGAACATCGCAGCGCTCGCGGCGAGTGCCAGCGCACCGAGAGCGATCGGCCAGCGTCGGCTCGCTTGCGGCCACGCGGCCGGTTCGGTCGGCGAGAACCCGTTCGCGATGTCGTGCTTCGAGCTGCGGCGCATCGGCGGCAGCACCGTCACGGCGCGACCGGTGATCTCCTCGGGCATCTGAATCTTGCGTGCGAGCAGCTCGCCGCGGATCTGTTCGAGCGTGTGCGCGACCGTGAGCATCGTGGGGCGCGCGTCGGGAGCCTTCGCGAGCATCGCGAGGATCAGGTTCTCGAGGCTGGCCGGGATATCCGGCCACAGCTCGCTCGGCGGCGGGGGCGCGCAGCGCAGGTGCATCGCCATGATCTCGGCCGAGGTCTCGGCCTCGAACGGAAGCTGCTCGAGGAACAGCTCGTACGCCATGACGCCGAGTGAGTAGACGTCGGTCTGCGCCGACACCGCCGCGCCGCGCGCTTGCTCGGGTGAGAGATACTGTGGCGTGCCGACGAGCTGACCTTCGATCGTGTGGCGCACGTCGTTCGAGATCACCTTCGCGATGCCCCAATCGAGGAGCTTGATCCGCGGATTGTTCGGCTCGTCCGGGTTGTCGATCAGGAACACGTTGTCGAGCTTGAGATCGCGATGGACGATGTTCGCGGCGTGCGCGGCGATCAGTGCATCGCAAACTTGGAGCAGGATGGCGACGACTTGATCCGGAAGGATCTTGCCTTCATCGGCGCGGTACGACAGCGGCATGCCTTCGAGCCGCTCCATCACGATGTACGGGCGGCCGTCGGTGAGCGCCCCTGTCTCGAAGATGTCGACGATGTTTGGATGACCGACCGCGTTGACGACCTTGGCCTCCAGCAAAATGCGCTCGGCGCTACTCCCGCTCACCAGGCGCGAGTGCATCACTTTGAGCGCCGCACGCTTGCCTATCTCCTCGTGCACCACGCCGTACACCGCGCCCATGCCACCGCGCCCGAGCTCGCGCTCCACGATCCAAGGCCCCGCTTTATCACCGGTCTCCAGAGCATCGGGCTCGTTGGGCTCTATCGTGCCCATCGCCTCCCCACTCGGTGGCTGGACCGCTGCGGTGCCAGCTGTTGAGACCATCGTCTGCATACCGCATCGCCTCCTGTGCAGCGGGTATGCCGGACCTCAAGGCGCACCGGTCGAGCACTTCGCGCACACCTTCGTGGCGATGTGGCCCGATGTGGCGGGCCCGCACGGTTCACGCTTGACCCCGATGTCGTACACCTCGACGATCTGCGCATGCCGGTCGTCACGCGAGATCAGCTGGAAGCTTCATTAGCAGAGCTCGCGAGTAGTGTTCGAGATCCGCGCGCGGGCATCCTCGGTCCGCACTCGCTCGCGTGGCGGCTCGGCGGCGATCTCGCTGTTTTCCTCGGCGGCGGTCGCGCGGCGCTGTTGCAGCTTGCACATCCGATGGTCGCGTACGCCGTCGATCAACATTCGCGCACGCGCGCGGATGTCGTGGGGCGCTTCCAGCGCACGTTCCGCAACGTGTTCACGATGGTGTTCGGCGAGCTCGACGATGCGTTCGCTGCCGCGCGCCGCGTACACACGATCCATACGAGGATCCACGGGACGATCCCGCAACAGACTGGTGCGTGGCGGGCGGGAACGCCCTATCACGCGAACGACGTAGACGCGCTTCGGTGGGTACACGCCACACTCGTCGACACGACGATCGCCGTGCGCGAGCGCCTCGATGGTGCGCTCCCGACCGCGCTCAAAGACACCTACATCGTCGAGCTGAACCGCTTCGCAGCGCTGTTCGGAATTCCTCGCGACCGACTACCGACGAGCTGGCTTGCGCATGACACGTATATGCAGCGCATGCTCGGCTCGGACATGCTCGCGGTCGCGCCGTGCGCGAGAGAGATGGCGATGTTTCTGATCGGGCGTGCGGGATCGCACTCGCAACCTCCGCTCGGGCGGTTCGCCGAAGCGGTCACCGCAACGATGCTGCCGCTTCATCTCGCGCGCGACTTCGGTCTCGTGCGCACGCGCATGTCAGCCGCGAGCGTTTCGGTCGCGCTCGGCACGTTCGCGCCGTTCTATCGCCGACTGCCCAGGAGCATGGTCGCGATCCCGGCGCGGGCGACCGCGAGCCGGCGGATCAAGGGTCAGCCGCCGAGTCGCCTTGCATCATGGACCGAGCGCCAGTTGTTCGGGCTCAGTCGACAAGTCACCGGCGTGTGACCAGTAACGGAGAGCATCGCGCGACGGCATGAAAGTGCTTTTGCCGAAAGCGGGAGGCTCCCTTGCCGCCGCGCGATGCTCGGCTGCTTAGAGCACGAAGCGCGCCGCAGGGTTGCCTGTGTAGATCGCGAGAATCATGAACGCGCGATCATTTTAGCGACGTCGCGGGACAGTCTCAGCGACGTCACATGTCGCGGGATCGACTGCAGCCAGCGGTGATCTACGTGCAGTGAATGGTATCTCGCGAGGTCGTTGTCAACCGATCGCGTGCTCGAGGATCGCCGTTACCGATAGCTCGACGGGTCGAGGCCGAAGCGTTTGATCCAGCGCTGAATCTGTTTGCGATCCTTGTCGAGCGCGCGGGCGACAGCCGACACGTTGCCTTGATGCTCGCGTAGCGCGGCGACGACTTGATCGCGCACTTTCTGATCGATCTCGGACAGCACCACGGGGCGCGGTGCGCCGGGCGGGCGACCGGAGCGCACGGTGTCGGGCAGATGCTCGGCGCGCACGATCTCGACGCCGGCGAGGACCTGCGCGGCCGCAAGCGCTTGCTCGAGCTCGCGCACGTTGAGCGGCCACGGATAACGGAGCAGCAGGCGCGCGGCATCGATGTCGAAGCCGGGATGTTCGGTCGGGAACAGCCGCGCATGGAGCGCACCGATCAATAGCCCGAGGTCACCGCGGCGCTCGGCGAGCGGCGGCACCAGGATCCGGAAGCCGGCCAGGCGCGCGAACAGATCGTGACGAAACGATTGGTCGGCGACCATGTCGTCGAGATCGCGGTGCGTCGCTGCGACCACGCGCAGATCGATCGCGACCGCGCGGGTGCCGCCGACCGGCATCACTTCTCTTTCCTGCAGCACGCGGAGCAGCGCCGCCTGCGAGCTTGGAGGGAGGTCGCCAATCTCATCGAGAAATAGCGTGCCACCATCGGCAGCGCGCACGAGGCCGGGGTGATCGGTCTGCGCGCCGGAGAACGCGCCCTTCTTGTAACCGAACAGCTCGCTCTCGACGAGGTTCTCGGGCAACGCGCCGCAGTTGACCGGCACGAACTGACCCTTGCGTCCCGACAGCGTGTGGATCGCGCGCGCGATTACTTCCTTGCCGCTGCCGCTCTCGCCTTCGACGAGCATCGGAATCTCCGAGCCCGCGATCTGGCGGATGCGGCTCAGCTCGGCCTGCCAACCCGGCACGAGCGTGACGAGGCCAGGCTCGGCATCGTGCGGCGCCATCTCGAGCAGCGGTGGCGCGTCGGCTTCGATCGGCATGCGCTCGAAGAAGAAGAACAGCGTGTGACCGAGCTCGATCAGCGAGCCGTCGGTGAGCACCGCGCGTTTCGTGGTGTGGCCATCGACGATCGAGCCGTTCTTCGACTCGGTGTCGACGAGCACCCAGCGCCCGAAGCTCGGCTCGATGCGCGCGTGCTTCGACGACATCCACTTGTCGGGCACTTTGATCGTCAGCTCGGTGCCGGCCTTCTCGGCGCGCCGCTCCGAGCCGCGCCCCAAGTTGACCATCGTCAGATCGGAGAGCCGATACCGCACCGACCCCGCGCGTGGCCGGCCACACTCGAACGCGAGCACTAGCACCGGCTCGGGGCGCGGACCGGTACGCACGCCCTTGCCATCGGCATGGATGCTCAGCGTCGTCCCGTGCGTATCACCCACTGGCGGCAATCCTAACAGAGTAGAGGCCCTAGGGATTAGCCCAGGACGGCGTCCGTGTCAGACCCGATCGCTACGGTAACCGTCGTGGGCGATCTCCTCTTCCTAAAGCTCGGACCCAGGCGTGGGATGCGAAAGGGAACCAGCGCGCTCGCCTGGTACGAGCGCGGCTGTGCTCTCGAGTCCTCCGACCCAGACGCCGCGATGGCGGCCTACCGCAAAGCGCTTGTCGGTCAGCCCGACCTCGCGGACGCGCACAATAACCTGGGCCGCCTGCTTCACGACCGTGACGAGCTGGCCGCGGCCGAGGCGCACTACCGGCTGGCGCTGTGCGAGCGCCGCTACATTGCGCTCTATTGGTTCAACCTCGGCGTCGTGCTGGAGGACCGCGGCCGCGGTGCCGAAGCGATCGATGCCTACGAGCGCGCGGTCGCGATCGACCCGCAGCTCGCCGACGCGCACTTCAACTTGGCGCGGCAGATCGAGCGCGTGGCCCGCGCGGCCGATGACGAGATCATGCTGCGCCGCGCGGTCCGGCACCTGAAGCAGTACCGCGAGCTCTCGCGCGCGTCGGGCTAGCCGCTGAGCTGGTGGCGGCACGCTGTTGCCAAGAGGTCACCGCCAAGACGCCGCAGACGCCAAGCTCGGAAATCGTTTTTCGAGGACCATCGTGATGGCGCAGTCAGAGCTCGGGCATCGCGGCCGCTCGTGATCACCGGGGCCGCTCGTGCGAGGCATCGCGGCTGACCGGATCGATCGGTCGCTGGCGCGGACCATCGCGACCGCCCGTGATCGATCGGTCGTGCGTGCGGGCATCGCGATCCGATCGCGATCGGGATCGATCGCCCGCACGTGCGAGCATCGCTCGCGATCGATCGGCCGTGCAGCCGAGCACCGCGTGCGCCAACTGATCCTCTGACCTTGGCGTCTGCGGCGTCATGGCGGTTGATCCTCCGGCGCAAGGCGCCAGATGTTCAGCCGCGCCAGAGCAGGATCTTGAGATAGTCGGCCTGCGCGAACCCGACCGGGTGATCCGGCTCGGGCGGCAGGTCGCGCTCGAGCTTGAACCGATCGGGCAGCGCCGCGCGCACCGCGTTGCGAAACACCGTGCGCTCGACCCGGCTCGTGCAGCACGCCGACACGAGCAAGCCACCTGGCTTCAGGTGAGACTCGGCGGCGCGATAGAGCTTGCGGTACGCCGCAAGCACGCTCGGGACCTGCGCCTTGCGGCTCGTCATCGCGGGCGGATCGACGATCACGACGTCGAACTGGTCAGTCGCGTCGAGCGCGGGCAGCCACTCGAAGATGTCGGCCGTGACGAAGCGGTGCTTGGCCGGATCGATCACGTGATGCGCCGCCGCGAAGTCGAGCGCGCGTTGCGATTGATCGACGTGCGTGATCGAAGCAGCGCCCGCGGTCTCGGCGGCGCGGCCGAGCATGCCCGTGTACGCGAACAGGTTGAGGACGCGTGCACCCGCGAGGTCGAGGCGCGCGAGCTCGCGGCGCAACGCGCGCAGGTCGAGATACGTGCCGGTCTTGTGGCCTTCGGCGAGGTCGACGGCGTACGCGATGCCGTCCTCGGTGAATCGCACGACATCACTCGCCGCGCCGTAGAGCGCGCGTGCGGCGGTGGGCGGCGCGTGGCGGCGACGCACGGGCCGCAGCAGCACGTTGCGAGCGGGACCGATCACGCCGGAGGTCTCGGCGCGCAACGCACGGGCGACGTAGCGCGCGATCGCGTCGGTGCCCGCCGAGTAGCTCGCGACGACCAGCGTGTCGCCGAATCGATCGACGACGACGGCGGGGATGCCGTCGGATTCGCCGTGCAACAGGCGGATGCCGTCGGTGTGCGCCGCGAGCCCGGCGCGCTTGGCGATCGCGGTGCGCAGTGCGCTGCGCAGCCACTCGGCGTCGGGTGGCTGCGTTCCGGTGCGCAGCATCCGGATCGCGATCGCGCCTTCGGCCTCGAACGTGCCGTAGCCGATGATCTGGTTCGCGCCGTCGACGAGGCGGAGCCATTGCCCGTCGGGAAACACCTGCGCTGCCGTCGACATCTGCTCGCGAAAGATCCACGGATGCCGCGCTGCGATCGCGACGGCGTCTTTGCGGAGCTGATAGCGGCGCGGTTTCATCGCCGCGCGCCGGCAGGCATCTGCGCGACGATCACCAAGTCAGCACGCCCTGCGGCAATGGCCGCGTCGAGATCCGGCAGCACGGCATCACCGCCATCGACGGCAGTCGCAACGCCGAGCTCGTTGCGCAAGCGATCCGCGATCGGTGCCGCGGGGAGCCGAGCGCCCGCCATCAACGCATCACCCGCCGACGTCACCCACAAGATGTTCGCGCCGGCGCGCACGAGCTGGGCCGAGTGACCGACGACCGCTGCACGCGCCGCCGGGCGGTCGTGGACCGCTGCCGCGATGAAGCCGCGCGGTCGCCATTTGCCGCGCGCGGCGGCGACCATCGCCGGCAGGTGCTCGATCGCCGCGGTGTCGTGACCTGGATCGAGCAGCAGCAGGTCGAAGTCCGCGTACGTTGCACGTTGCACCGCCGCCTCGAGCGCGCCCGGCACGGCGCCGGCGGTCGCGATGCGCGCGACGACGAGCGCGCCCTTGTTGTGCACGTAATCGACGATTCGCTTCCATGCGACCGCTTGCTCGTCGGTGTTGATGCGCGGCGTTTCGCCGACGGTGACTGGAATCGGCGGCGTGACGACGAGGCCGGCGCCCGCTGCCGCGGCACCGAGCGCGACGAGCTCGTCATCGCCGGCGAGGCCTTCGCCGATGTGGACGACGCGGCCATCGCCGACGCGCGGCGGCTTGGCGGCGATCGGTGCGATCGCGATGCGCGAGGTTGCGCGTCGATCGCCGAGCACGTACGGCAGTGCCGTCGGCGGTGGCAACCGTTGATCGGGCGGCGCCGAGCGATGGTCGCCGATCGCCGGCGTGATGCCGGCCGTACCGGGCGTGATGCCCACCGAGGCGGCGAGCAGCTCCTCGACACCGCGCGCGAGGTGCGGATCGCGCTTGGCGACCGACGCGTGCGACACGCGTACGCTGCGCGTCATCAGCGAGTACGTGAACTGGACCGGCGCCATGCTCATGTAGCGCTCGGTGCCTTCGAACCACTCGAGGCTCGCCTGCGCGGCGGCTTGCAGCGCTTCGACCTCGGGACGGCGCCGCGCTTCGTAGGCGGCGAGCGCGCTCGGAATGTCGCTCGTGCGCAGCAGCTCGTCGCGGAGCACGATCGCGTCTTCCATCGCGAGCTTCGTGCCCGAGCCGATCGAGAAGTGCGCGGTGTGCACGGCGTCGCCCATCAACACCACGTTGCCCGCGTGCCAGCTGCCGCAGCGCACGGTCGGGAAGTTGCGCCAGATCGATCGGTTCTTGATCAGCTTGTGACCGCCGAGCTCGGCGGCGAACACGTCGCCGAGGATCGCGAGCGTGCGATCTTCGTCGGCCTTGTCGAGGTCCGCAGCGCGCCACGTGTCTTCGCGGCACTCGACGATGAACGTCGAACCGGTCGCGTGATAGCGATACGCGTGGACGCGGAACAAGCCGAACGGGGTCTGCTTGAAGATGAACGTGAACGCCTCGTAGGGCACGGTGCAGCCGAGCCACACGAACTTGTTCGGCCGCACGTCGACCTTCGGCTGCAGGTCGGGAGCGAGCGCGTCACGCACCCAGCTCGCGACACCGTCGCACGCGACGATCACATCGGCCGAAACTTCAGACAGCGATTTGATCTCGTGCTCGAACTCGACGCGCACACCGAGCTGCTGCGCGCGCGTCTGCAAGATTTGCAGCAGCGCCTTGCGCTCGAGCCCGCAGAACCCGTGCCCGGTCGAGCGCAACACTTCGCCGCCGACGTGGATTTCGATGTCGTCCCAGCGCGCGAAGCTCTCCGTGATCTGCGCGTGCGTCTCCGGATCGGCTGCGGCGAGGTGGCCGAGCGTTGCATCGCTGAACACGACACCGAACCCGAACGTCTCGGCCGGTCGGTTGCGCTCGTAGACCACGACCTCGTGCTCGGGCGCGCTGCGCTTGACGAGAATCCCGAGGTACAGCCCTGCCGGGCCGCCGCCGATACAGGCGATCTTCACTCGCGAACACTATCAGAAGAATTCGCCGTCGCCGCGTCTGCAGCGCGGCGGTACGGTTCTTCATGAAACCGCAAACCGAAACGCACAAGCTGCCACTGACGCTTCGCGTGGAGTCGTCGGCGTTTGGCATGAATGGATCGATTCCCGCGCAGTTCACCGCCGACGGTGACGACATCGCGCCGCCGCTCTCGTGGGGCACCGCGCCGGCAGGCACGAAGAGCATCGCGGTCCTCGTCGAGGATCCCGACGCGCCGAATCCCGACGCCCCGCTGCGCACGTTTGCGCATTGGATCGTCACCGGGATTCCCGCGACGGCGAATGGTATGCGCGGCGGCGACGCGGTGCCCGACGGCGCGAAGCTGGGCGCGAACGACTTCGGCAACCAGGCCTGGGGCGGACCGAACCCGCCGATCGGTCGCCATCGCTACTTCTTCAGGGTCTTCGCGCTCGACATCGACCTCGACGACAAGGGCAAGGGCATCACGAGGCCCGAGCTCCTCGCCGCGATCAAGGACCATATCCTCGCGCAGGGCGAGCTGATCGGTACGTACGAGAAACCGTCCCAGCGGCGTAGCGCGGCGCAGGCCGGCGCGGAACGAACCACGCACGGCCGCCGCTGAACGCGTTACTCTGGAGTCGTGAAGCATCGCCGGCATCGCAGAGTCGGAGCGCAAGGCGTCACCGCGCAGATCGACGACGACGACTGCAACATCGAAAACATCTCGGTCGGTGGTTTGTTCATTCGCACATCGACGCCGATGCCGATCGGCATGCCCGTGCGCATAGATCTCGCAAAGCCAGGTGTCGCGCCTTCGCTTCAGCTAGCGGGGCGCGTGGTGAGCGTCGTCACCGAGGCGGATGCGGAGCGACTCGACTCGCCCGCCGGCAACGGCATCGAGCTCGATCCGCTGCCGCCCGAGGCCGAGCGCCAGCTGCACGCGCTGTTGCGCGAGCTCGGTCTGCAGGATCTCGCCGCGCCGACCGAGATCGAGCCGAACACCTTGAACGCGACTACGTCTCCGGATCCAGCACACGCATCATCGAACGTGCGTGGTCTGCTCGACATGTTGAGCGATGCACTGCAGAAAGTTCGCGAGCGCGACCGTGAGATTCTCAAGCTCAAGGCCAGGATTCGAAAGCTCGAGACGGGCGAACCGTAGGCTGCGCACCAGCTCGCGACATTGTTCGCACTGTAAACGTTACAGCGGCGTGGATCGTCAGCGTTCCTCGTAGTGCGCCGCGGACGCGTGCATCGATCTGCTTGCGTCGCTGCGCCTCGCCGCATTTCGAACGCAGTGTTGCGGTCGGCGCGAGCGCTTGAATCCTCATGCAATGCGATGCGCGCGGCATGTGGCACTCGCGTTGCTCGACTGCATTGCATGCGTACTTGGCGAATTGGATTTGGAGTAGTGGTCGGCTTCGCGCTCGCGGCGTGTGGAACCGATTCGGAGAATGACGTCGCAGGCGAGTCGGGCTCCAAGGACAAGCAGCCTCCCGACCACAAGCCTCCGAAGGGCAAGACGGGTCAGGAGATCTTCCGCTTCGACACGTTTGGCGACGAGCAGCTGTGGACCGACAAGCTGCGCATGCACGAGGTGATCGCTTCGGCCGTGTCGCCGACGGTCGCGCTCTCGGTCGGCCTCAAGGTCGATGCCGATGTGCTGCCACCCGGCATCCTCGAGACGGTCGATCTGAACGATCCGGCGACCACGGTCGCGCTGCTCGGCCTCAACGCCGTGGTCGGCGTGATGGGCAAGGTCGAGGACGGCCAGCTGAAGGAAGTCGGCATCACGTGCGCGCTGTGTCACTCGAACGTCGATGACTCGGTCCTGCCTGGTATCGGTCGCCGCCTCGACGGCTGGGCGAACCACGACCTGAACCCCGGCGCGATCATCGCGCTGTCACCCGCACTGACCGTCGAGCAGAAGGCGGTCTACAACGGTTGGGGCCCCGGCTTCTACGACCCGCGCTTCAACCAAGATGGCCTCGATCACGCGGTCGTGATGCCGCCGGCGTATGGCCTCGCGGGCGTCGCGCTCGAGACGTACACGGGTGACGGTCCGGTCTCGTACTGGAACGCGTATGTCGCGGTCACCCAGATGGGTGGCAAAGGCGACTTCTCCGATCCGCGCCTCGGCATCTTTATCGATCAGGAGCCTGATCTCGTGACGCCGAAGCTGCCTGCGCTGCGCGATTACCAGCTCAGCATTGCGGCGCCGCCGGCACCGGCCGGCAGCTTCAACGCGGAGGCCGCGGCACGCGGCAAGCTCGTGTTCGACGCGAACTGCGCGCGCTGCCACGCCGGGACGAGGTTCACCGACGTGGAGGTCACGCTGCATGCACCGGAGGAGACCGGCATGGATCCGCTGTACGCAACGCGTAGTGCGACGAAGCTCTATCGCACGACGCCGCTCCGCGCACTGTGGCAGCACGCCCCGTACTTCCACGACGGCTCTGCGGCAACGCTCGCCGACGTGGTCACGCACTACGAGACTGCGCTCGGCCTGCGGCTCGAGCAGTGCGACAAGGACGATCTCGTCGAGTTCCTGAAGTCGATCTAGTAGAGCGAAGAGGCCGGCGCC
>DATDCH010000717.1:0-31580 GCA_036524455.1 Kofleriaceae bacterium | reverse complement strand
GCGACATAGGTCGCGCTGCCGACTTCGGCGACGGTGAACGGCCGCGTCGCGCCCAGCATCGTCGGCAGCTCGATCCGCTCTCCCGGTTGCAGCGACCCGAACCCGGGCAGCTGCGCACCCTCGACCTCGAAGGTCATGTAGTAGCGGCCTTGCGCCTCGGCGAGCCAGCCCCACGTATCGCTGAACTTTGCGTACCATTCCTGCGTCAGGCCGCCGGCGTGGTGGCGGAGCTGGGCCATGCCGACGAGGATGAACGTCTGGCTGCCGAGCTGACCGTCGGCGAACAGCCGCAGCGGCGACTCCATCGGCACGAGGTCGGCGACCTTGCCGAGCGTCTCGATGCCGCGATCACTGCGTGACACGGCCGAGCGGCAGTACGTGCAGACGCGTACGAACGAGTCGTCATAACGAAACTCGATCTCCGCACCGCAGCTCGGGCACGCGGTCTTCATGCAGCGGTGCCCCCAGACATCCCGCCGCGAACGTACCAGAGCGAGCGCCTGCGCTCTACTTGGTCACGCGCTCGAGTGCAGCGCGTGCCGCTTCTGTGCGTGGCGAGGTCGGGAACTTGTCGAGGAACGACCGCAGCCGCGTCGCCGCACCGTCGGAGTCGCCGGCGCGCTCGGTCGCGATCGCCGCCCAGAACGCGGCATCCTCGGCAACCACGGGATCGGTCGCGAGATCGAACGCGGCAATCGCCTGCGGATGACGATGCGCGCGCAGCGCTTCCCACCCGGTACGGAACGCTGCGAGCGAATCCGTGACCTTCGCGGGCGCCACGGCCGGTTTGTCGTCGCTCGGTGCAGCCTCGCGCATCCACACGTCGCCGGCATCGATGACCCGCGACTTGCCGTTGGCGGTCACGTGCGCAGTACCCGCAAACACGTGCGTCGTCACGATCACACCACGGCGCGCGACCACCTTCGCGCGCGAGCTCGTAATCGTCACGCGTGTATCGCCGGCGACGATCGTGATCGGCTCGCGATCGGTCGAGTCGACCGAGACCGCGCCATCGCGAAGCGTGACCACATCGTTGTCGCCGCTCTGCATGCGCGCGAAGTCGGCACCGACGGAGATCACCGCGGCGCGCACCAGCGGCGCGACCGGCTCGAGATTCACGTGCTGCGCGAGCTCGACCTGCAGCTCCTCGCCGAGTGCGACGTGCGGCACGGCCGGTGCTTCGCCGCGCGGTCCGCGCGTTGCGAGCACGATCGTGAACACCGCAGCCATCGCGACGACGCTTGCCGCGATCGCCATCACGCGTTCACCGCGCCACGGCCGTTGCACGTCGTAGAGGTCAGCTTGCGCCATCACCTCGGCGGCAAGCGCCGAGCGTCGCTCCGCGCGCAGGTGCGGCACGGCCATGCGACGCGCGGCCGAGATTAGCTCGCGCTGTTCGATCAGCGAGGCGTGACACATGAGGCACGTGCGAGCGTGCTCGATCACGGCGGGATCTTCGCCGGAGACGGCGGCGGCGAGTCGTTGCGGTGCCGGGCACGTCATGACCGGCCTCCGTCGATCGCCTTGCGCAGCGCCGTGCGGGCCTGGAACAGGCGACGCCACAGCGTGCCTTCTGGAATCCCGAGCGCAGCGGCCGCATCGCAGCCCTTCTCGCCTTCGAGATCGACGATCACGAATGCAGCGCGCAGCTCGTGCGGCAGCGCGTCGATGGCATCGGGCAATAGTGCGAGCAGATGAGCGTCGCGGGCCTGGGTCGTGCGCGGCAATTCCTCCGCGACGACGCTCATCGCACGCTTGCGCCGGATCTCTTTGCGCGCGTGCTCGCGCACGACGTTCGCGGCAATGCCGTAGAGCCACGATCGTGCACTCGTGCCGTGAAACCGCGCCGCGCTCTGGAACGCGCGCACGAATGTCACCTGCACGACGTCGTCGACGACATCGGCATCGCTCGCCCGCATGCGCGCGACGAATCGGTGGATCGCGTCGACGTGACGCTCGAACAGCAGCGCACGCGCGGTGCGATCCTCGGCCGCGCACGCCGCGACCAAGCCGGCGTCGGACATCTCGTCGACGCGCGCTTCCGGGCGCAGCTGGATCAACTGGCCCTTCTTCATCGCGTGCGCCTCAGTCCGGTGAACCACATCAGCTGGAAGCCACGCGCTTCGATATCGGTGTGGCCCATCATGGTCGGAACTTCGTACTCCTGCACGAGCACGCTCGCGAGTGCGCCGACCTCGAGCAGCCACCGCTTGCTGACGCGCGCGCCCAGCGACGCGTTGGTCTCGAACGTCGGCGATAGCCCAGCCGCTGAGAGCCAGCCATACGCGTACGATGACCGCAGCGGATCATCGTCGAAGTAGCTCGTGCCGCGGACATACGTGGCGACGCCGCCGCCGCTGATCGACCAGCGCAACTGGAGCGGCCCGTCCTCGCCGACGACGCCGAACGACGCGAGCGCGCGCGTGTCGAAGTAATCGAGGACGTCGTGGCCACGGTTCTCCCAGTCGGTGTGGCCGTCGTGTGCGAACGACGCGGTCAGCGACGCGAACCACGGACCCTTGCGCCAGAGGTCGAGCTCGGCACGTACGCCAGTCGTAATGGCATTACCGAAGCCGTGAACCGCGAGCGTCTTGTCGCGACTCACGCGTCGCTTCGGCGTGAACTGCTGCGCGACGCCGGTGTCTCGCGGCTGCGCAGGCGTGTAGCTGAGCTCGACGGTCATTGCGGGCGCCGGTTCGCGAGCAGGCGCCGGCTCGATGACTGTTGCGTCGGCAGCAGCCCAGCTCGCGATCAATACACCCGCGCTCTGCGCATCGGGCACGACCCGCTCGCGTGTGCGGCCACCCGCGTCGCGCGCGAACACGTAGAGGCCAGCTTCGGTCGCCACGATCCGAATCTCGAGTGCCGGGCCACAGCTCGGCTCGTCGAGCAGCCAGCTCGTGACGACCTCGCGCACGTCTTCGGGCGCGTACTTGATCCTGACGTCGCACGGATCGGCAGCGGCCGGAGCGGCCACCGCGACGATCGCGATTGCGACGAGCTTGTTCACAGTCGATACCTCGCCGCGAGGAACATCATCGGTTCGATGTCGCGCCGCTGGACCGTGTAGTAGTAGTCGTATTGACCGGCATCCAAGATCTCGTACTCCTGCGCGTAGAGCGAGAACACGGGGCCTGCCGAGAGGGCCCAGTTCGTACCGAGCTCGCGGCTGACCGACACCGCGAGCTCGCCGGTCGGAAACAGCCCCGACGCTTCGCTGCTGCTCTGCTGCCTGCGCAGCATCGCTTGCGTGTAGACCGCACCGAGGCCGACCGACGCGCGCAATCGCCAGCGGCCGCGCTGCCCCGTCAGCGCCAGATACGCGATCAGCTTGCCGTCGAACGAGTCGAGCTGGCCCATTGAATCGTAGGTGGGGCCGGCGACGATCATGCCGGACGTCGACACCGACGACGCAAAGCCGATCGACATGATCCGCCGCGCTTTCCAGTCGAGCTCGCCGCGCAGACCACCACCGCCGGTGCCGCTCATCGCGAACATACCGCCGAGCGATAGCCAGCGCGGTTGGAGCGGCCGTGCCGTGGCGGTCGCGGCAATCGCAGGCGTTGCTCCAGGCGCGAGCCCTTCTCCCGGCGCGAGCATGCCTTCGCTGCCGAGCACCGCCGCCGGGGGTACGGCTGCTGGCGCGGGTGCAGTCGATGGGTGTCGGACGTCGAAAGGCGTCTGGTTCTCGTGCGAGTCTGCCGCGACCCAGCTCGCGATCAGCACGCCCGCGCTCTGCGCATCGGGCACGACGCGCTCGCGCACGCGACCGAACTCGTCGCGGGCGAGCAGATACAGCCCGCCGTTGGTGGGCACGATGCGGACCTCGAGGCTGATCGTGCAGCGCGGCTCGGCCTGGACCCACGATTCGACGACGCCGCGCACGTCGTCGGGTGCGCGCGCGATGTTGACCTGACACGTTCCGCGACTGGGTTGCGCGGCGGCCGGCGAGGCCGCAAGCACGAGGGCAAGCGCGACGAGCTGTTTCATAGCCGATACCTCAGCGCGGTGAAGAACGAGCCATCTGCTATCCGCTCGAGATCGGCGGCTCCGCGATCGGTCCGGAAGAAGCGAAGCCCGCCATCGATCTGCCAGTTGTCGCCGATGCTGCGACCGAGGCTCAGCGATACCTCCTTGGTCACGACCACTTCTTCGACGTAGTTCATCTGCGGTTCCCACGCGCCACCGCCAGTCACATAGCCCATTTCGCTCGCGCTCACGTACGTGACGCCGAGGCCGACGAGGGGACGCAGCTGCCAACGTCCCCAGCTCATGCGCCGCACGACGTACGCGCTGAATGTGGTGTCTGTGCCCTCCATGAAGTGCCACGACCCCGAGGGCCCGATGACATCCGCGACGAGCTCCATGTGGGAAACGGCAGCCCCGAGGCTCCAGGCGCCCGCGCTCAACGCATCGAGCTCGGCGCGCCAACCGACGATGCGATCTTGGAGCAAGGGTCCGAACCCGAGCATGCGCTTCGGGTGCGACGGCTTCGCAATGACCGGCGCGCTATCGATCGGCTCGGCCTGTGCGCGCAGCCCTGGCGCATAGGTCGGCGCATACGCCGGCGCGCCCGGCGTTGCGACCGGTGCCACCACCGGTGCCGGCAGCTTGCTGTCGTCGGCCATCCAGCTCGTGACAAGGACACCGGCCGCTTGCGCGTCGGGCACGAGCCGTTCACGCACGCGACCATGCTCGTCGCGCGCGAACAAGTACAAGCCGCCGTCGGTCGGCACGATGCGGATCTCGAGCGTGACGTTGCACGACGACTCCTGGCGCAACCACTGCTCGACGACGGTGCGCACGTCATCCGGTGCGTACGCGATCGTGGCGCCGCAGGCGTCGGGCCTCGTGATGGGCTGCGCGACTGCTGGGGCAGACGCGAGGACGAGTGTGAACAACAATGCCTTGTTCATAGTCGGTGTCGTACTCCGGCGAAGATCGCGAGATCGAGCAATCCGCGTTTGATCAACATCTGATACGGCTCGGTGGAGGAATAGCCGTCGAACGTCTGATCGATCAACGTCGCGATCGGTCCTGCGTACACAGCCCAGCTTCGGCCGAGATCGCGGCTCGCGACCAACGATGCCTCGAGCGTCGGAACCTCTTGCTCGAGGTAATACGTCATGCCGTTGCCGTCGTAGGCGAGGCCTTGACTCGAGAGCATGCCGACACCGAGCGTGGGCCGGAGTTGCCAGCGCGACCACACCCACGGCCGCGACAGATACACGAGCAGCTTGATGTCGGTCACGTCGATCGCGCCAAGTCCGCTGCCGGTCCACATCGGGGTTGAGCTGTTCGCGAGCGACACCGCACCCCCGACAAGCCAGCGCCCCGACCGGAAGGCATCGGCTTCCGCACGCACCCCGAGCCCCGATCCCTCGGACATCGGCACCAGCGTGCCGGCCGAGATCCACTTGCTGCGGCGTACGGGCGCGTATTTAGTTTCGGCGATCGCGACGGGCGCGAGACCCGGCGGCGTGATCGATTCGCTCCGGATCGCCGGCGACTTCGGCGCGACGACGGGCGCGAGGATCGGTGCAACCGTGCGCGGCGCGTCGATCGGCGCGATCACTGGCGGCGGCGGCAGCGGCGCGTTGTCGTCGGCGATCCAGCTCGCGACGAGCACGCCGGCGGTCTGCGCATCGGGCACGATGCGCTCGCGCATCCTGCCGCGTTCGTCCTGGGCGAGCAGATAGAACCCACCTTCGGTCGTTACGATGCGGACCTCGAGTGCGACGCTGCACTTCGCCTCCGTGCGCACCCATGTCTCGACGACCGCCCGCACGTCCTCGGGAGCGCGTGCGATCGTGACCTGGCATGGCCGCGGATTCGCCGACTCGACCGACTGTGCCGCTGCCGGCGTCGCGAACAGCAGAGCTGCATAGATGGCGATGCGCATGACGCTCCTTGGCTCGGCGACGTGACGCGGGATCGACGACTGCAGCGAAGACCGCACGATTGCCTTCGGTGCAGCCGTCGTCCGCATCACACCCCTTGGTGGCCGCACCCCTGAGTTTTCATCTCGGTCCTGAGGATTTTCCTGCGCTTTTCGCGCACGGGTTGCTGTCAGCTGCTGGCTGGAACGGCCCCTGTTCCTGGCGTGAAAAGCACGTGATCTCGCACCAGCTCTGGCAAACTTCGAGGATCGTGGGGAACGTGGCGGAACCAGGCCGCTCTCGGCGAATGATCAGGGCTCCCTGGAGCAGTGGCTCCAGCGAGGAGGAGTCGCGCGCTTACCTCCAGACCCGGCTGACGGTCCTCTACAAGCTGATGTTCTGGTGCTTCGTCGTGCTCATCGGCTTCCTGCTGGCCGTCTACAACCTCCATGAGGACCTCGAGCCAGGGCTCCAACCGTGGATCTACGCCGTGTTCGGCACCGGCCTCGGCGTCATGGCGTACATCTGGCGCGGCAAGCTGCTGCGCAAGCAGCTCTCGTTCGAGACGCTCAATCGGATCGACACGTTCTATGCCGTGTCTGCGGCCATCGCGATCGGGATCTGCGCGGTGCTCTCGTACGACAAGCGACAGGCCGCGTACACATGCGCGATCTACTCGTGCTTCAGCGTGCTGACCCGCGCGCTGGTCGTGCCGAGCACCGGGCGTCGCACGGCGATCGTAACGACACTCGCATCGATCCCGATGGCGGTCGCCGCCGTGATCCTGCCGTTCATCAACGAGTGGCCGCCCGGCAAGGACGTCTCCGGCCCCGCGCTGGTCGTCGGGTTCTTGCAGATCGAGGTCGTCGCGATTCTGCTCGCCGCCGCCGGCTCGGAGATCATCTACGGGCTACGTCAGAAGGTGACGGCCGCGCAGCAGCTCGGCCAATACACGCTCGGCCGCAAGATCGGCTCCGGTGGGATGGGTGTCGTCTATCTCGCGCACCACGATCTGCTGCGCAGACCGACCGCGATCAAGCTCTTGCATCCCGATCGCGTCGGCCACGACAACATGCAGCGCTTCGAGCGCGAAGTGCGCCACATGAGCCAGCTCACCCATCCGAACACCGTCGCTGTGTTCGACTACGGCCGCAGCTTCGAGGGGACGTTCTATTACGCGATGGAGTATCTCGACGGCATCGATCTCCACAACCTGATCACCAAGCACGGCAAGCAACCCGCGGAGCGCGTACGCCAGATCATGATCCAGGTGTGCGGCGCGCTCCACGAGGCGCACGTTCGCGGCATCAGTCACCGCGACATCAAGCCGGCGAACATCATCTTGTGCGAGCGCGGCGCGATGCCCGATGTCGCGAAGGTCGTAGACTTCGGCCTCGCCAAGGAGCTCGCGAAAGAATCCGGTGCATCGACGCAAGTCGTCGTCGGTACGCCCGCGTTCGTCGCGCCGGAAGCCGTTACCGATCCCAACAGCGTCGGTCCGGCAGCCGACCTCTACGCACTCGGCTGCGTCGGCTACTTCCTGCTCACCGGCAAGAAGCTGTTCACCGGCAACACGGCCGTCGATATCTGCATCCAGCACGTCACGAAGCCACCCACGCCGCCGTCGCAAGTCACCGACGCGACGGTGCCGCGCGCGCTCGAAGACATCATCATGATGTGTCTCGCGAAGCAGCCGAGCGGTCGCCCCGCGAGCGCGAACGACCTCGCGGATCAACTGCGCGCTGCGGGTCCGTTCACGGATTGGGACGAATCGCGCGCGCTCGCGTGGTGGCGCGAATTCAAGCCCCAGGACATCGCGGACACGACGGCGCAGTCGACGGCAACGATCACCGTCGATGTCGGCGATCGCATCGGAGACAAGGCCGCATGAACCCATCGGCGTCCGCGCGGGTGTCGCGCCAGATGGTGCGTGCGATGTGGAGTAACGCGCCCAGCGAGGAAGAGGCACGCGCATTCCTCCAGACCCGCATCGCGTTTCTGTTCAAGCTGATGTTCTGGAGCCTCGTCGCACTGATCGCATTTCTCGCCGCGACCTACTGGCTCGACCGCGACAACGCACCGGACCAGAAGGAGTACGTCTACCTGATCTCGGCGAGTGGCCTGGCCGCCATGGCGTTCATCTGGCGCGTGTGGCTGATCCAGCCGAAGCCGCTGTCGGCGACGATGCTGTACCGGCTCGACCTCGTGTACTCGCTTGGCATCGGCGCCGCGTTCGGTGCGAGCGCGTATCTGCAGAACGACCTGCGCGTGTCAGGTTACCTGTCGGTCGTGTACAGCACGTTCACGGTGTTCGCGCGCGCGCTGATCGTGCCGAGCAGTGGCCGGCGTACCGCGGTCGCGAGCACGATGACGATGCTGCCGATGACGGTCGCCGCGCTGGTGCTCGCCCTCGAGCGCGTTCAGGACGTACCAGGCGACGTGTTCTTCTTCGGCTATCTGCTGTTCTGCATCGTGCCGATCGTGATGTCGTCGTACGGCTCGCAGATCATCTATGGCTTGCGCCAGAAGGTCGAGTCTGCGAAGCAGCTCGGTCAGTACACGCTCGATCGCAAGATCGGCGAAGGCGGCATGGGCGTCGTCCACCTGGCACATCACGTGATGCTGCGCCGGCCCACCGCGATCAAGCAGGTACTCCCCGACCGCGCCGGCCCCGACATCCTCGCGCGCTTCGAACGCGAGGTGCAGACGATGAGTCAGCTCACGCATCCGAACACCGTCGCGGTCTACGACTACGGCCGCAGCCACGAGGGCGTGTTCTACTACGCGATGGAATACCTCGGCGGTGGCGTCGATCTGCAGAAGCTCATCGGCAAGCACGGACCGCAACCGAGTGGCCGCGTCGCGCACATCCTCGCGCAGGTGTGTGGTGCGCTGAACGAAGCGCACGCGAAGGGCTTCTATCACCGCGACATCAAGCCCGCGAACATCATCTTGTGCGAGCGCGGCGGTCTGCCCGACGTCGCGAAGGTGCTCGACTACGGCCTCGTCAAAGAGCTCGCAGCCGACACCGGGACGTCGACGCAAGTCGTGCTCGGCACGCCAGCGTACTTGTCACCCGAGGCGGTCACCGATCCGAGCACGATCGGGCCCGCAGCGGACCTCTACTCGCTGGCGTGTGTCGGCTATTTCCTGCTCACCAGCAAGAAGGTGTTCGAAGGCAACACCGCGCTCGACGTGTGTATCGCGCATGTGACCAGACCGCCGAGGCCGCCGTCGCAGGTCATCGACCGGCCGATCGATCGCGGGCTCGAGGACGTCATCATGAAGTGCCTCGCGAAGCAGCCCGGCGATCGCTACGCGAGCGCGCTCGAGATGCGCAACGCGTTGCTCGCACTGTCGGCCACACCGGACTGGGACGTGGCAGCGGCGCGTACGTGGTGGGCCGAGTTCCGCCCGATCGAGCATGCAACCGGCGGCTCCGACGGTGCAACGCTGACGATGCCCGTCGATCTGGAGCACCATCGCGGGACCTTCCGCGTCGGCGCGTGAAAAGCGCGTGATCTAATAGCCGAGGTGGCAAAAGTTGGTCGACGCTTGGCGTTGTGGCCGACCCTGGTCGTTCCAGACGCATGATCCGCACCCGGTGGGGCGCGACGAGCGACGAGGAATCGCGCGCGTATCTGCAGACGCGGCTCACCCTGCTCTACAGGTTGATGTTCTGGGCGTACGTGCTGCTCGTCGCATCGCAGGCCGTGCTGTGGGAAACGAACCACGAGATGGCGGATCTGCGGCCGGCCAACCAGAACGCGATCTATGTCGCGGCGGTGACCGCGCTCGTGGCGATGGCCGTGCTGTGGCGGGTGGTTCTCGTGCGGCGGCATCTGTCGTTCGCCGTGCTGCACTTCCTCGACTACTTCTATGCGTTCGGGTCGGGTGTCGTGCTCGGTATGTGCGCGCTGTTCGCGTACGACTACCCGCCGTCGCACTACATCACGCTGATCTACGCGTATGTCGCCGTCTTCGCCCGCACGATCATCGTGCCGAGCAGTGGGCGGCACACGCTCGTCGCCGGCGCGCTGTTGTTTGCGCCGATCGTGATCGCGGCTATCGTCCTCGGCGCCGGCTATGCGGTGATGGCGCCCGGGCACGTGCTCGCGATCGGCGCGACGCTGTTGAGCGGTGTCGCGATCGTACTCGCGGCCGCCGGCTCCGAGATCATCTACGGCCTGCGCCGGCAAGTCAGCGCCGCGCAGCAGCTCGGCTCGTACAAGCTCGTGCGCAAAATCGGCGAAGGCGGTAACGGCGCCGTTTACCTGGCACACCACATCATGCTGCGGCGACCGACCGCGGTGAAGCTGCTGCTCCCCGATCGCGTCGGCGCCGAGAACCTCGAGCGCTTCGAGCGCGAGGTCCAGCACATGAGTCAACTCACGCATCCGAACACGGTCGCGGTGTTCGACTACGGGCGCAGTCCTGACGGCGTGTTCTATTACGCGATGGAATATCTCGGCGGTGGGATCGATCTCGAGCACCTGGTGCGCAGGCACGGACCGCAACCGTGCGGTCGCGTCGCGCAGATCCTCGCGCAGGTGTGCGGGGCGCTCGGCGAGGCGCACGACAACAAGATCATCCATCGCGACATCAAGCCGGCAAACATCATCCTGTGCGAGCGCGGTGGTATGCCCGATGTCGCGAAGGTCGTCGACTACGGGCTCGTCAAAGAGATCACCGCGAACGGCAGTAACTCGACGCAGATCCTCGGCACGCCGGCGTACGTCGCGCCCGAAGCGATCACCGATCCGGATACGGTGGGACCGGCCGGCGATCTCTATGCGCTCGGCGCGGTCGGCTACTTCTTGCTCACCGGCAGGCGCGTGTTCGAGGGCAAGACCGCCGTCGATATCTGCATCCAGCACGTGACCGCAGAACCCAGACCGCCTTCGCAGCTCGCGGTGACATTCATCCAGCCGGAGCTCGAGGCCGTTCTCATGAAGTGCTTGGCGAAGAAGCCGAGCGAGCGCTATGGCAGCGCGGTCGAGCTGGCCGAGGCGATCCGCGCGCTCCCGGCTACGAAGGATTGGGATCTCCCCGAGGCGCGGACGTGGTGGCGCGAGTTCAGGACCGCGGAGCACGCGGCTACAACGGCCCCTTCGTCGACGCTGACCATCACGGTGGATCTCGGACGACGTGATTGATTTCCCACGTGAGAATCGCGTGAAAAGGTCGGACCACCGGCACCCGTGCGCTACACCTCCCCTATGGAAACGGTGGTGCTGGTCATCCTCGCGCTGGTCGTCGCGGTGGTCGCGATCGATGCCATCGCGCGCCTCGACGAGCGCCGCCCGCGCCCCAAGCCTCCGGCGGACGAGTCGATGATCTCGACCCAGAAGATCGTGGTCGATCTGACGAAGCGGGGCTGATTAGCGCGCGGCCGACGCGACGCTGACCGGGCACGACAGGTAGTAACCGCGGCCCGGCGCGACCGCGAGCACGCTCTCGACGCCGATCTCGCCTAGCACCTGGCGTAGTCGGCGCACGACCTGGCGCACGTTCTCCTCGTTCGCGTACTTCGATTGAAATGGCAGGTCACGCGCGAGCTGCTTGGTCTGCACGCAGCCGCGCACGGCCGACGGCGAGCCGGCTTCCTCCGACGCGCGCGTGCACAGCGCACGCATGAGCTGAAACTCCAGCGGCGCGAGCCCTCGCTCGGTCCAGCCCTCGGCGCCGTCTGCGCGCGAGAGCAGTGCGCCGCCCGCGCCCATGTCGGTCGTGCCGACCAGGCAGAGCTCCACGCTGCCGGGCGCGATGTTGAAGCGGACAAGTCCGCCGCCCGCGCTCGCAGTCGCCATCGATGGAGGCGCGACCGGTTCGTGAATGACTTCTTGGAGAAACCACAGCGCGACGTCACCGATCTTTACGAGCGTGCGCTCGCCGAGCGAGGCCCTGCCCTGCGCGCGTGTGCCGTCCACGAATGTCCCGTTGCGGCTGCCGAGGTCCCGGATGTGCCAGCCGGCGTCGGTTCTCCGCAGCTCGGCATGCTCGCGCGACACGGAGCTCGCGAGGATCACGAGCTCGCCTTCGTGACTGCGACCGATGCCGGTCTTCGGTGCGATCGCGTGGGCCGCGCCAAAGCCATCGACCACCCAGGCCGCGGCTTCGGTGGTGTCGACGTTCGAGCGAATGTGATCGGGAATCAGCCCTTCACACGGGCCGACTTCCTGCGCACAGGAGCGACAGAGGGAGCCGACTTCGGCTCCGGCACCACAACACAGACAACCCATGGTCAAAGCCATCGAACCACCTCTTCCCCGCAGGCACAAGGGCCGACCGGGTTAGCCTGGTTAGCTGGGCGAGAGCGATCCCAGGACCGAGACGAGCTTTTCGAAATCTACGGGTTTTCCCAGGTGAACGTCGAACCCGGCTTCGCGGCTGCGCGCCGAATCTGCGTGGTCGCCATAGCCGGTGACCGCCACGAGACGGGGTGGTGTCGGCAACCGCGCGCGGAGGTGGCGCGCGAGCTCGTATCCATCCATGACCGGCAGGCCGATGTCGAGCAGGGCAATCTCGGGCCGGAACTCGTCGGCGAGCAGGAGCGCGGAAGGCGCATCGTGCGCGACCGCAACGTCGTAGCCGTACTCGCGAAGCAGCTCGGCGAGAGCGCGCGCTGCGTCGGCGTTGTCATCGACGAGCAGCAGGCGCGCACCACCGAGTACTCGCGCGGTGCCGCGCGCGCGTGGCCTTCCGACCAGCTGATACGGTGGCAGCGAGATCGTGAAGCACGCGCCTCGACCGGGACCGTCGCTCGTCACCGTTGCGGTGCCGCCGTGCAGCTCGGTCAAGCTGCGCACGAGCGAGAGGCCGAGCCCGAGACCACCTTCCGCGCGCTGCAACGTGCGATCGCCTTGCACGAACGGATCGAAGATCACAGCAAGCAGCTCGTTCGTGATACCGGGGCCGTCGTCGGTGACGCTGACCGCGATCGAATCCGCACTGCGTGTTGCAGTGACCGCGATGTGACCGCGCGCCTGCGTGTACTTCGCAGCGTTCGTCAGCAGATTTGCAAACACCTGCGTCATCCGCGTCGCATCGGCTTCGATCACGAGCTCGCGCGGTACGTCGACCGTGAGTTGGTGGGCGCGTTGCTCGAGCAACGGGCCCGTCAGCTCGACCGCTTTCTCGACGATCGTGTGCAGCTGCAGCGCCTGCTTGTGCAGCGCGAGCTTGCCGCGTCGAATGCGAGCGACGTCCAGCAAGTCTTCGACGAGCCGCGACATGTGGTGCGCCTGGCGGCGAATCACCGCGCGCTCGCGCTCGCAACCGACCAGCCCGCGATACTCCATGACATCAAGCGCGGTCACGATCGGCGCGAGCGGATTGCGCAGCTCGTGACCGACGATCGTCAGGAACTCGTCCTTGCGCCGATCAGCCTCCTGCAGCAGCTCGTTCGTACGACGCTGGTGATCGAACAGCCGTGCGACGTCGAGCGCGGTGCTCGCGCGACGACCGAGCTCTTCGGCGAGCAGCAGATCCTCGAGCGTCCACACACGGGGTTCGACGGTACCGAGCACGAGCACGGCGAGTCGCTTGCCGCGTGCGACCAGTGGGATGACGACGTGATTGCCCTGCGTCGTCACCACGCCGCTCGGCTGGGGCGCGAACGTACGCGCGCGCTGCCACGTACCGTCGCCGCACAGCGGGCCGTGCGCGATCACCGCCGGCACGAGCAGGCCGAATCGATCGAAGTAGACGGCGGACCAGTCGGCAAGCGCGGGGACGACAGCGTCGGCAATCGTCTGAGCCGCTGCGTCACGATCGACAGAAGCCGCCAGCGCGGTGCTGGTCTCGCCGAGCAGCGCGAGGCGCTCTTGCGTGCGCTTGTGATCGGTGATGTCGAGCAGCTGCGCGGTGTAGCCGCGGACAACACCACCGGCCGTGACATCGGGAATGTAATCGGCTTGCACCCAGCGCAGCGAGCCATCGGGAAACGGCAGGCGGACTTCGAACGTGACGCGCTCGCCGCGCAGCACACGCTCGATCTGGTCGCGCACGCAGCTATACGCATCAGGCCCGAGCACATCAGGGACGAGCTTGCCGCGCACGTCGCCAAACCACGCGCGATACGCTGCGTTGACGAACCGATAGCGTTGCTCGCGATCGACGTAAACGATCAACGCGGGGACCGCGTCGACGATAGCGTTCAGCTGCTCGTCCCCCTCCACGAGGTCAGAACCGTATCACACGAGTTTGTGCGCTCGACTCACTCGTTCTCGCACTGTCAGCGCACGCACAAACGTTACAGCGCGCAGATGAAGGTGAAGGTGTGGTCGAGCGCCGCGAGCGATCAGCGCACGCTGCCCTTGGCGAGCGGATGCGGTGCACGCTCGAGCGGCTTGCGCCACATCGCCGTGTAGCGCCAACCGAGATGCCGGCGCACGCTCACGCCCGGCAACACGCCGCGCAGCGTCGCGCGAATCTCGCGCAGCGGCAGATGCGCATCGTGCTGCCAATGCTCGTCCCACGCGGCGACCAGCTGCGGATCGCGCTCGCGCGGTTGGCGCAGCAGCCACGACAATCCGTTGTACGGCAGCTCGCCGAGTCCACGCGCGTCGAACAGATCCGCGATCAGCACGAGACCACCGGGCAGCACCGACTGCGCCATGCGCTCGGCCGCGACCGCGAGCGGCAAGTGATGCAGCGTATTGATCGCGATCGCGACATCGAAGCCGCGCGGCGACAGGTCCATGAAATCCGCGACGCGATACTCGATGCCGAGGTTCGCATTCGTGCGCACGCGCGCGACATCGATCATGCGCGGTGCAAGATCGACCGCTGTGATCCGTGCGCCGCGTTTGCTCGCGAGCTCGCGCGCAAACGCGCCCGTGCCGCAGCCGATCTCGAGCACGCGGCTGCGCAGCGGCACCTCCGCGACCAAACGCTGCGCGGCGGGCTCGAGGCGGTCCGCAGCAGTCGAGTGATTCGCAATTCGGTCGAAGTCTGCTCTGATCACGTCCGCGCTCGGCAACATCTCCACCATGCAACGCACGGTCGTGCCTCGCTATTTCGCAGCTACCCCGGCGATGCCGGGAGCGATCGGCGGACCGCTGCGGCGCGCTAACTCTCGATTACTTCTCTGTGAAGACGTACTCGTGTTGCGCATCGCGCAGCACGAGCGTGCGCTTGCCGTTCGCACTGCCGACGACGAGCTCGAGGCCGGACAGGCCCGGCACGACCGTGACGAACGAGATCGAGCCATCGGGGTGGCGCTTCGAGGCAACCTCGCTCTTCCACTCACCGAAGTCGAACGTCGTCGCCTGGCCTGACTTCGTGACCGTGATCTCGCCGAGCGCTTCGTTCGAATACTTCGCGGCGAGCTTGCCGGCTTCTTCGGCGTTCGCGGGCACGACGAGCAGTTTGCGCTCGGTCGCGAGCTCTTCGAACCAGTTCTTCGCTTGCTGCGCGACGTCGGCGTCGGCTTCGGGCTTGCCGTCGAACAGGACCTCGAGCAGCTTGCGGCGGAACAGCGAACGGATCGTCCAGCCCGGATCGCCGTTCGTCAGGATCACGGCGCCGACGTTGTGCTCGGGCAGCCACATCATGTCGCTGTGGTAACCGATCATGTCGCCACCGTGATGCACGACGGTGACGCCGTACTTCTTGTTGACGCTGAGGCCCATGCCGTAGGTGGAGTCCTTGCTGGTCGCGACCTGCGGATCGCGGCGCGCCATCAGCGTGTCCTTCGCGATGTACTGCTTGCCGTTGGGTAGCTTGCCTTCCGCCAGCTCCATCTGGACGTACTTGAGGACGTCGCGCACGTTGCTCCACGCGCCACCCGCGGGACGCACTGCGATGATCGACTTGTTGACCTCGGTGACCGCGAGCTGCGTCTTGCCGTCGATGTCGGGCGCGTGCGCCGCGGCGACGTTCCCTTGCTGGCCCTTCTTGAAGTCGAACGTGGTGTTCGTCATGCCGAGCGGCGCCCATACGCGCGTGCGCATCGCCTCGTCGTAGGCTTTGCCGAGCTCGAGCTTCGGAAACGCGACGTGTCCGCCGATGAAGCCGGCCGCGGCCGCGAGTGGGTTCGAGTACTGGAACAGCTCTCCGAACTTGCTGGTCGGTTGCATCGTGCCGAGCGTCGCGAGCGCGACGTCGGGCGTGTTCTTGCCGAACTCGAGGATCCACTCCATGTCTTGGCGCGGCAGACCGGTGCACGCGCAGATCAGGTGTTTGACGAGCACCTTGCTCGTGGTGTCGGCGTCGCCGAGCTTGAACTTCGGCAGGAGCTGCGTCGCCGCCGTGTCCCACGTCAGCTTCTTCTCGTCGACGAGCTTGCCGAGCATGAGCGTCGTCATTGCTTTCGTGTTCGAGGCGATGATGTACTTGGTGTCGGCGTCGACCTTCGCCGGCTTGCCGAGCGAGCGCACGCCGTAGCCGCCCGCGAACACGACCTTGCCGTTCTGGATGATGCCGACGGAGACGCCGGGGACGCCGAGCAGCTTCTGTGCGGTCTCGACGAACTTGCCGAGCTCGGCGATGCGCGCTTTGTCGAGCTCGTGCGCTTTCTTGCCCGCGAACGACTCGCGCTCGTAGCCCTTCGGTAGCAGCTGGCCGAGCATCACGCCGAGCTGTGCGCCACGCTTTTCCGCGACCGCTTGCGCGAGATCGAAGATCACGATGGTCCACATGTTGTTCGCGCGTAGCGCGTTCGCCCCGACGATGCGTTTCTCGTTCGGCGACGTCTGATAATCGAAGCCCTGAATCTCGGCCCAACCGTCTTTCGCGGGCGCCGGCGTCGATAGCTTGAGCGGCCAGCGCTTGCCTTGCGGGCTGTACGCCGCCCACGCGAGCGAGACCGCTTGATCGGCGTTCTTCGCCTCGACATCGACGAGCGCGACGCGCGAGTCGCCCTCCGGAGCGGTCAGGATCGTTGCGCTGCCACGCACCGTGAAGCTCCAGCCCGCCGGCGCAATGAACGTGTTGCCTGCGACAGTGGTCTTCGGCGTATCGGCGCCGAGCGTCTCCGCTGCGGGTGGCGGCAATTGCTCGGTCGCTGCCGGCTCCGGCTTCGCAACCTGTTCGGGCGGCGGGTCGTTGCCGCTCGCGGGCGGCGCCGGCACGGTGGTCTTCGGTTTCGCAGAACAGCCGATAGCGAGCACGAGGGCGAGCAGGACGCGCATGCCGCGGACCTTATCGCAGTATGGTGGTGCCATGCTTGTCGTTACAGCGTCGCAGCCGTGTCGCAGGATGGTCGCGCGATGATCGCGCTCACACGCTCGGTGCCGGAGAGCTTTGCGAGCGCGCTGTGCGCGGCGGCACCCAACGAGGTGATCGACGTCGATCGGGCGCGCCGCCAGCATGCCGCCTACCGCGAAGCACTCGCGGCGTGCGGCGCCGAGGTGGTGGAGCTGCCGGTCGCGGACGCGCTCGCCGACAGCTGCTTTGTCGAGGACACCGCGGTCGTCGCCGCCGGGGTCGCGCTGATCACGCATCCCGGTGCGCCGTCGCGCCGCGCCGAGACCGCCGCGACCGCCGAGGCGCTGGCTACGCGCTACGAGCTCATGCACATGACCGAGCTCGCAACGCTCGACGGCGGTGACTGCATGCGGGTCGGCCGCACGATCTTCGTCGGCCGCTCGGCGCGCACGAATGCGGCCGGGATAGCGCGGCTCGTCGAAGTGTTCGAGCCGCGCGGCATTCGGGTCGTCGCGATCGACATGCCGAACGTCCTCCACCTCAAGTGCGTGTGCGCGCCGCTCGGCGACGATCGGATCACGCTCGCCGATGGCACGATTCCGCGCGCAGCGTTCGGCGACATCGATGTCGTGGCGATTCCCGCGGCCGAGAGCTACGCCGCAAACGTGCTCGCGATCGGCGATCGCGTGCTCGCTGCCGACGGCTTTCCGCGCAGCCACGATGCGCTCACGCGCGCCGGCTTTGACGTGACGCCGCTCGCGACGACCGAGTTTCGCAAGGCCGACGGCGCGCTCACGTGCTTGTCGATCCTCTGTTAAGCGCCCGACGACGACAAGCGCGCTCACGATCGAGTGCGTCGGGACGATCGACGTGAGCGGCCCCGCTGGATCGATGACCCGGCGGTTGTCACGCCGAAGACACGTTCGAGCATGCCGCGACAATAACCGCGACGCGTTCGTGACCCGACCGTGACACGATCACGACCGAGCCGTGATTGGCCCGACCCTTGCGGCGATCGAACCGCAGAATCCTGCCCGCGGAACTCGCGCCGCGCGTCGTGTTCGGCGATGGTCGTCCCTCTATGTCGGCTCAACTGCGCAGTTTAAGGGCGGAGCTCACCGCGGCCGGGGTATTCGAATCTCGAGAGCTACGTGGCTGGATCGAGCTGTTCGCGATGCTCGCGGCGCTGGCTGGCTGCCTCGTCGGCATCGCGTTGACCGGGTGGATTGGCGCACTAGCGCTCGTTCCGATCGCGGCTGTGCTTTGCACGTCCATTTCGATGCTCGGCCACGAAGGCAGCCATCGCAGCTTTTCCGCGTCGCCGACGCGCAACGCGATCCTCTGCTACTTGACGTTCCCGTTGTTCGGCGGGCTCGGCGCACTGTACTGGCGCAACAAGCACGACCGCTTGCACCACGGTCATCCGAATGTCGAAGGGGTAGATCCGGACATTCGGCCGTTCCCGTTCTCGTCGTCGCGCGGCGATCACCAGCGCGCCGGCATCAAGACGCGTTGGTTTCAACGCAACTTTCAGCGCCATCTGTTCTGGCCGATGTCGACCTTGATGGCGCTCGGCATGCGCCGCTCGTCGATCCTCTACCTGCTGAGCTACCCGAACAAACGCGAGGGCGCGTGGTGGGCTGAGGTCGCCTGCATGACTGTTCACTACACGAGCTGGCTCGTGATCCCGTCGATCGTGTGGGGCCCACTCGTGGGCTTCGCGGTCTACGCGGCGATCTGGGGGCTCGTCGGCGTGTTCCTCGCGCTCGTGTTTGCGCCCGCGCATATGGGTCTGCCGATCGTCGAGGACCAGAACCACGACTGGCTGCACCAGCTCGAGACCACGCGGAATCTCGAATTGCCCCGCGTGGTTTCGTTCTTCTTCATCGGCCTCGACTACCAGGTCGAGCACCACCTGTTCCCCAAGATCCCGCACGCGAACCTACCGCGCGCAGCCGCGATCACTGCTGCCTGGTGCAAGCGTCACAACGTGACGTACCAGACCATGCCCTACCTCGACGCACTCGCCGATGCCGTGAGCTTCATGAAGCACGCGTGGGATCGCGACGCCTCGACGGCCAACGCGATACGCCTGGCCAGCTGAGTCAGCCGACTCACGACATTCATCATCGTTGATCGACGGGGCGTAATCCCCGCAGATCATAGTGTGGAGATCGCGCGCGGCACGATCGCCGAACGACCCTGGGCCATCACGCTCGCTGCGTTCGCTCGTCGTGGCGTGAGCGGCCAGATCACGCTGCTCGCCGGTGACAAGCGCCATGTCATCGCGTTCGAACGCGGCACGATCGTCGGCGCGCGCTCGCCGATGACGGCCGACAGCGCCGCGCGCGTTGCACTGACGAGCCACCTCGCGAACCCGGCCCACATCTCCGAGCTCCACCGCCAGCTCGCGCTGATGCCCGGCCGCGACGAAGTCGACGTGCTCGCCGAGATCGCACGCCTGACACGGCCGCAAGTCAGCTGCCTCCGCACCGACACGATCATCCGCCGCGCCGCGCGCACGTTCGCGGTCGACGCCGGCGAGTACATCTTCGAGGACAGAGCGTGCCTGCCCGGTCGTGCGGGCGACGTCGATATCCGTGCGGTCATCTATCACGGAATTCGCATGCATCTCTCCGAGCAGCGGCTCACGAACGACCTGCGCCAGCTCGGCGGGACGCGCTTCGTGCTCGAGCCGCAAGCCGCCGACGAGCTCAACCAGTTCGGCTTCTGCGAGGGCGAGTGGCCGATCCTCGCGATGCTGCGCGACGGCGCGAGCCTGCCCGAGCTCGAGGCACGCCACCGCGAAGTCGATCCGCGCACGATGCAGGCTGCGATCCTCGCGCTCGTCGCGTGCGGGACGGCGCGTGTCGTGGCAGTCGCGCGCGTACCGACCGCGCCGAACATCCCGCGCACGAAGACGAACCCCGAGCTCGCCGCCGAAGCTGCCGAGCGGGCACAGCGTGCGCTCGAGGTCGAGCAGGTCGAGACCGCGGTGATCGAGCTCAGGAAAGCCGTCGAGCTCGTGCCGAACGACGTCGACTACGGCGCACTGCTCGGCTGGGCCCTGTTCTGCGCGGCGCAGGACAAGCGCGCGGCAGCCGAGGAGACCAAGCGTGCGCTCGAGCGCGCGCTGAATCGCTCGACGAAGCCCGAGCTCGCGCGGTTCTACCTCGGCCGCGTCGAGCGCATGCTCGGTCGCGACCGCGAGGCGCTGCACCACTTCCACGCGGTGCTGCTGCTCGATCCGACTCACCGCGACGCGTCGGCGGAGATTCGCGTGCTGCAGGCACGCCTCCGCCAACAGCGGTCGAACTAGCTGGCTAGCGGACCCAGCGCGGCTGCTTGCGGCCGGTCTTCGTCATCACCACTTGATAAAGCTGACCGTCACGCGACCGCGACGCACCCGCTGCGGCGAGCAAGTAGAACTTCCACATCAAGTAGAACTTGCGATCGTAGCGGTGCGAGATCTCCGAGTACGTGCGGTCGAAGTTCTCCCACCACGCCATCAGCGTCGGATCGTAGTCCGGGCCGATGTTGTGCAGGTCCTCGGGCACGAACAGGCCTTCCATCGCGCGACCGATCTGCGCGAGCGACGGCGCGACCGCGTTCGGGAAGATGTACTTCTCGATGAACGGCGTGCCGTGACGCAGGCTCTTGTTGTTCGCGATCGTGTGCACGAGCGCGATGCCGTCGGGCTTCAGGCAGCGATCGATCGTCTCCATCATCGTGCGATGATTCTTCGGACCGACGTGCTCCATCATGCCGATCGACACGACGCGGTCGTACGTGCCCTGCACGTCGCGGTAGTCACACAGGCGTAGCTCGACGGGCAGGTGCTTCCACAGCTGGTTGCCGAGCGACACCTGGTCCTTCGACAGCGTCACGCCGAGCACGGTGCAGCCGTACTTCTCGGCCGCCCAGCTCGCGAACCCACCCCAGCCGCAGCCGAGGTCGAGCACCTTCATACCGGGCTCGAGGCCGACCTTGCGACACACGAGGTCGAGCTTGTGCTCCTGCGCCTCGGTCAGGGTCTTCGCTTTGTCCCAGTACGCGCAGGTGTAGACCATGCGCTGGTCGAGCATGCGCGTGTAGAGGTCGTTACCGATGTCGTAGTGCGCTTCGATCGACGCGCCGGCGCGAGCCTTCGCCTGCAGGTTCAGCATCACGGCCTTGACGGTCAGCGCACGCATGCGCCAGCTGCCGGTGATCTTCTGCTTGAGGTTCGCGCGCATGATCTTGTCGATGGTGACGTCGAGCGCGTCGGTCTCCCACCACTCGTCCATGTACGCCTCGCCGAATCCGACCGAGGCATCGCGCAGCACGCGCTCGTAGAATCGCGGGTCGCTCACGCGAATGTCGCCGGGCGCATGGCCTCCGATCTCGATGCCAGCCAGCCCGAACAGCTCGCGCACGATCGACTCGGACTCGGCCGACCGGGTGGGAAGCGTGATCGGGATAAACCGCTCGAGCAGTGACTTAGCGGGGGTATGCGTTTCCATCGGGAGGGAGTCGCACGACCCTGGGGGCGGTTACAAGCGCATAAGATAGCTACATGAGGGCGTGGTGGATGGCGCTGATCCTCGCGGGATGCGGGCGCCTGCACTTCGACGAGCGAGTGGCCGAACCGCTGGTGCTCTCCGGGCCGGCCCGCATCAACCTCAACACGTCGGTCCCGCTCACGGCGAGCGGTGGCGTGGCTCCGTATTTTTTCGCGCTCGTTGTCGGGAATGGCGAGCTCGATGCCGACTCGGGCATGTATCGCTCGCCCGCCTACGCAGGCAACGCTCGGCTGGAGGTGCGCGACGCCACCGGCGACACCGCCTCGCACGAGCTCAGCTATGGCGGCGACTACCTCTACGCGGTCGGCGGCCACGACGGCACCACCACCCGCGACGACGTCTGGCGCAGCAGCGACGGCGCACAGTGGAGCGTGATCGGGCAGCTGCCGCTCACGCGCGAAGGCGGCGTCTTCATCGTGCACGAGGATCGCATGCTCTATCTCGGCGGTGCGGACGTGCCCGACGGTGTTGCCGGCGACCACGTGTTCGAGAGTTTCGACGGTGTCACGTGGACCCAGATCGGTCAGCTCCCCGAACCGCGCGAGGCTCCAGGCGGCGCGGTGTTTCGCGGCCGTGTCTGGATCGGCGGCGGGATCGGAGTTCCGTCGTCGGTCGCGTTCACAGCGCAGGTCTGGTCGTCGGCCGACGGCATCACGTGGCAACCCGAGCCACCGCTCCCCGGCCCGCTGCACGGCGCCGCGTTCGTGCCGTGGCGGGACCAGCTGTGGTCGGTCGCCGGTCACGAAGCCGCCGGTCAACTTGCCGCGCTATCGGCGTACGACGGCACGAGCTGGCGCAGCGCCGGCGCAGTGCCGGTCGCGGGCGAGTATCACGCCACGACGGTCATCGATGACCAGCTGTGGATCGCCGGCGGCGTCGGCCTGTTCGATCGCGTCGTGACCACGAGCGACGGCGTCGCGTTCGCCGACCGCGGCAACCTTTCCGGACAACGCTCGCATGCCGGCATGTTCAGCTTCGCCGGAGAGATCTGGATCGTCGGCGGCACGCCGAGTCAGCCCGTGCACTCGCCCGACGGATCGGCGTGGTCCACCGCGGGCATGTTCCCCGCCTCGCCGATGTTCGGCACGCGCTACGTGACGTTCACGCCGCGTTAGCGCGTCGCGGCTTCGAGGTCGCCCATCGCTTCACCGCAGTAGACGGCCATGCGCTGGAGGTGAGGCAGCGTGTCGCGACAGCCGGTGAAGCCGAAGCACATGTTACCCGCGTAGCTGTTGCACGTGATGTTGAGCGCCTGCCCGTGCAGCGGGATCGACATCGGATAGCTCGCCTCGAGCTGCGCGCCGCGGAAGTAGAGCGGCGTGTCGGGGCCTGGCACGTTCGAGATCACGACGTTGAACGTGGGCCGCACGTGTCCCGCGGTCTGCGGGATCATCTGCAAGATCGACGGTGCGGTGAGCAGCGCGCTGTACTGGATGATCGCGGCGCGCGACATGCCCTGGAGCATCTGCTTGGCTTTCGTCGTCGACTCGATGATCTCGGCGAGCCGCTCGCCCGGATCTTCGACGTGCGTCGCGAGCGAGGCGAGGATCGCACCGACCGAGTTGCCACCGCCCGTGTCGTCCTTCGCGCGCACGGCAACGGGCACCATCGCGATCAGCGGGGCTTCTGGGAGCGCGTTCTGCTCGGCCAGGTACCGGTGCAGGCTGCCCGAGCACAGCGCGAGCACGATGTCGTTGAGCGTGCCGCCCGACGCTTTTGCGACGGCTTTGAGTCGCGCAGTCTCGATGCGCTGGGTCGCGAAGCGCCGGCTCTTGCTGATGCGTGCATTGAGCAGGCACTTCGGCGCTTGCCGCGGTGTGACGAAGTCGTGATCGCCGGAGCGCGCGCTGTCGATCAACTTCTTGAGCGCGCGCCCCACCGTTTTGGCGGCACCGTATTGTTCGCGCACGGCGGCGAGCAGCTCGGGGAAGTGAATGCCGCCTTCACCGTCGGCACGCGGTGCACGGGCCGGCGGTGGGATCGAGAAGAACAGCGGGCGGTCGGTCTCGTTCGGATCGGTCGACAGCGCGTGCGACAGGATGCGCATCGCGGAGAAGCCGTCGACAAGCGCGTGATGAACCTTGACGTACATCGCGAACCGGCCGCCGTCGAGACCTTCGATCAGGTGCGCTTCCCACGGCGGGCGGTGGAAGTCGACGTGATGACCGTGCAGACGCGACACGAGGATACCGAGCTCGCGCTCGTCGCCGGGCGTCGGCAACGCGGAGCGGCGCACGTGGTACTCGAGATCGACTTCGTCTTCTTCGACCCAGGCCTGTAGCGGGTTCCACAAGAAGTCGGGCGTGCGCAGCCGCATATTCCACGGGCGGTGCACGGCGGCGTCGCGAATCTCGTCCATCAGCTCGCGCAGCGTCTCGCGGTGCCCGTTCGGCAGCGGCCCGAACGGCATCAGACCGGCGACGTGCATCATCTGCTCGCGCGACTCGCCGTAGAGGAACATCGAGTCGCTCGGCGTGAGGCGCTTCACGTGCGCGATCCTAGCAGCTTCAGCGGTACGGGCCCTGCGACGGCCCAGAATCTTCGCGCGGTATCTCCTTCACCACGCGCGACCGGCGCTTCGCGATCACGGCAGCCTCGTGGCGATTCTCGGTGTTCCAGCCTTCGCGCGCAGTGAGCACGTCCATGCCGAGCTCGCGCACCCAGCGCTCGAGCTCGCCGGCTTCGACGCAGTATTCGCGACTCGGCTTCGCGTGACGCGTGAGGTTCTCGACGGTGGGCTGCGCGGCGACGAGAATGCCGCCTTCGTGGAGGAGCCCGGCGTAGTCGTCGCGGCGTGCGCGGTTCAGGTAGTGGAAGATCAGCACGAGATCGAACAGCGGCGCGAACGGCAACTCGCGATCGAGGTCGTGGCGCACGAACTTCATGCGGCTCGCGAGACCAGCGGTCGCGGCGCGGCGCTCGCCCTTGTCGAGCGCGACATCGGAGATGTCGACGACGGTGACTTCGAGACCGCGGCGGGCGAGCCAGATCGCGTTGCGCCCTGCCCCACCCGCAACGTCGATCGCCTTGCCACGCGTGGGCAACAGCGGCGCGAACTCGGTCAGGAGCGGCGCCTGCGCCTCGAGCTCACCCGCGCGCTCGCGCCACTTCGCATTCCAACGTTCCCGATCGCCATCCACGCATCCATTGTAGGCTGGAGATCATGGGGAGCGAAGCGACCTTGAAGGGAAGCTCGGCGCGGCTGTGGAAGCTCGTCGAGGAACGCACGCAGACCGGCGCGGATGTTGCTGCGATCGATCAGCGGATCTGGGATCTGTTCGGCGAGGAATGGGCCGTGATGTTCACCGACCTCGCTGGGTTCTCACGCCACGTCGCGCGGTTCGGGATCATTCACTTCCTGCAGATCATCCTCGAGCAGAAGCGACTGCTGCTGCCGATCATCGAGCAGCACGACGGCATCCTGATCAAGATCGAAGCCGACAGCTTGCTCGTGTTGTTCAAGAAACCGGCGCAGGCGATCGCGTGCGCCGTCGCGATGCAGAAGACGTGTCAGCACGTCAACGCGCGACGCGCCGCGGAGGAGCACGTGATCCTGTGTGTCGGCCTCGGTTACGGCAAGCTGCTCAAGATCGGCGACGACGACGTGTTCGGGCACGAGGTCAACATCGCGAGCAAGCTCGGCGAGGACATCGCAAAGGGTCACGAAATCCTCGTCACGCGCGCGTGTCGCGAAGCGGTCGGCGAAGTCGCGGGCGTGACCTGGGAGGAAGTGCGCACCGAGCACGCCGGCGAAGACACGTGTTGGCGCGCGGTGTACGCAAGCTAGAAGTGTGTTTCGTCAGAACCGGCCGCCGTACGTCAGCACGTACGCGGGGGCTTGCGATACCGGATCGACCATCGGGGCAACACCGACCTGAGCGAGCTTGTCGCGATAGTCGTGCGCGCGGCGCGCGGCGACGATGTCGAAGCCGAGCGTCAGCACCATCTCGGCGGCGATCGCGAGACCTGCGCCTTTGAGGCGCGGCCGATCGGTGCGCCAGCCGACACCCGCCAGCGTGAGGCCACCGGCCGCGATCACGATCTCGGCAATCTTGAGGACGGTGAACTGGGTTGACACGCCCTCCATGCGCTTGGACTCGTCACGCACCCACGCACTGTGATCCTGCGTGATCTGATCATCGAACTTGTCGACGCGGTTCGCCGACGACACGTTGACGAAGATACCGGCCGCGATGTGCAGCACGCCGACCCCGAGCAGCGGGTAGGACGCGCCACGCGCAACCGGCGAGGTCGAGCCCTGCCAGTACAGCAGGCCACCTGCGACGAGGCCCGCCGCGCCCATCCCGATCAGGATGTAGCCGCCGCGTTGTTCGCCGTCGAAGTATTCGTGCATCGCCTCGCGCGCCATCGCCGCGTCGGCGTGCGCGACCGAAGGAATCAGCAGGAGCAACAGTACGACGATCGCCAAGCGCACCATGTCAGGCCCCCGGTTTGTGCGGCAGACGTTGACCGTCGCGCGAAGGCAAAAGACCGCGCCGGATCTCCACCACAGAGTGGGACCCGGCGCGTAAAGACGAAGCTAAGTGTTCAAACGCGCGCCACGGATCGACAGAGTCACCGCAGGTGAATAGATCCACCGCTGCAAAGCCGTATTCGGGCCAGGTGTGGATCGCGAAGTGGGACTCGGCGATCACGACGATCCCGGTGACTCCGTGCGGCGAAAACGTGTGCACGAAGTCTTGGATCGGAGTGGCGCCCGAACGGGCAACTGCAGCAAGCAGCTCGGCGCGAATGTGCTCCGGTCGATTGAGCAGCTCTCGATCGCACCCGTGATACTCGCCGAGCAGGTGCCTGCCCAGTGATGTCATGCCCATCGCGGTAATGTCTGCGATGAGGCCGGGTGCTGTCTAGCAGTTGCTCTGATGCGCGCGAGCCGTGCGCCTAGCGGCGGTAGAAGTAGCCACCGCCACCGAGCAGGAGAGCGAGCAGGACGAGAACAACAATCCAAGCAGTGGTCGACATAAGCCTATAACCTCCGTACCGAGATAAGAGCAATCGACATGCCCGGCGCCGAGGTGATCGCGTGAGCAAAGCTTTTACGAAGGAGGACGATGAGACACCACAGCCGCCACTGCGAAAGCGCGGCGTTCCGGTTCCCGATCCGAATTTCGTCACTCCGAGTGGGGCGCGCGCGGCACGTGCGGAGCTCGAACAGCTCAGCCGCAATGGGGGCGATCCTGATCGCATTCGCGAGTTGACCGACCATCTCGCCAGCGCACAGGAGGTTTCCCCTGCGGCGGCGGACCGAAACGTCGTCGGGCTGGGTGCAGCTGTCACGATCGAAGACGAAGCGGGCAAGCGAACCACGTACAAGCTCGTCGGTGCGATCGAGGCTGATACCAAGCGCGGCTGGCTGAGCTGGCAGTCTCCGATCGCGAATGTGCTGTGGGGCATGCGCGTGGGCGACAGTGTCGAGCTGCCGCGCGGCGACGAGGTCGAGATCGTCGGGATCAACTACGAGGACTGACGAGCTTCGCGCTCCGGCGCCCGCTGCGTGCGAGCGCCGACCGAAACCTCCTCTACATGAAGTTCCGCGTATGGAGCGCGGAGAGCGCGGCGGCCTGGGCGGCGTCGAAGCCGAGGCGCGTGAGGCGCTGGCGGCGGCCGCTGTCCATCTCACCGACGAGCGCGACCACGGCGGCATGACCGCGGCGCAGCGACGCGGGCGTCCAGTCGCCGGCGGCGAGCAGCACGAGCGCGTCGAACACCTCGGCGTTGAGGCCGGCGGTGTTGGTGAGCGCGCCGTGCCGACGCTCGATCGCCGCGGCGAGTCGCCCGCGCACGGTGGGATCCTCCTGCACGTGGCGGCCGAGATGCGCGAGCCCGAACGCGACGTGACGCGCTTCGTCCTGCGCGGCGAGCCGTGCGAGCTCACGCGTGCACGCATCAGGCGCGTGATCGCGCAGGAACCACAGCAGGGCCAGGAAGCTGCCCTCGCCGAGCACCGAGAGCAAGAAGCTCGCGATCGCGAAGTCGGGCTCGTCGAACAGCGTCGCGAGCGAGGCTTGGCCGCCCGCGGTCGACAAGCCGAGCTCGCCACGGCGGAGGCGCGCGCGCCGCGTGAACACTTCGATGTGACGCGCTTCGTCGGCGGCTTGGATCGCGAGCAGCTGCATCACCTCGCGAAAGTGCGGATGCAGCCGACCGAGGAACCGCGTTGGCACGAGCAGCGCGGCGGTCTCGTTCTCGATCAGGTACGTCATGACCTGGACGACCGCATCCTCGACCTCGTCGGGGTGCTCGATCGGTGCGTCCCACGGGATCGCGGTCGCCGGATCCCACTGCGCGGCCGCGGCCTGCGCGTACAGCCGCGCCGCTTCGTCGGCCCAGATGTCGACCTTGTACGCGAGCGGCAGCCCGACATCGGGCACACCGGCTTCCACGAGCGCGCCACGGGCCGCGAGCCCCCAGCGTGCGGGTGCGAAGTCAGCCGCGCGATCGACGGCGCCCGCACGCTCCGCGCCGCGCCATCGATCGTGTGGACTGCGCGTGATCGCGAAGCCATCGGCCGCGGGCTCGATGCGATGGCCTTGGGTGCGGCACCAGGCCGACAGATCGACATCGAGGCTCGGTGCACGACCGCGCACGAGGATCTGCCCGTGTGTGTGGAGTGCGCGCTTGACGAGGAGGTGTCCTCCTTCGTCGAGGCCGAGATCGTCGAGGTCGATCGCGGGTGTCACTGCGCGGCCAACCACGCGTCGAGCGTGCCGAACCGATCGCACGCGCGCTCGAGCAGCACGTATCCCGACGTACGACCGGCCTCCCAGACCTTGAGGCCCTCCATGTCGAGGAGCGGGCGGACCTCGGGATCGTCGTACGACATCGACAACAGCAGCTCGCGGAACCGCGTGATCGTCGTCGGCACACCGTCGAGCACCGTCATGTTGCAGTGATCGTACGCCGGCGTCGCGTGCACGACGCGCGTACCACCGAGGCCCTCGCGCGCGAACGCCACGCGATTGCCATCGATCACGCACGCGGCGTCGACCGCGCCGGCAAGCAGCGCTTTGACTGCATCGCGTTCGCCGCCGACGTGATCGCCGTGCTTGCCGACGAGGACGTCGTGGCGCACGACCTCGACGTCGACGCCTGCATCCGCGAACGACAGCAGCGGGATCAGCGTTGCCTGCGGCGAGTCGGCCGCGCCGACGCCGACGCGCTTGCCGCGCAGCTCGGCGAGCGACTTGACCGCACTGTCGTCGCGCACGAGCACCACGCTCTTGAGGTCCTTATCCGTGTCGCGCATCGCGATCGTCGAAGCGTCGCGGCCGCGCTTGCGGGCGAGCCGCACGGTTTCGATCCAGGCGAGCGGCGAGTTCCATGCGACATGAAAGTCACCGCGCAGATGCGCTTCGACCTGGCGCTCGTAGTTCGTATAGAGGACGAAATCGAAGTCGAGCTCGCGTTTCGCGAACCACGCTTTGAAACCATCCCAGATCGGGACCACCTTCGCGTCGTATGCGACGGCACCGAGAATCAACGTGTTCCTCATGGTGGCTTCCTAGAACAGCGGCAGGCCGCACACGGCCTTCCCGATGAAGTCGTAGAGCACGTCGGTGGTCGGCGCCATGACCAGTGCAGCGCGCGAGTCGCGGAAGATGCGCTCGACGCCGACGTCTTTGCGGAACGCGGCGCCGCCGCACACGCGCATCGCGAGGTCACCGACCTCGGCAGCGGCTTCACCCGCGGCGGCCTTGCTCTCCAGCACGCGCAGCGTCGCGTCGGGGCGATTGCCCGCGATCGCGGTCAGCGTGTCGGCGTTGAGCGCCTTCGTCTGATCGGTCTTGATTCGCATGCGCGCGACGAACGCACGCACCGTCGGCAGGTCGGCGATCGTCGAGCCGGCATGCTCGAATTTGCCAGCACCGACGTGCTTCGCGGTGCGCTCGACCGCGGACTCCATGAGCCCGGCCGACACCGACGCGCTCAGCACGTTGAACCACGGCAGCACGACGCTCATCATCACGCCAAAGCCGGCGCCATCCTCGCCCAGCCGCGCCGATGCCGGCAGCCGCACATCCTCGGCGGTGAGCGGCGCCGAGTCGTTGCCGCGCAGGCCGAGGCCGTCGAATACGCTGTCGGCGCGCACGCCGGGCGTCGTTCGCGGAATCAACCACAGCGTCGACAGCTCGCTACCTGCCAGCGGTTTCGTCGACCACACGTAGCTATCGGCGTTGTGCGCCGACGTCGAGAAACTCTTCTTGCCCGTGATGCGCACGCTGTCGCCGTCGAGCTTCGCCGTGTTCAGCGACGCCCAGAACTGGCTGCGCGAGCCGGGCTCGCTGAACGCGAGCGTCGTGAGGTGTTTGCCGGCGGCGATCGCGCGGCGCACGTCCTCGGGCCCGTGCAGCTCGATCACGGCGGTCGCGGAGTAGTGCATCGTGACGACCATCGCGGTCGAGCCGCACTCGCGCGCGAGGCGCTCGACCACGCGGGCGGCCTCGGCGAGGCCCTGCCCTTTGCCGCCGACCGACGTCGCGCTGACGAGGCCGAGCAAGCCGGCATCACCGAGCGCGCGCAGAGTTGCTTGGGGGAAGGTGCCGCGATCGACTTCGGCGGCGTGGGCCGCGGCGGTCGCGGCGATGGTCTCGAGATCAGTTTCGAATGACATGGGTTCTCCGCGCGGCGGGTGCCGTGCGGAGAGCCTCGGTCACCCGTCGTAGGTTCGTGGCCCGATCACGCCGGGCCGGTTGGTGCTTCAACGACGGAACATGCGACGGAGAACCTAGCCGATCACGATCGCGTGTGCACTACTTTCGGACGCGATCCCAACCGCGACGCACTGCGGCTTTGACCTCGTCCCAGGTGCGGCCGCTCTTGAGGTCGTTCCACTCCTCGCGCATCTTCGACTCGACGCGGTCATCCCAGTCGGGGTAAGCAGTGCCGTAGTGTCCGCGCGCGCCGACGCCATAACGATAGGCGTCCTCGTCGCGTTCGGACAAAGCATCGTCGTCCTCGATCGTGCGCACGCCAACCGGCGGAATCGGTTGCTTGCCCGCGGCCTGCTTGACGGTGTCGTCGACGTCTTGGTCCATGTCGTGACCCTTGCTCGACACATCCGCCTTTGTCTGTTCCCAGTCGCGCTTCATCGCAGCCTTTACGCGCGACCAGGTGCTCTCGTGCTCTTCATTCCACCATTTGGGGTTCGCCATATTTCCTCCTATACGGAGGACTGCACGGAGTGTTCCAGGACGTCGATCCCGAGCTCGCGCTCCGGTTCGTCGTCGACGCCGACGAGGACGAGCTCGTAACCCTCCTCATCGAGTAGCGATGGATCACCCTCGGTGGTCCAGGTCGCGCGGCCGCGCGGCACGCGCTCGAACAGCACGATGTGGCTCATCGCATCGGGCACGCGCACCTCGTCGGGAACATCGGGTTCTGGCTGATCGACGCGATACGCGAGGTGGATATGGTCGTCGTGGCGCACGAACGCGTAGCAACCCTGCGCGACCGCGCGGGCACCCGGCTGATAGCGTTCACCGCGCGTCTTCGTCGTGTACTGCTCCGCCTCGAGCTGATCGGCGAGCACGCGCTGCAGCGAGCCGACTCGCTCGACGCGCGCCCAGAATCGCTCACCGGTCGGCGCCGGCATCCGCTTGCGGCCGATGCGCACGCGCCGGTGCACGCCGTGCGCGCTACTCAGCACCACGAAAAAACTCTGCACGCCCAGCTTCGTCTCGAGCGCGTCGGCCGCCTGCACCGCGGGGCGGAAGAAGAAGCTGATGTCGCCTCGTTCCAGCACCACGGTCATGTCTCCAGGGTGGACCGCCGCGCGGCGACGTCAACCGATCAGTGCATCCTCATGTCGGCCTTCGCGGCGGGCGCAGCCGGCTCGGCCTTGATCTGAGCCTCCTGCGACTTGAAGCCGGCCTTGCTAGCCCGGACTTTGTACGAGCCCTTCGGCACGCCCTTGAACCGGTAGTTGCCCTGCGCGGTCGACTGCGCGCGATCGACGACCTTGCCGTCC
>DATDCH010000716.1:0-2002 GCA_036524455.1 Kofleriaceae bacterium | reverse complement strand
CGAGCGTGGTCAGCTTGTCGTCGACCACGCTGCGCACCGCGATGTGGACATCGGCGAGCGTCGGATCCTCGCTGCGCTGCTTCACGCTCTGCGACGCGCGCTCGATGTGGCCGCCGCTGACGCGATAGCGCGCAGCCACATCAGCCGCGAGATCGGCAGACACGTGGCGCGCCCACAGCGTCGTGCGCTGGGCTTCGGTGAGCGGCGGCAGATCGACAACGAGCGTGCCGCGCAAGTGCATGAGTCCCGCGGGTGACGCGTCCTTTGCCATCGTGATCGCGATCGGTCCGCTGTAATGCGCGAACGCGGCGTCGAGCGCCGGTGCGCGATCGCGTCGTCCTTGATGCACGTCACCAGCGAGGTGCTCGGCGTCGGCGAGCACGATCACGGCGCCTGCGAGGATCGCTTCGCGCATGATCGCGGTCAGTGCATGGCCGAGCCGCTCGGGCAACGCGCCGCAGTGCACGATCAACATGCGTGCGCCGAGCTCGTTCGCGACGGTCGCGACGAGCGCGCGTCGTCCCGAGCCCACGACGCCGCGGATCACCGGTATCGGTCCGCTGCCTTGCTCGGCGTGGCGGCGCAGCGCCGTGCGGACGTCGAGGCGCACCTGCTCGGGAATGAGCAGCTCGAACGGACGGCCGATCGTCAGGGTGCCGAAGCCGGCGAGCTCGGCGGCGGCGCGGTCGCGGCCAAACGCGAGGTCGACGACGCGATCCGAAACGCGCACCGGGCGCGCGAACCGGCTGCGGCTCTCGTCGGCGAACTCGATCAAGCCATAGCCGAACAAGCGGCCGTCGCTCGCGAGGTGATCGGCGAACCGATCGCGCGATGCCGACGCGGTGTAGACGAGTTGATCGAGCAGCTCGATCGAGCCGGTGCCGTCGCTGCCCGCGAGCTGGCGCACTTCGGTCGACACCGCGAGGCCGAGCAGCAGGTAGATGCAGCGCACTTCTTCGCGCTCGAGCTTGAATGCCTTGCGCAGCCGATCGAGCGGCAGCGCCATGCTCGCGATGCGCGCGAGCTCGAGGCTGCCTTCGATCTGCTCGTGACGATCCGCGATCTCGAACTGCAGCTCGGCGAGGCGCGCCGGGTTGGTGGCTTGCTTCTGCTCGAACACACAGCGCGCGAACCCGATGATGTCATCCAGGTGATCGCGCACCGTTCGATAGGCGCGTGGCACAGCAAAGACACTAAGGTCTCAGCGCTATTACAAGCAACTGGTCGCCGTCTTGCCTATGATCCAAGCGGCTCATGACACTGGCCGGCAAGTGCCTGATCGCGCTCGGCGCGCTGATCCCCGCGTGGGGGACACTTGCCCACGCACAGGACCCACAGGCACCACCTGCCGACCCTGCACCGGCGGAACCACCGCCGGCCGACGCTCCCTCTGCGCCGCCTCCCGTCGCGACACCTGCCGAGCCAGACGCGTCCCAGGGATTGTCTGACGAGGAGCTCGCAGAGCTCGCCGAAGGTGAAGTCGTCGAGATCTACGACGAGCGTCCGGACAAGCCGTTTGATCGCGACACCGAAGTGCGGCTGTCGGGCGACGAGCTCGCTGCGCGTGGCGCTGTCGATCTCGCGACGGCACTCGACCTGCTGCCAGATGTGTCGGTGCGCGACGTTGGTCGCGGCGGCTTCAACGTCGACATCCGCGGCGCGCGCAAGGGCGCGGTCAGCGTTCTGATCGACGGCGTGCTGGTCAGCGATCCGTACTACGGCACGTTCGACGTCTCGACGATTCCGATCACCGACATCGTACAGATTCGAATGTCGGCGGCGCCGCAGTCGCCGATCGACGGGCCGGGCGGTCCCGGCGGCGTGATCGAGGTGCTCACGCGTGATGCGATCGGCTCGCAGCTCGTGATCGCGCGCGCAACCTCCGACACGCTGCCGAGCTTCAGCGTCGCAGGCTCGGCTCGCGTCGCGCTCGCGCGGCGGCTCGCGCTGCGCCTATCGGCGACCGGGCTCGCCGGCGCGCGCGACTTCGACGTCAGCTCCG
>DATDCH010000715.1:0-3109 GCA_036524455.1 Kofleriaceae bacterium | reverse complement strand
GACCGGTTCGTCGCACGGCGCGGCGAGGCGCTGCCAAAGATCGGCGAGCAGCTCGGGGTCGGTCGCGCGCGCGTAGTCGAACGGAAAGAAGTCATCGCGCGCGCCGGCGATGTACGTCAGTCGGGTCTGCGCCGCTTCGGTCAGTGCGCGTGCGATCGCGACCTCGGGCACGAGGTGCGCGCCGAAGCCCTGGTAGAAACCGAGCGCGCGCCACGCCGGCTCGGCCGGGTCCTCCATGATCGCGGCGCCGATCGTTGCGAGGCCACCGTCGTCAGCGAGGCCAGCGTCGTCACCGCCCGCGAGATCCCACACGAACACGCGCGCACCCGTCGCGGTGATCCGTTCGATTAGATCGCGGCACATCGGATCGGGGATCGAATCGAGCACGAGGCGGCGGTCGCTTCCCGCGCGCCTCCATGCGGCCTCGGCGTCGCGCTCGAGCACCTCGCACAGGCCGTGCACGATCGCTTCGACGAGCACGTTGCCCGACGCCAGCCCGTTCGACGAGATATCGAACGTGGGCGGTTGTGTGAACGTGGTGTCGAGCGTGATGGCTTCGCGCGGCACGAGAATCCGCTGGCCGGCGAGGAGATCGAAGCCCTCGACCCACGCATGCGTTGCATCGAGGTTCATGCGGCCGCCGCGGCGCGAGGCATGTCGTCGCGTCGGAGCCGAAGCCTGTCGTCGCGTCGGAGCCGAACTCTGTCGCGTCGGAGCCGAAGCCTGTCGTCGCGTGCGAGCCGACGATCGCACTCGAGGTTGCGAGGCGAGAGCGAGCGGCAGCGTGCGGATGTCGACGACATTCGTTCGCTTGGCGAGCGCGCGATACGAGCCGCGCACGACTTCGGCCTCGATATTCTCCGCGCTGAACGTCTCGAGACTCTCCATCAGCGCCGACACCCTCGCCGCCTCCGGCGAGATGCCCTTGCCCTGCTGCGTCGACAGCGACTTGCCCATCGGCCTGATCGCCGCGAACACCGGGATGCCGAGCGTGTCGAGGCCGGTCAGCTCCGCGATCCGCGTGATTCCGGCCTTGCGCGCCGCCGGCGCAAACCGCCGCCAGGTCTCGGCGAGGCTGGCCGCCCGGTGCGTACCGTCACGGAGCACCGCCGGTGCATCGAGCACGTGGTCGTAGAAGCGGAGCATCGCCGTGGCCGAGTGCTATAACCCAGCCGTGCGGGTCATCGCGCTTTGCTTGGCGCTCGTCGCGGGTTTTGGCACCGCGTGCTCTTCCGGCGGCCAGTACGTCAAGGCCAGCTCCGAGGAGACCGAAGACACCGGCCAGCGCGGCGAGACCAACGGCCGGATGTTCGATTTCGTATCGAACATGCCCGAGGGCGACGACTGGCAAATCCGAATCCGCGACAGCTCGCTGTGGGCCGCGTATGGCGACGGCGAGAAGGTCAAGGACCTCGGCACGGCGAATCTGAGCGGCAAGGAGACCGACAAGGTCTGGAAGCTCATCGACGGCGTCGAGATTGCCGACCGCAAGAAGGGCAAGCCCGACGAGGACGAGGGTTACGTGCAGCTGCGCCTGCGCGAGCCCGGGGGCGAAGACGGCCAGCACGAGATCTTTTTGATCTACGTCTCGCGGGCGGATGCACCCGACGACGAAGAAGTGCTATCGCTAGCCGAGTACCTGCAGAAGCTGATAGAGAAGCATTTCAAGAAGAAACCGGAATTCTGATGGCGACGACTCACGGCATTTTGATCGCGCTCTCGTCCAAACGGCTCGCGCTGCTCGAATCCGAGCCCGAGACCCTCGAAGATGTCGTCGAGGCGCGTCACGAAGACGCGATTCCCGGCCTCTTGGATCTCAAGACGCACTGGGAACTGCTCGACACGGTCCTGTCGGGCCGCGGCCGCGACGAGGTGCTCGGCGACGCGCTGATCGCACGCAGCGGCAAGAACCTGTCGGTCGACAATGCGTTCGAGCAGGCTCGCGTGCTGTCACCGCAGCGCGTGGCGGAGATCGCCGTGAAGCTCGCGGAGCTGCCCGCGACCACGCTCAAGGAGCGCGCGCAGCAGCTCGGCAAGACAAAGGACATGGACCAGCTGCTCGCGCTGTTCAAGCAGATCGTCGAGCTCTACACCGGTGCGGCGAAGTCGAAGCAGTCGATGCTCTGCCTGCTCGTCTGATCATCGTCTCGATCTCGGTCTCGTCCGATCGCCTCGATCACATCAGTGCATCGGCCTCGCGCTCGACCGCGATCCACCAGCGCCGAGCCACGTCTCCATCACATCAGCGCGTCGGCCTCGCGCTCCAGCGTGATCGACCAGCGTAGGTAGAACAGCAGGTACGGATCCGGGATCAGGATCATCTGCGTCTGCTCGTCCCATTCGAACGACGGCCCGGTGAGCACCGCAAAGCCCGCCGCGATCTGACTGAGCTTGATGCACGCATTGACAACACTCGCGCCCTCTGGTGCTGCACCCTTGCACAACGTGTCGAGCCTCTGCTGGAGCTCGGCGTAATCGATCGAGAGCTTCGGCGGGTCCATTGCGATCGCTCGCATGATCGACAAGTAGACGTCCGCAACGCGGCCGTCGCTGTGCACGTACGAGCGGCGCTCGCCGGTGCGGGCCCGCGGTCCCGAGATCATCGCGCGGACGAGCGCGCGAAAATCGACGGCGAGTGATGTGAGGAATAGGATTTCTTTGCGGCCGAGCTCGTCGAGTGTGATCGAGCGGGGCGAATCCGACGTTTCGCGCACGCCGAGGTGGTTGCACATCCAAAGGCAGATCTGTTGCATCAGTTGCGGCGAGCCGGCGGCCTCGCGAGCGAACATCTGAATCGACGCGTTGTCGATCTCGAGGTTGAGCAGCGGGCAGCCGAGCTTCGGGATCTCGAGCAAGTCTTTCGGGCTCCAGTAATCCAGATCGACGCCCAGCACGCGGCCTCGCAGCTCGGGCAGCGCGCGCACCAGGTTGTCGGCCTTCACTGGAACCGACGCGACACAGATCCGTACGCCGCGACTCGCAGCGTCTTTGATCTGTTGCGCGACGTCTGCCTGAATCGCTGATGGAATGTAGTGGAAGTCGTCGAGCAGGATCGTAATAGGCGTGTGCGCGATCTCCTGCACGACCTGCGGCAGGCCTCGCCGGTTTG
>DATDCH010000714.1:0-5840 GCA_036524455.1 Kofleriaceae bacterium | reverse complement strand
ACCGCGTAGTTCGCGGCGTACAGCTCACGCACGACATACGCGCCACGCGCATCGGTGATCGTGCAACGCGGCTCGCGGATCAGCTCGGCCTCGAGCGTTTGCGAATCCGCATCCGCGCAAATGCGCGCCCCCGCGATCGGCGCACGCGTTTCATCGATCACCACACCGGCGATCGAAGCGGTCTTCGGGGGCGGTTTGAACGTGCGCCCCGCGGTCGGCACGCTCGACGTGGACCTCGACTGGCGATCCGCGCGCTCGCCGACGCAGCGAACCGCGACGATGATTGCCGTTGCTACGATGGCGCTCGCGATCGCGATGAGGATCTGACCGCGCCGCTTCACGACCACGACGCTACCAGCTCGCGGGCGCGCTCGCGCAGACCGTCACTTCGCGCGCGCGATCTTCGCGGCGGTCTTGACCCAGTTTCGCACTTCGTTGCGCGGTAGCTCGTCGAGCGAGGTCAGCTTCAGGTGACGGCCGGTCTTGCCCTCGCCGGTGAGCCTGCCATGCGGATCGGCGAATGCGTTCGGCGGCCCGGCAAGGATCAAGTTGACGTGCGATTTGTGCGCACTCAGGGCGACCATCATCTTGCCGTTCAGCGTGAAGAACGGATTGCCCCACTTGATCGACGACTCGGCGTCGGGCACGAGGGTCTCGACGATCTTGCGCAGCTCGACGAGCACCGCGCGCAGCGGCGCGGGTTGCTTCTTGAAGAATCCGTCGATCGGCGCACCGAGATCTGCGCGCTTCGCCATCACGCGCTTCGGTTGCTTGGGCTTGGTCCCCGTAGCCACGGGCACATGATGCCTCATTCGTCGCGGTACGTCCCCCCGACTTGACCGTGCTTGCGCTCGTCCGCGACCGCCGCATCCGGACCGAATGGATGACCGCCGAATCCGTTGCGCATCATCGCGATCGCGCGCGCCCAGTTCTTGCGATCATCGCGCGACGCGAACAGCTGCATCACCGCCTGCGCGATCACCGGTATCGGCGTCTCCATGCGCAGCGCATCGGCGACGAGCCAGTTGACCTCGCCGGTGTCCTCTACGAACGCCGGAATCTGCGCCATGCCACCGGCGCTCGCGTACTGCTGGTGCATCAGATCGACGAGCCAGCTGCGAATCACCGAGCCGTTACGCCAGCACGCGAGCACGGCTGCGATGTCGAGCCGATCGCGATAACGCTCCAGCAAGTCGACACCCTCGCCGATCGCTTGCAGCATGCCGAACTCGATCCCGTTATGGACGAGCTTCGTGAAGTGACCGGCACCGGGCGGACCCGCGTGCACGTAGCCGCCGGGCACGGCGAGCTCCTGCAGCAGCGGCTCGACACGCGCGACGCCGGCCGGCGTGCCGCCGATCATGAAGCACGCGCCATGACGTGCGCCTTCGGTCCCTCCCGAGGTGCCGGCATCGACGAGCTCGAGCCCACGCGCGGCGAGCCGCTCGGCACGCTGGATCGAATCACCCCAGTACGAGTTGCCACCGTCGACAATCACGTCGCCTGGCGAGAGCACATCCGCGAGCTCGTCGAGTAACCGATCGACAAGCGGCCCCGCGGGCACGTAGACCAACACCGCGCGCGGTGCGGCGAGCGTGGTCGCGAAATCTGCGAGCGCCGCGATGCCGGTGACGCCCGCCTGCACGAGCTCGTCCCGCATGGCGTGCGGGTCGTAGCCGACCACGCGCATGCCTTTGCGCCGCGCCTGCAGCGCGAGCCCACCACCCATGCGACCGAGTCCGATCATGCCGAGCTCGCGATCAACCATGCGCACCTTTCGGCTTCACGAACGCGCGTGCAGGCGCGCCGTCGGCACCGGCGATCTTGAGCGGCAGGCACATCAGCTCGCACGGACCCTCGGGCGCGTGCGTCAGATCGAGGCCCTCGATGATCCACACGCCGGCGTCTAGCAACGCGTGGTGCACGTCCTCGCCGTTGTTCGCGGCGTAGCCACCGACGGACAGATAGTCGATCCCGATCGTCTGCACCTTGCGCGCAGCGAGCCAGCGCGCGGCTTCGAGCGTCAAGTGCACCGCGTCCTCGACGAACTTCGACTGCTGCCACGCCGATGGTGAGTTGCGCGTGCGCAGCAAGATCCGCTCGCCCGCGAGCACGTTCGCGGCCGTGAGCTCGGCGATCGTCACCTCGTGTGGGTGCTCGATCGCGATCACGCGCGCAGGACCACACAGCGCGGCAAGCGGAATCTCATCCACGCCGGGTGCGCGCGAATCGAAGTGCACCGGTGCGTCGACGTGAGTGCCGGTGTGCACGCCGAGCGACAGTTTTGTCACGTTGGCGCTATCGCCGCGCGCAATGTCCTGCACGCGCTCGACGACGATCGGCGGATTATCCGGCCAGTGCACCATGCCATCACGGATCGCGACGGTCACATCGATCCAGTCCTGCACTGTGGCAACGGTAGATCCAGCCGCGGCGAAACTCTCGTCCGGAGTGCGGAGATCAACGCGCGGAGCCTTGTACGATCGTCGTGCGTGCGTGCTCTTGCCGTCCTGTTGCTCGTCGTTGCGTGCGGTCATCGCCACGGCGCGGCGCGCACCGACGATCCGCATCATCTCTATGTCGAGGTCGCACCGGAGGGCTCGCATCGCGGCGCACTACGAGACGGCGCAGGCGCGGCGCTCGCAAAGCTGTCGTACGTGCGGGCCGCGAGTAGCCATGGAGACGTCGAGCTCCAGGTCGAGGTCGCTCGGCTCGACGATGCGGGCGATACGACGACGTGCAGCGTAAAGATCCTCGTCGTGCGCTTGCCGCAGCATGATCTGCTCGGCATCGCCGACGGCTCCGGTCGCGCGCGCGGCACCGGTGGTCAGGCGCGCGACGATTGCGTTGCCGGCGTCACGACCAGCCTCGTGCGCGGCAAAGTGAGCGGGCTGCTCCGCCGCCAGCTCCAGATGAAACGCTGAATGTCCGCCGCCCCCGCGGCGCGTAGCTTGTCGACGCCTAGCGGCCGTCGCGTTCGTTCAATGCGGCGAGCCCGACCGGTGTGACGCCTTCCACAATGAAGCTCGTCAGTCCCTTGCCGGGATCCTGCGCGAAGCGGCCGGTGATGCAGCCGCGTTCGTAGAGCTCCTGGGTTTCAGGCGACGCAAACACCTCGAGCAGATGTTTGACGTGGATGCGGCGCAACTCTTGGAGCGCCGGTACAGACAGGCTTGGGATCGCACGATCGTTGGCCATTTGCCGCGCAGTGTCGCTCATCCCACTGACAATCCCGCCTCCACGCCCATAAATCGCGCAGGTTACGTCGGCGCCGGGGTCGCCTTGGCCTTCGGCGCCTTCTTCGCGCGCCGCTTCTTCGTGCGCTTGACAAGTCCGCTCGCTTTCTTCTTCACGTACTGCGCGAGCGACGACAGCAAGCCTGTCTTGGCGCCGCGCTTGGCCTTCGTTTTGGGCTTCTTTGCCTTCGCGGGAGCTTTTGCCTTTTTCTTCCGTCGGGTGGCCGCCATTTGGCGATCATATGGCGATTACGAGCCGAACGTAAGCAAACGGCTCGCGGTCGCGTTACGAACGGGTCATGCGCCTATTCGCGATCTCGCTTTTCTTGCTAGCTGCCTGCCCCGCTGGCAAGGCCGCACAGACCGTACAGCCGCAGCAGCCCACCGTCGGTGACGCCGATCCGACGATGAAATCGGGGGGCGGCGGCGGAGGCGGCGTGGCCATGTGCAAGACCGCGGATCGGGCAGATCTCATGGTCGTCGACTGGACCCCCGAAATGCGCGGCGACATCGAGGTCGCCATGAAGGAGGGCCTCGCGCTCGTCGCCTACGACTGCGCGAGCGTGAAGCTCGTGCCGGCGTGCGCGCTCGGCGGCGAGTACGGCTACATCGGGACGACGCGGCGCGAGAAGAAGATCGAGATGAACAGCAAAGACGAGGTCGCGGCGAACCTGCCGGTCGGCGGGCTGTCGTGGCTCTCGGATCTCGGCGGCAAGTTCGGGCGCGAGAGCTCGCTGGTGGCGCAGCTCGTGATGGTCGGCAAGCGCTCGTCGGCGAAGAAGAGCGCGGAGCGCAGCGAGCTGTCGGGCGATTGCGGTGGCGCCACGCACTTCGTGCGCGCGACCACGGTCGGCGCTTTCGTCGTCGCGACTGGCTCGAAGGCCGATCTCGCAGCGAGCGCGAAGATCCTGGGCAAGGGCGCGAGCGGCAGCTCGTCGAGCGCGACCAAGATCGAGGCGCAGGACGGCGATCTCGAGTCGTGCACGAAGTCGACTACCGACGGCAAAGCGCCACCCGATCAATGTGGCGCGGTGGTGCGCGTCGAGCTCGAACCGATCGGCGGCGAGTCGGCGCAGGACGAAATCCCGACCGCGAGTTGCCCGCCCGGCCTGTTCATGGCCGACGGTGCGTGCCGCGGTCCAGAGGCGCCGCACCAGTGCAAAGGCGAGAGCGCGGACTGCGAGAAGCAGTGCAGCGCGGGTCACGGCGGCAGCTGCGCGCTACTCGCGCTGATGTATCGCGAGGGCACGAGCGTCAAGAAGGACTGGGCGAAGGCGGCAAAGCTCGCGCAGCAGGCGTGCGACAAGGACGTGCCCGCCGGATGCAGGATCGCAGGCGCCGCAAAGCTCGGCGGGCAAGGTGTCAACAAAGACAAGGCCGGCGCGATCGCGCTGTTCGACAAAGCCTGCCAAGCCGGCGACGGCAAGGCATGCGTCGAGCTCGGCGCGGCGATGCTCGGCGAAAAGAAGCTGGCCGGCGGTGCGCAGTACGCATTTCGTCGCGCGTGCTACGGCGGCGGCGAGTTCGACGGCTGCGCTTGGCTCGGCACGCTCTACGTCGAGGGCAAAGGCGGCATGACGGTCAGCCCGAAGATCGGCGTGAAGTTCTTCGAGAAGGGTTGCAAGGAAGGCTCGGCACGCGCGTGCGTGTCACTCGCCGACCTCTATACGAAAGGCGCGAAGGGCGTCGACAAGGATCCGGCGAAGGCAAAGGACCTGTACGCGAAGGCGTGCAACGCGGGCGACGAGAAGGCCTGCAAGCACAAGTGAGTTAGTCGCGCACGAAACGCGTGCCGCTCGACTCGCTGGCCCACGCCGCGCGCGCGATCACCGCCGGCTCGGTCGCAAACCAATCACGCTGACACCTGAACGCAGCGCGCGCAGTGGCGACGATGTAATCGCTCGCCGCCGGCGTGATCGCATAGGCGTCGAGCGCGCGGCCAAGCTCTTGCCAGCGTAGGCCAGCTACGCCGGCGTATGCGGATAAGTAGCGCCAGGCCGAGACCGTCCGCATGCGTAACGCGATGTGATCGCGCACCGCCTCGTGCAGCAGCGTGGCGCGCTCGAGCACGTAGAGCCAGCCGAGCGCTTCGGCCGGATCGCGGAACGGCGCGACCTGGCGACACTGCGGTAGCCGCGCGATCGTCGACGGTCCGAGCCCGAGCGCGAGCAGGTCTTCGACGATGTAGCCCGACCGTGACCGCGGCCGGATCTGGATCACGTCGCAGAGATGTGGCGTCAATGCATAGGCCGCCTCGACTGGCGCCTCGAAGCCGTAGGTCGCGACCAGCTGATCGATATAGCGACCATGCGATGCGTCGAACGACATCAGCTCGAGCCACTGGAAGTCCGCCTCCGGATGCTGGGCGCGCGTCTCCAGATGGAGGCGGAGCAGCATTCGCGACGGAGTCGGCATTGCTCGCGCGGGCTTGCAAGCAACGTGCTGTTGTCTCGTCGCGACCCCGGCCCGCGTTAGCGGTGGGGTAGCGTCGGTGTTCGACACATCGTGCTGCTCTGCCTCATGCACAACCGCTCACTTCGTCGAGCTTGACGGTGATTCGAATGCGCTCCCGATCGACTGTGCTCACGCCGCCCAGAGGGCGAG
>DATDCH010000713.1:0-5354 GCA_036524455.1 Kofleriaceae bacterium | reverse complement strand
CCCCCACGCCGTCACGGGCGCCGGGCTTGCGCAAGCTCGTTCGCAAGGGCCAGCGTGACTGGGTGTTCGGCCCCGAACGCGTCGACCGCGAGCCTATGTGCTTCCTCCTGGTACGGACGTGCATCAGCGGGCCGTTGCTGCTGATTCAGCGCAACAGCAACCGCATGCACGTAGCCTGGCAGCCGCGGATCACCCGCGGGAAACGCTGCTCGCGCCGCCGCGAGCGCTGCCTCGAGGCGCGTGAGTGACTTGTCGGTCGCGCCGCTGCGCGTGAGAGCGGTGCCCATCGCTCGGTGCAGCTCCGCGACGAGCACACGCTCGTGCGTCGCACGCTTGATCGCCGCCAGCGCGACCGGCTCGAGTGCGAGGGCTTCGCCTTCCCTGCCGGGGATCTCGGCGAGCACACCTGCGAGCCGCACGAGCACGAGCGCACGGAGCTCATCGGCGTGCGCGGTTTCAGCGATGGCAGCAGTTTCGCGGAACAGTGGTTCGGCGCCCGCGACCGGTTTGCCGGTGCGTGTATCGCGGATGGCGTCGGTGACCTGCTTGCGCACGGTCTCGAGCTGCGGCGTCTCGCGCGCCTTTGCTTGCAGCGCCTTGTGATTCGTGCAGTCGTCGCTGCTGGGCAACTCGTAGACTGCCATCACCGCGAAGCGAGCATCGGCAGCCGTGATGCGAAGCAGCCACTCGCGGAACAGCCGCAGCTCCACCCGGAGTTCCCCGACACACGCGAGACCTTGCTCGAATAGCGCGCCCGGCGGCGGTTGCTTGCATAGCTGGCTGCGTGCGGATTCGAGCCCGCGAACATAGGTGTCGAGCGCGGCCGAGACGCGTGCCGCCGTGTCACCGGCGAACGCGACATTCGTCGCACGCAGTGCTTCTGTGATCGCCGTGCGATGCGATTCCGACCACTCCGCCTGGATCGCGGTGCGTTCCGCCTCACACGGCGCGGCTGGCTCGTCGTGCTCGCGCGTCGTGCACACAAGGCCCGCGATCCCGAGCGCGCCGATCAGCACGGCCGCAGCTCCTGCGATCATGCGATTACGCCGCGTCATTCAGTACGTGTAGCGGTACTCGGGCGGAATCTGATCGGGCGATTCGATCACCATGCCGAGGTCACGCAGCAGGCCGTCGTTGAGCGAGTAGATCCAGCCGTGCACGGTCAGGCTCTGACCGCGCATCCACGCGTCCTGCACGATCGTCGTGTGGCAGACGTTCGCGACCTGCGCCTCGACGTTGAGCTCGCACAACCGATCCATGCGTGCCTTCGGGTCTTCGATCGCCGCGAGCTCGTCGCGGTTCCACAGAGCGACATCGCGGATGTGGCGCAGCCAGTTGTCGATCAGGCCGAGCGGCTTGTCAGAAAGCGCGGCACGCACGCCACCACAGCCGTAGTGCCCGCACACGATCACGTGTTTTACGTTCAGTACGTCGACCGCAAATTGCAGCACCGAGAGGCAGTTGACGTCGGTGTGCTCGACCAGGTTCGCGACGTTGCGGTGGACGAACACCTCACCCGGTTTGCGGTCGATGATCTCGTTGGCCGGCACACGGCTATCCGAGCAGCCGATCCACAATAAATCTGGGTTCTGCAGCGCCTCGAGGCGCGCGAAGAACTCCGGGTCCTTGACGAGGGCCTTCTTCGCCCAGCGGCGATTCGCCTCGAAGCACTCTTCGAGCAAGCTCTTCTTGCGGGGTGGCACTACGGACGGGTTTTGTCATGGAATCGGGGTTGTGGTCGAGTAGGATCTAGCCGGGTGTTGCTGCTGACTCGAAAGCGCCTGGCATGGCTCGCGACCTGCGCGCTGTTTGTCGCGTGCGCGAGCGCGCCCGATCCGAAGCCGTCCAAGAAGAAGAAAAAGAAGCGCAACAAAGACAGCATCGCGCTCAAGAAGAAGAAGGACGCCGAGAGGGACAACGACGACGACAAGCCGCGCAAGAAGGCCGAGCCCGAGAACGAGGCCGAGGACAAGCCCAAGAAAGAGCCCAAAGAAGACGAAGACGCGGTCACGATCTCGGATGACACCGAGGACGAGAAGGACACGCCGGCGAAGAAGAAGCCGGCGAAGAAGCCGAAGAAGAAGACCGACGAGCCCAAGGACGAGGACGCCTCCGAGGTCGCGGCCAAGCCGAAGAAGAAGAAGGACAAGGAACAGCCCAAGGACGAAGACGTCGAGGAAGTCGCGGCCAAGCCCAAGAAGAAGAAAGACGAGCCGATCAAGGTCGCGGCCAAGGACAAGAAGAAGAAGGCGGATGCCGACGAGGAGGCCGAGATCGAGATCGACGAGCCGCCCGACGAGCCCGAGCCGACGAAGGTCGCCTCCAAGACGCGACCGAAGACGAAGGGCAAGAAGGACAAGGCCGCCGACGTCGACATGACGTCGCCGCCCGACGAAGAAGTGATCGAGATGGGCGAAGAGCCCGAGCGCGTCGAGGACCAGCCGCCGGATCGCCGTGGTGTCGCGATCCCCGTGCCGGGCGTCGACTCCGAGGAAGACACGCCACCCGAAGAAGCCACGCCGATCGGCAGCAACCCGCTCGCGATCAACGAGCGGCCGCTCGTGCTCGGCAAGAGCAAGCTCGCCGTGCATGGCGGACTGCGCGTCAACGTCCTCACGCTCGAGACGATGCCGGGCGTGACGACGTCGTCGACGGCCACCGGCTTGGCGCTCGGTGCGACCTACGGCATCGGGGACAGCTCCGAAGTCGGCCTCGACTACACGGCCGGCATTAGCCCGGGAAGCGCGAAAGGACCGCTCACGATCCACGGTGCGTACAGCGCGAGCACGAGCGCGAAGCTCGACATCGCGATCGCCGCCGCCGCCGCAATCGATTTCTCCGGTTCCACCGATCCGGTCACGATGCAGACCACGACGAGCACGTCGCTGAGCCTGCAGTTCGGCGCGTGGGCGCGGTATCGGCTGTCGCGCAAGATGAGCGTGTTCACCGGTCTGCCGGCGACGCCGAACAACGCGTCGTCGCTGTCGAAGCTGTCGTTCCCGCTGCCTCCGCTGCCGTATCAGCTCGTGATCGGCGTGAATCAAAAAGGCACGATCGCCCTCGATATTCCCCTCGGCGTCGGCTATCAGGGCACGCCGAAGCTGTACGTGTTCGGCGCGCTCGACCTCGCGCACATTCGCGTCGCGAACACCGAGAACGCGTTCTTGTTCGCCGATTTCATCCCGCTCACGCTCGGCGGCTTCTACGCGATGAACAAGCTCGACCTCGGCGCGCAGTTCTCCGATGACCTCAAGCAGGGCTTCGACTACCTGCGGTTTGACGTGCTCGTGCGCTACTCGATCAAGTGATCAGTTCGCGGTGACCGAGAGCTCGTAGTTGTTGATCGCGAGCGTGCCGGCCGGTGTCGCCGTCACCTGCACGTAGTACTGGCCGCTCGGCAGATCGGCCGCCGTCGCGCGCAACGTGCGGTCTTCGCCGCCGACCTCGGTCGCGTTCGCGATCGGCACGCCGCCGGTGTTGAGGATCGCGCAGCGCAACACCGCGCCGCCCGCGTAGGTGATCGTGGCCTCGAGGTTCGCGCCATCCGCCGACATCGTGATCGCGTAAAGGTCGCGGTCGCCGGCGGGACAGATCGCGCCCGTGTCGACCGTGTACGACGCGGTGATTGTCGTTGCCGCGGCAAGCATGTCGTTCGGCTCGAGCGCGCTGTCGTCCTCGCACTCGAAGTTGCCCGAGATCGAATCATCGTCGGAAACGCACACCTTCGTGCCGTTCGTCGGATCGTCGACGCACGAGTAGCCCGACGGACAGACCGGATCCTCTTGTCCGCAGAAGAACGGCGCCGGGCCGAGATCCTCGTCGTAGGCATCGCACGCGGCGACGACGAGCAGCGTGGCAATCAGCGCTCGCATCTTAGAACCGCCCCACTGCGGAGACGCCCGCGAACTGATCGCCAACCGCGGGCGTGATGATCGTGGCCTGCGTATCGGCGCGCTTTGCGGTCAGCGCGCGGTACCAGAAGTAGCCGGCCACACCGGCGGCCGCGACGCCGAGGCCGAGCGTGACCTTGTAGATCGTGTCATAGCGGAAACCGCGCGATTCGATGTCGCCGTTGTAGCCGGCATCCCAGCTGCGGCACGGCGGTGTGCCGCACGAGCTCGAATCCGCCACGAGGTCGTCGTGCTGGCGCTTCGCGATCAAGTACGACGACAGCGACACGCCGAACATCACCGCCGCGGAGCCGGTCGCGATCCACTTCGCTCGCAGAAACGGTGGACCGGTATCGACGGTGTCGACGCCACCGCTGCCCGAACCGTCGTGGACGATGTCGCCGGGCTGCGGAATGACTGTCGTCGACTCACCGGGTTCGACGAGATCGGGGAAGAAGTGGGTCGGCGCCTTGCTGTCGACCAGCATCAAGTTCGGGCTCGTCGACTTGCCGCTGCGCGTGACGAGGTTGTTCTGCGCGTCGCGCGCTTCGATGAAGTACTGGATCCAGCTGCCGGTCATCGCCGCACCGGGGATGTGCGCGACGAGCTCATCCTTGCGCTTCGTCATCGGCTTGCTGGTGAACTTGACGTCGCCGCTGCCGCGGTAGAACAGCGTGACGGTCAGCGCAGGATCCGAGATCGACGCGGTGACGTCGCACGGCACGCCGGGCGGCGCTGCGTCGATGAGCTGGTGCTCGAGCTTCACGGTGGTCTGCACCTTCGGCTCCTCGACGACGGGGTCGGGCGCGACCGGTGTCGCGGCTTCGGCCTCGAGCGCCTCGACGCGCTTGGTGACGTCGGGCCGCATCGGCGCATCGGCCGGCGCGTCGGCGAGGAATTGCTTGAAGTACTGGAGCACCAGCTCCTTCTTGCCGAGCTGATCGTAGATGTGGCCGATGTTGAACAACAGAAATGCGTTCTTCGACAGCTTGTACGATTCTTCGAGCTTCTCGACGGCCTCGGCGAGCTTGCCCGCCTTGTACAGCGCGTTGCCCGCTTCGAACGCCTTCTTCGCGGCGGCGAGATCTTGCTTGCTCGGCGCCGGTGCAGGCGCTGGTGCTGGCGCGGGCGCGGGCGCCGGTGCTTGGGCAGATGCGACGTGCGCGCCGCCGAGCAACATCACGCAGGCTATGTGGATGCGATTCACGATGAGCTCAGAACGGGTTGTAGAGACTGCTGTCGCTACCCGCGGCTTGGCCGGCGGGTGGCGCGGGTTGCTGTGATGGCTTCGGCCGGCGCACCTTCTTCGGTTTCGGCGCTGCGGCATCTACGGCAGCGGGCTCGACGGGTGGTGGCGCTGGCGTCTCGACCGACGCGGGCGCCGCAACCGGCGCGGGCGCTTCTTCGATCGGCGTGACTTCGACCTTCGCCGGCGGCGGAGGGACGACGGGCGCCGGAGCGGCG
>DATDCH010000712.1:0-5159 GCA_036524455.1 Kofleriaceae bacterium | reverse complement strand
GAAGTACGTCAGCTCGTGGCGGTGTTGCGCGTTGGCCTCGTCGAGCGATGAGCGGTCGTGGCGATGAGTGTCGAAGACGGCGATCCGCACTGCGCGACCTTAGCGTCGATCGGAATCCACGTCGCTCATCCTGGGTTGTTGACGACCACGTAGGTGACATCGCTGCCGCTGTATTGCGGCTCGTAGTACACGCCTCCGCAGGAGTAGTACGGATTGGCGGCCCGATAGAGGGTCGAGCAACCCGCTGGCAGCGAGTAGGCCACCGAACCGATCGCAGCGGCGGTCACGCCCGCGGCGACACCCCACGCAGCGGCGCGCGCAACCGGCGCACCGCGGTAGTAGCCGCCGCCGCCGTAGTAGCCGCGGTCTCCGTCGATGTTGACGTCGCGATTGACGTTGCGATTCGTGTTGCGGTTGACGTTGCGATTCGCGGAGACGTTTCCGCTGCGGCTGACGCTGCCGGCGCCGGCCCCGCTTCGACTGACGCCGCCTGCTCGGGCCGCGCCGCCGCCGCTGTAGCCGCCACCGCCACCTCTCATCCCGCCGCTGACGCTGGTGCGCGCGCCGCCGCCGCCTCCTCCGCGCCCGCCGCCGCCTCCTCCGCGCCCGCCACCGCGCGCATCCGCGTCGCTGATGTAACAGCCGCCGACGATCACGATGAACGCCAGCAGAATCGATCGATGTTTTCTTGTGCTCATATGATCCTCGCTTAGCGTTTGGTGCGACGCGCACTGCGCGACGCCGGTACCTCAGGGACGATTTCGGCTTGCGCGATCTCATGCGCGTTCTTCGGTGCGGCGAACGCGAACACCGAGTCGTCGTGTTTCGCGCTGAGGTCCCAGGTCATCTCGATCGAATGCTCCGGTCGCGCGGCGTCGTCCGTCGTGGTCAGCAGCAGCTTGCGCGGCACCGGTTTGTCGCCACGCTCGATCCAGATCTGCCAGTCGAGCCCGGGCTGACGAAACGCCCAGTGATCGGTATCGACGCCGCCGATCTTCGCGGTTCCGACGTGGCTCGCCGTTTTGATTTGATCGATCGCGGCCTTGTCGCTGCCCCAACGGAACAGATCCACCATGGGCAGCGTGAGCCCGAAGCGCTCCTCGAGCTGATCGGCGAGCTCCCCGATCGTCGGCGGCGCCGCCACTGTCGAGTAGTAGCCGATGCGCGGACTGAACATCGTGAACGTCTTGCCGTCGTAATAGAACCGCCGCTCTTTGCGGTCCGACACCACGTCGACGCGTAGGTGATCGGGGCGCTTCGCGCGCAGCTCGCCGCTGCTTGCCATCCGAACCTTTTGGCCGTCGTCGAGGACGTAGTCCGTCTCCGTCTTCGTGCGCACGGTGAAGCTCTGCTGGTCGCGTAGGTACGCTCCCATCTTGTCGAGCGCCGCGAGCGCATTCGGATCGATCGCGGGTGGCTTGGCTGACTTCTTCGCCGTGTCGTTCTTCGCAGTCTTCTGCTTGGCCCCCTCCTTGTTGACAGTGTCCTTGCTGGTTGTGCCCTGCTCGGCAGGATCCTTGTCGGCAGTGTCCGTGGTCGGTTGTGCGCCGCTCGTTGCGGCGAACCCGAACACGATCGTGGCTATGATCGATGTGGCGCGGGTTGTGGTTGTCATCGGCGAGCAACCGATGCACGCGCCATGCTCGGCGTTTATCTCATCGAGACCTCGACGACGCGAACGTCGACGTTGCGCGAAACCCATACGTCGTCGTGCGGAGATCCGCGTATGGGCGACCGTCGACCGAGTGGCAAGCTGTCGCGATGAGGACGCGCGTCGATCTGTTGCTCGTGCTCGCGGCCTGCGGTCTAGACGCGCCGGCGAAGGACGCGAGCATCGAGCCACCGGAGATCGAATCGCCGAATGGGTTGTTCACCCTGACGAGTCCCGCATTGATCGACGGTGGCGCATTCGCCGCGGTGAACACGTGCGATGGCCGCAACGTGTCGCCCGAGCTCGCGTGGAGAAACCCGCCCAGAGGCACGCGCAGCTTCGCCGTCGTCCTCAGTGGCAGACGCGCGCCCGTCGAGCAGTGGGTGATCTTCGACGTGCCCGCGTCGCGACGCGAGCTGCCGCCGGCCGTGCAACGCGCGTTCTCTCCGAACAATGTGCTTGGCGCGCACCAGACGCCGAGCTTTGTCGAATACGTCACCGGCTACCTCGGCCCGTGTCCACCGCCGGGCGACCGCCGTCACACCTATACCGTCACCGTGTACGCGCTCGACGTCGCCAAGCTTCGCGGCATCGCGCCGGAGACGCCGCGGCAGCACGCGCATCGCCTCATTCTCGAGCACGCGCTTGCCAGCGCGACGCTGACAGCTGTGTACGTGCGCTAGCCGCGCGCATCGTTTGCGGCGAGCCGCAGCGCACGCGTGGCACGCGTAATGCTCCTTCAATACGTAGGAGGAAACATGAAGTCTCGACGGTTGCTCGCGTTCGCGGTCGTGGCAGCGACGGCAACGGCGGGTTGTTATGGCACCGTCGGAGAGTATGGGTACGACGACGAGTATCCGTACGTGTCTGGCGGCATCTACTACGACGCCTATCCGAACACGTACGCGAACCCTTACTACAATCCCTATTACGCACGGCCGTACCCTCGCTATCCGGCGTACCGAAACCCGTACTACGCGCGCCCGTACTACTCGCGCCCGTACTACGACGGCAGTCGCTACCGCGGCGGTTACTACTCGCGCCCGTACCACGACGGCTATCGCCATCGCGGCGGGCACTACTCACGTCCGTACGATCATCGTGGTTCCTATCGCGGCGTCCCGCAAAGCCCACCGCGCGTTCACCACGGCAGTCCTCGCGGCGCTCCGGGCGGCGTCTCGGTCCAACGAACGCCTCGTCGATAGCGCTTCGTTGGTGCACGACGTAGGCCCACCGTGATCGTCACGCCCATCAGCAAGATCCCGCGTCAGGGTCGGCAGCGGTCCTGCGCTGGCACCGTGAACGAGAACTTCGTCCAGCCGGAACGCGACTCGACCCAGATTCGCCCGCCGTGGGCTTCGACAAGCCCCTTACAGATGTAGAGGCCGAGGCCGACACCGGGCTTGTGCTCAGCGATCGCACCACGGGTCCGCGCGAACCGCATGAACAACTTGGATTGCTCTTGGGGAGCGATCGGCGGGCCTTCGTTGCAGACGCAGACGCGTGCCGCGTCTTGTTCGTGGCCCACCTCGACTCGAATCGCGGTATCCGGTGTCCGGTACTTGACGGCGTTCGAGAGCAGGTTGGCGAGCACCTGCTCGAGACGCTGCGGATCGCCCCACGCGACCTGCTCGCGTGGCGCGTCGATGACGACCTCGACGTCGGGAGACGCAAGGCGAAGTTGCTCGATCGAGTGCGCGACCACGCCGACGAGCTCGATCGGCCTGCATTGGAGGGCGAGCTGATTCGACGCGATTCGTCCTGCGTCGAGCAGGTCCGAGACCATGCGGTTCATCCGAAACGCTGCGTCGCGGAGGCCGTTCAAGATCTCCGGCTCGCGATCCGGCGCGATGTGGTCGATCAGCAACCCGGTCGCCGCGACGATCGCACTGACCGGCTGCCTCAAGTCGTGCGCGATGACCGCGAGCCACTCTTCGCGCAGGCGCTCGATGTGTTTGCGCTCGGACACGTCGTGAACCACGACGACCGCACCGGCGATCGCGCCGGCCTCGTCGCGGATCGGTGCAGCACGCGCTTCGATCGGCAACAGCTGACCGTCGCGCTGGCGGAGCAACAGCTCCACGCCGTCGGTCGACTCGCCGGTGCGTAGCGCACGGATCACCGGCAATTGCTCGAACTCGACGGTGGCGCCGTGGACATCGCGGACGTCGAACTGGCGCGGATTGCCGCCGACATCGCGCACGATCGCATGCGGCTCGGCAGCCCACTCCCTCATCACCTGGTTGATCGCTTGCACATGTGCGTGCGTGTCGATGACGATCACTCCCTCGGGAAGTTGATCGACGACACTCCGCAGCCACGTGCGCAGTCTCACTTCCGCCGCAAAGCTGCGCGCCTGCTCGATCGCACGCGCGATACCGTCGGCGAGCAGCGCGACCAGTCGTTCGTCGCGGTCCGAAAACTCCGCCGCGTGGCGCTTGTTGGCGAGATAAATGTTGCCGATGACGTTGCCGCCGCGGCGGATCGGCATCGCGAGGAAGCTGTGCATCGGGGGATGATGCGGCGGTAAGCCGATCGAGCTCGGGTGCGTGGCGGCGTCACGAACGCGCAATGGTTCGACGCGCTCGACCACATGCCCCAACAGGCCGATCGGTCGCGGTATGCGGCCAATCGCACGCACGACGTCGTCGGACATCCCCGCGGTGATCCAATGGTCGAATTGGCGCGTCGGGTCGGTCCCGATGCCGACGGCCGAGTACTCGGCCCCCGTGAGCTTGCGCGCTTGTTCCGCGATTAGCGTGAGCACATCATCGATCTGCGCGTTCTGTAAGGCGGCCACGGCGTCGGCAACGACCGTGCGCGCGATGTCGACGGCTTCGAGGTCGGCGCGCAGCTCGCGCTCGGCCTCGAATGCCTCCGCGAGTTGCCGCTCGATCTGCTTGCGCCCGGTGATGTCGCGCACGAACCCCTGCAAGCGGCCATCGGACAACATGTTGCCGACGATCTCGACCTCGACATAGGAGCCATCTCGCCGCCGCAGCTTCCATTCGTTGCGCGAGGTGCCGCCCGAAATCATGCCGGCGCGCTCTCGCTCGAGCTTCGGCATGTCAGCGGGATGGAGCAGGTCGGCGAACGTCTTGGCCACGATCTCGTCGCGGGTGTAGCCGAGCATGGCGCAGCCAGCAGGGTTGACGTCGAGGTAGCGGCCGTCGACGTCGGCGAGGAAGATGCCGTCCTTCGCTTGCTCGACGAGCGAGCGCACGCGCGCTTCGCTCATGCGCAGCTCGCTCGTGACGCGGCGCTGCTCGGCGTCGAACCGGCTCAGGCGCTTCGCGGTCGCCAGAAGGAACACGCTTGCCTCGGCGAGCGTGAGGAACACCATCAGCGCCGACGCGATCGACAGCGCGTACCAGCCCATCCGTGCTCCGAGGAAGACAACGATCGCGATCGGCGGGAACGCCACCAGGCCGGCGAGGAGTTGGCGTGCGACGATGCCACCTGCGTCGGGCGCGATCGCGATGCTCAGTACGCCGCGCTCGACCTGCGC
>DATDCH010000711.1:0-4755 GCA_036524455.1 Kofleriaceae bacterium | reverse complement strand
TGATCCTCGTCGGTGGCTCGACCCGGTCGCCGGTCGTGCGGGACTTCGTCGCGAAGCTGTTCGAGAAGCAGCCGCTGTGCGACCTCGATCCCGATCAGGTCGTCGCGCTCGGCGCGGCGGTGCAGGCCGATGTCCTCGCCGGTGGCGAACAAAAGGTCGTGCTGCTCGACGTCGTACCGCTCTCGCTCGGCGTCGAGATGATGGGCGGCGTGGTCGAGAAGCTGATCTTCCGCAACACGACGATTCCGTGCGGCGCGACCGAGACGTTCACGACGTACGCCGACAACCAGACCGGCTTCGACATCCACGTCCTGCAGGGCGAGCGCGAGACCGCCGACGCGTGTCGCTCGCTCGCGCGATTCACGCTGCGCGGCATCCCGCCGATGATCGCGGGCATGGCGCGGCTCGAGGTCACGTTCCTGATCGACGCCGACGGCCTCCTCAAGGTGATGGCCAAAGAGCTCACCACGGGCAAGGAATCGTCGATCGAGGTCAAGCCGAGTTACGGCCTCTCCGACGAGGAAGTCGAGCGCATGTTGCTCGAGTCGTTCGATCACGCCGAGGAAGACCTCGCGAAGCGCAATCTGCTCACCGAGCGCGTCGAGGCCGAGCGCATCCTGGCAGCGACGCGCCAGGCGTTCGTGACTGATGCGGCGCTGCTCACCGACGACGTTCGCGCCGCCGGCGAACAAGCGATGACCGCGCTCGCCGCGGCGATGACCGGTGACGATTACCTCGCGATTCGCCACGCAGTCGAAGCGCTCGACGTCGCAACCAAGCCGTTCGCACAGCTCCGCATGAACCGCGCGATCGAAGCTGGCTTCCGGGGCAAGACGCTCGAGGAAGCCGAAGCGACGGTCGCGCACGCGCACGGGCTCGACACGGCGCACGCTGAAGCCGTGCGGCGCGCCGAGCAAGCCGATAGCGGCGGGCGCGAAGGAGACCGCTGATGCCGAAGCTGACATTCCTCAATCCGCACGGTCCGAAGTCACAAGGCTCGCTCACCGTTGAAGCAAAGCGCGGCCAGACGATCCTCGACGCCGCCGAAGAGTGCGGCGCACGGGTCGGTCACGCCTGCGGCGGCAACCTCGCGTGCTCGACCTGCCACGTCTACGTCCAACAAGGCTATGACTCGCTCGGCGAGATCGCCGACAAAGAGAACGACATCATGGACAAGGCGTTCGACGTGCGGCAGGAGTCGCGCCTCGGCTGCCAGTGCAAGCTCGGCGAGGAAGACGTCGTCGTCGAGATCAGTGAGGAAAGTCTCAAGTCGTGGCTCGACGAGAACCCCGATGAGCGCAAGAAGCTCGCCGCGGGCGGCTGATGCACTCGACGTGAACCATCGGCCAGCAGGCGCCATCGCGATCGCAGTTCGTGATTCATCCTCGGTTCACGTTCTGCGACGATATGTCGAGGCATGACACGTAGCCTGGTCTGTTTGCTCTGCGCCTGCCTGCTCGCGACGACGACGTCGTGCTCGATCCTGTTCGTCAAGGCGCCGCCGTCTCATCATCCAACCGCGGCGGAAGACTGCACCGAGTCGCGAGTGGCGCCGATGGTGGATACCGCCTACGTCGGCTTCACCGCGCTGCTGCTGACATTGCTTGTCATGCGCTGCACGCAGACCGGCGGAACGAATCAAGATGGCACGCCCAACACCGGATGCGACACGTCGCAATGGCTGGCGCTCGGGTGGACGGGCGTCGTCGGCCTCGGCGTCACGTACTCGGCGTACACCGGCTTTCGCGACACGAAGAACTGCCGCCGTCGCCGCGCGCTCGAGCTGACCCAGACCGCTACCGCGCCCTAAGCCCGCGGCGCACGACGTAGACCAGCACGCCGACCGAGCCGGTGAAGATCGTCAGAACCACGTACGGCCACGGCTTGATGCCGCGCTTCTTCGCGTCGTGCAGCATCCAGCCGATCGCGAACGAGCACGCGATCGCGAGGTCGAGCAGCATTTGCAGCGCCCATGGCTCGCGCGCCGCGAGCGACAGAAACCCGGTGAAGCCGTAACCGGCCGCAACCCAGATCGAGAACGCGCCGAACGCGGCGAGCACCAGCGCGGCGACTTTCGATGAAGTAGGCATGTCATCGAGATACGTCCGCGCACGCGGCTCCACCATTACCTCGGAGGTAATGGCCGCGCGCTGGGCGCCGGGCTACCGTGCCTGCATGCCCGACATGTTCGGCGGCCAACTACGTGCGTGGCGGCTCTCCCGCCGCGTCAGCCAAGAGGAGCTCGCCGGGCGTGCGGGTGTATCGCCCCGCCACGTGTCGTTCGTCGAGAACGGCAAGTCGCAACCGAGTCGCGACCTCGTGCTCGCGCTCGCCGGCGCGCTCGACATTCCACTGCGCGAGCGCAACACGCTGCTCACGGCCGCCGGTTACGCTGCGGCATACCGCGCGTCGTCGCTCGACAGTGAAGAGCTCGCGCACGTGCGCCGCGCGATCGATCACATCCTGCGCCAGCAAGAACCGTACGGCGCGATCGTCGTCGACGGTCACTTCGAGGTCATGAAGATGAACGATGGCGCGGCGAGGCTGTTTCGCCACTTCGCGCCGACCTCCGCCGACGGAATGGCGGCCGCGCGCAACATCGTGCTCGCGACGTTTCATCCCGGCGCACTTCGCCCGTACATCGTGAACTGGCTCGACGTCGCCGCGCAGCTCGTCTCGCGTCTGCATCGCGAGATCGCGGCGCGACCCGGTGACGAACGCCTCGCGCAGCTGCTCGCGCGCGTGCTCGCCCAACCCGACGTGCCGACCGAGTGGCGCGTGCCGGCGCCGGGCCGTGCGGCGCCGCCGATCCTCACCGTGCATATGAAGTCGCCGTCGCTCGACGTGCGCCTGTTCACGATGCTGACGTCGATCGGCACACCGCTCGACGTGACCGCCGAGGAGATTCACATCGAGAGCTACTTCCCGGCCGACGACCAGAGCGACACGGCACTGCGCGGCTGATCACCACGCGACGACGTGCAGCTGATCCGGTGGCTCCCAACACGTGTCGGTGCCCTGATAGCGGATGCGCACGACAATGACGTCGATGCCGGGTGCTTTGTACGCACCGGCGAGGTAGGCCGGGTTGTCACACGGCTCGCACTGTGCGCAGCGCTTGCCGCTCGGTGCGCGCCAGCTGGAACCGTCCACGGTCGCGAGCATCCGGCTGTCATCGCTTCGCACGCGCAGCTTGTAGTCGGTGTCGAACGTGATGACGACACTGTCGCCGCGGGCTGGGTGCGTGGAACCGAGCTTGTCGGCGGAGATCGGGACGTCTTGCATCGTGATCAGATCGTGATCGGCGTGTAGCTCGCCGAGCTTGCGATTCGCCGCCGCGATGCGTTCGTCGAGCATCGGACTGGCGTTGGAGCCGTCGGGCACGAGCGTGTCGAGCTCGCTTGGCGTCATCACGACGAGCTTCTCGACGAGACGATCGCCACGGTCGCGGATCTCGAGGCGGAGGTTTGGATTGCCACGGCCGCCGTCGTTGTCTTCGAGCGCGCACACGATGAGCTTGCCCGAGCGTGCGATCGCCGGTAGGCGAGGGAAGTCGAGCTCGGCGTTGCGGTAGTTGATACGCGGCGCCGGCGTGGTCGGGGCGACCGTGACTTTGCGACCGCTGAGCGGTGGCGGTGACGACGGCGACGGCGCGCTGCAAGCGACGACCGCGAGCGCCGCGAACGCAGCGCGCATTACTCGACGAGCTTGAGATGGCTCGTGCGCTTCGCGCGGGGCTCGGGCTGTACTTGCGGCTGGGCCTGCTGCGTGGCGGCGGGCAGCGGAGCGGGCGCTTCGCCACCGCCGGTGAGCACATCTTCGGGGACGTCCTCGGGCCACACGGTGCCGCGCTGCTCGCCTTCGACCATTGCGGCGTAGACCGCGGTCCAGGGCAGGACGCAGTGGAACGGCTGGCCGCCGAACGTGAGCGTGCCGGCGATCACGTTGTCGTCGACGCAGAGGTCTGCGATCGAGGGGGACAGCGTGTAGCCAAAGCGCAGCACGAGGCTCGGGTCGGCGCGGAAGCGCGGCGGCACCGAGACTTCGGCGCGGCGCGCATCGACGTGCACGAGCACGGGGCCGCGGGCGAGCAGGGTCTCGAGCGTGCGGCGCTTGTCGGGCGCGGAGGCGTCGTCTTCGTCGCGCAGGGCGTCGATCGACGGGACTTCGTTCGGCTGCTTGCCGACCAGCAGCACGAATTCTTCGCTCGACATCAGGCCGGCATCGACTGCGTCGCGCAGGATGCCTTCGGGGCGATCGCCGGCGGCAGCGGTGACCTTCTCGACCGTGCGCTCGCAGCGCGCGGCATGGCGGAGCACGGCTCCGTGGGCGGCGAGCGCGGAGTGCGTGCCGCTGCGCCATTTGGCGATCGCGCGCTCGACATCGACGAGCGAGGTGGACACGCGATGTTCGATGAGCGCGGTTACCACCGCCTGCAGTCGGGCCAAAGTCTTGGGGTCGCGCTCGATCATGACGGGGGCTTAGTACGATCGCCCAGGGGGCGTAAAGAGCAAGCTGCTTTTTCTGTGCCGCGTGGTCGGTATCACGATTCGACCAAGTCGCGCAGCATGTTTGCGACATGCTCCGGAATTGCGACGGCGACGAACTTTGCGAGATCGACCACGGCGCAAACGACCTGGCCTTCGGCGCACAGCAGGCGTGCGCTCGAGGGACCGATGACACGAGGTGCGCGATACACGCGATATCTGAACGTAATCGACTTAGTCCCGAGGCGTGGGATCGAGACGTCGATCT
>DATDCH010000710.1:0-8248 GCA_036524455.1 Kofleriaceae bacterium | reverse complement strand
ATGGCGATCGGCGCGCTGCGCGAGTTCGCCCGCGCCGTCGACCACGTCGGGCTCGAGCACGCGCTGGTGCCGAGCCGCGCGCGTAGCCGCGGGCTCTATCTCGAAATGGCCGCGTACACACTGCATCCGTACAAGCTCGTGCTGGGGCTCGCCGAGCATGCGGTGCGCGCCGGTGTCGCGATCCGCGAGCGAGCGCGCGTGCGCAGTGTCGAGATGACGGTGAGCGGAGGACGCGCACACTTCGACGACGGCGACGCGATCGACGCGCACCGGGTGATCGTCTGCACGAACGCGTACACTTCGTCGCTCGAGCTCGGTGACCGCGCCGGCGGCGTCGTCGTGCACAGCTTCATGACCGCGACCGCACCCGTCGATCGGTCGCGGCTCGTGCGCGACGGCGATTTCACCGTCGAGATGAATACGACGCAGGCGTATCACCGTATGCATCGCGATCGGATCATCTACGGCGGCATCGACAGGCTGCGCGCACCCGCGGGCGGCGACTTCGCGGTTCCCGGTGACGCGCGCGCGCGCCTCGTCGCGTCGATGAAAGCGAGCTTCGCCGGCGCCGGCGACATCGTGATCGACGAGGCGTGGTCGGGGCCGTTCCACACCACGACGACCGGCCTACCGATCATCCGCACGAGCCTCGACAACTTCGGCGTGATCTTCAACGTCGGGTACGGAGGCACCGGCGTCGCGTTGTCACTGACGTGTGCGCGGCTCGTCGCACGTGTTGCGGTCAGCGGCCTGTTCGCGAGCACGGACGACGCGCGGCTGTTGGCCGTGATGCACGCGACGCGGATCTCGGTGCGGGATTCGGCGCGTGCAGTCGGTCGCATCGCACGCCGGGTCGCTCAGCCGTGGCGCGCGCCGTGACTCGTTCGTGACTCATTCGCTGCACACGAACATCTCGACGGTGCCGGCGACGGTCTTCCAGACCGCGGCCGAGCGCACCTGGCCGAACGCGTCGCGAACGTTGCGCTCGTAGCGGCCGTCGCGGTGCGGCGTGGTGTTGTGAAAACCGTCGAGCGGCTGCTGGATCCAGGTGAACAGCGCCCACTGGACCGGGCCGCGCGGCTTGTTGAAGTCGGCGACGACAAAGCTGCCGCCGGGACGCAGCACGCGGCGCGCCATCGCGAGCGCTGCCTGTTTGTCCTCGGGACGCAGGTGATGAAACGTCATCGTCGAGTACACGCGATCGAACGTGCCGAGCTCGGGCAGCTGCGTCATGTCGGCCTCGCGAAATGCGACGTCGACACCGGCCACGGCCGCGTTGCGGCGCGCGCGCGCCACCATCTTGATGTCGACGTCGACCGCTTCGACCGCGACGTCGGGATGCGCTCGTTTGATCTGGATCGCGAGGCGGCCCGGGCCGGCGCCGAGCTCGAGCACGCGCATCCCCGGCTGCAGCTCCATCGCGTCGATCACCGAGCGGCGCATGCGCGTCGCCGCGCTCCACGCGCGGATCATCGGATCGTAGAGCGCGGTGAGCCAATGAAAGCCGAGCGCCGGTACGTAGCGCTCGCGCGGCTTCACGAGTGCCGGTTTGCGTTCGGGCGTCATGGAGCCGGCACGCGGTTGTGGAGACACGTGACGGTGCTCGGCGCGAACAGCGACGAGTCACGCGCCTTCGGCAGCCCGGGGACAAAGCCCTCGTCGACCGGCCAGCTCGGTTCCGCGCCGGGTGACAGCACGTGCAGTCCGCTCTGGAAGAACATGATCTGGTGCGTGTGACCGGCGGCGCGGCAGTTGAAAAATCGCGTCCACGCACGCGCGAAGTCGTGGCCGACTTGCGTGCCGAACACGTCGCAGCTGCGAAACCACCACAGCGCGTTGTTCGGTACGAGCCGCGACTGCAACGCGACGAGCCTGTCGTGCACGGGATGCCCCGGCTGCAGCGCGGCGATCGTCAGTAGTTCTTCGTCGATCCACAGGCCGCCCCACTCGCCGTGTCCCCAGAACTGGATCTCGGCGAGCGGTCGATCGGCAGACACCTCGAGCAACCAGTCGAGCGCGTCGACCCAATAGCCGGCGCCGTACGAGCGGTCGATGCGGCCGAGCATCTTGTAGAGCACCGCTCCTGCCGACCACGCGTGACTCAGTCCGGGTAGCGCACCGCGCCCGCGACAACTCTTGTCGTAGATCATGACGCGCAACGGCTGCGTCATGCGCGCGGCCCTCCTTCGCTCGAGATGTTGCGGCCGAGCAGCATGCGAACGGTCGGCTGAGACGATCCGCGATAGAAGCCGACCTCGCCTTGCCACTCGCGCGGGTTGCGGAACGTGCCGAACAGGATGTCCCACACCGGCAGGTTCGCGTAGTTGAAGTCGTGCACGCCGCGCTCGTGGTGGATCGCGTGCGCTTCGGGCCGCTGCACGAAGTAGCCCAGCCACGTCGGTGTGCGGATGTTCGCGTGCTGGAACACGCCGTTGAACGCCTGCCACAGCGCAGCGAGTAGCGCGGCTTCCGGCGCGAGTCCGAGCACGACGTTGAAGAACACCACGCCAACCACCGTGCCCTCGATGATCTCGAACGGATGAAAGTACGCCGAGCCGAACACGTCGACGCGCTCGGCGCTGTGATGGAGCTGGTGGATCCACCGCCACAGGAACGAGACGCGGTGATGCAGGCGATGCACCCAGTAGATGATGAGCTCGGAGGCGACGATGCCGACGACCGTGCCGCCGACGACGCCGAGCTCGTGACCGGGCAGCAGCCGATACGGGCGGATCGCGTCGATCATGAGAAACGGGATCGATGCGGAGATCGCGATCACGACCGGCATGAACACGAGGCACTTGAGCCGCCAGCCGCGCACGGCCTCGAAGCGGCGCACCGGCCGGACGACCTCGACGATCATCAAGAGCCCGAGCATCGCGAATAGCGCGATGACGGCGACCTCGAACACCCCCATGTTCTTGCAGTATACGCGGGGTGCGGGTCGGTTTTCGCGGCTACCGGAGCTTGCCGGTTCGCACCGCTTTACCTAGGTTTTTGCGTGGCGTCGGGCACCGAGTGGGAGAGCGACACACGCGACGCTCGAGCTACTTGCAGCGCAACGACGTCATCGTGTCGGTCGGCGGCGGGACCGTGCGCAGGATCTCGAGGCGCAGGCCTTGGCCGCCGCAGCTCGCGTCTTGCACGAAACGCCAGCATTCGGCGGTGCCCATCGAACAGGCGGGCAACCGAGTTTGGCTGCCGTCGGCCCGCGTGTCCCACGCTTCGCAATCAGCCGGCGTCGCGATCGGCTTCGTCAGGCACGGGTCGCCGAGCATGGCGCGGATCTCGCGAGCGAGCCCGACGGCGGGCGCAGTCATGTCGACGCCGCACGGCATCTGCACGTAGTGGCGCTCGAACGCATGTGCCGCGTCGACGATGCGGACCGCGGGATCGATCTGCGTTGCATTCGTCGACGGCCACGTGCATGCCGGCATGAGCGCGGGAATGGCAGTACCGCCGCCTGGTGGAGCCTCGAGCCCGACCTCGATCGACGACGCGACACCCGCGATCGCGCCGACCATGATGTTGCGCGCGTCGCCCTTGCTCGCTTTGAGCTGCGCGACCGTCGCCTCCACGCTCGTCATGTAGTCGGATGCATTGTTCGCATGGCACTTGGCCTTGGCGCCGACCTGGTTCATCTCGTTAGGGGTCTTGCCGCCTTCGTCGCACGTCACGCCAAACCGCGTGCAGCGAAACGACTGCAGCGGTCCGAGCGTGATTGTGTCGACGCCAAGTAACGTCGACGTCGCGAACGAACAGTCGTCTTCGTTCGTCAGGAAGATCACAGCGAGCCGTGCGCCAGGACGCAAGAAGCCGAGCGTCGGGTTCACCACCGCGCGTCGCGCAGCCTCGAGCGGTTGTTCGATGCCACAGCCAGAGCTGCCGAGCGAGCTGATCGACGTGAAGGCGTCGGCGAGCGTGCCGGTGTAATTCTTCGCGCGATTACCGCCGCCGCTATCGGTGTCGGCGATGAACTCGCCGGTCATGAGCGTGCTGGTCTGCAGCGCGGCGTCCTTGCCGACGCCGGAGCACGAGCCAGGTCCGCTGCCGATGCCGGGTCCGGGCGCCGCGTCCTCCGCGCCTTTCGTACCGAGGTCGGAGCTGACGACACCGATATGCACGCTTGGCAAATCGATCGGCCCGAGCGCCTGCAGGAACGTCGGGAACGCTTGCTGCCACGCGAGCTGCAGGTCTCCACCGCCGCTCGGCGAGTCGTCGATCACGAACAGCACGTCGACGTCGTTGGCTGCCGTCGTAGGCACGAGCGCGACTTGCGTGCGGGTGTCGGAGGGCCCGTCGTCGGCGACCGACAGCTCGAGCGTGCAACCGAATAGTAGTGGGCAGAGCGCGAGCCATTTCGTCATGGTGCCTCCAGGGCTCGCTCGGCGAGCCGGCGGTGAATCGTGTTGGGATACGTCGCGAGCAAGCGACGCGCGGCCTGCCGTGCGTCATCGCTGCGACCGAGTGCCGACAGCACCGAGATGCGCAGCGCTTCGCGTTCTTCGCTGAGTGGGCCGATACCGTGATGCTTCGTGTCTTCTTCGATCAGCGCGAGCGCACGCGCGGCGTCGCCTTGCGACAGTGCGCGCGATGCGTCGGCGAGGAGCTGGCTCTGGCTGCGCACGGGCGCAGCGGGTTCTACCGGTGCCGGCTTCGCGGTCGGGCGGCGAGCCGGCTCGCGTGGAGGTGGCTCGTCGACGACGACCGGCGCGGGCGCCACGTCTTCGATCGGCTCGACGCGCACCTGCGAGTGCCGCGGTGGCGGCGGCGGGGACGGTCGCTCGACCGGCGCACGCTCGACGATCGCGGGTCGCGCCGGCTTGCTGTCGTCGCGCGTCACCGCGACCGTGGTCGCGACCGCTCCGGCTGCGCCGACGCCGAGCACCACGCCGACCAGCTTGATCGACAGCGCGGTCTTCACCGCAGCCGTCGTACCCGCGGCCACCGTGGTCGTGGCGACGGTGCTCGTCGCGACCGTGCTCGTCGCGACCGTGCTCGCCGCCACCGTGGTCGTGCTAGCGACGGCGGTGCTCGCTACGGCGGTGCTCGCTGCGGCGGTGCTCGCGGTTGCGGCGCCGGTTGCAGCGATCGCGGCGATGCCGAGCGTTGCGCCGAGCTTCGCGCGAACTGCGGCTTGCGCGCGCGCTGTCGTCACTGGTGCGGTCGTCTCTTCCGCGACCAGGTCACGCAGCGCGTATGGGATGGGCTCGATCATGCGGCATCTCGCAGGCGTTGAAGGGTTGCGAGCAAGTCGGCGCGCGCGAGGCGCAGCCGCGAATGCACGGTGTTGACGGGAATGCCGAGCTGCGCGGCGATCTCCGGGCCTGTGTGTCCCTCGAGGTCGTGCAGGATGAACACCGCGCGGCGGTCCTCGTCGAGGCCGGCGAGTGCGTGCCAGAGCAAGTCGCGCTCCGCATGCGGTGGCGCATCGACGACCAGCTCGGCGTCGATCGATGACTCGGGGCGCTGCTTGCGGCGTGCGATCGCGGCGATCCGGCGCGCGATGCCAAACAGCAGTGGACGGATCGAACGGGTCGGATCGATCTCGTCGCGTTTCTTGTAGACGACGACGAACACGTCGTGGGCTGCATCCGCGATATCGCTCGGCGGTACACCCAGGCGCCCGAGCGTTCTCCAGACGTACTCGAACTCGCGCGCGTAGATCGCGTCGAACGAGTCTGGTTGGTCGGACTCGCTCACGCTCATGTATTGCCGTGACCCACCCGTTTCCGTCACGGGATGTGAAGAAAAACGCCGGCACCGAGCCACGCCTGGCGCTCGGCGCTCGTGAACACCGGGGTGTCGCCGACGAGAAAGCTCGGCCTAACGAGCAGTTGCTCGAAGGCGCCGAATACGCGCACCCCGGTGCGCCGCGACACCAACTGCCGCCATTCGAGGCGGGCACCGACACCCACGAGTGGCGCGACCGCGCTGCGCGCAGCCATCAGATCTTCGCCGCTGCCCCGCACGACCCCGCCGGTCAGCAGACCGCACGCAGAAAATCGGCTCAGCGATGCGCAGCCGGCACCCGCGAGCCGCGCGCTGGTGACGTGGACCGAGCCTTCGAATGCGTCGACCGACTTCGGCATCGCGACCGCGACCTCGACGCCGAATCCAAACCTACTGCGGTCGAGCCTGCCGCCGAGCATGACCGCGGAGTCGAGCGCCGTGCCGACTGCGCCGGCAAGCTCGATCGCGATCGTCGAGGCACGCGCAGGCGGCGGCGCGATCCCCGGAGCCTCGTCGGTCCGCTCCACCGCCGGGGCAGGTGCTGCAACGCGTGGCGGAGGCGACGCGTCTGCTGCTTCCGGTTGGCGCAGCACGAGCGAGAGTACGACGGCGATCGACTCGGTGAGCTCGTCGCAGCTCGCCGCGGTGATCGCGCGCGATGACTGCTCGACACCCGCCGCATCGCTGAACACCAGCGACGCGGCGAACGTGTCACCGGCCAACACGGTGCTCACGGCGATTCGCGCGCTCGCATCGGGGACGATCGCGACGCGGCCGAGCAGCTCGTTCGTGCGCGCTTCGAGGGTCGCGAGCTCGCATGCACCGGCGGCTTCGATGCGCGCTGTCGTCGATGCGTCGGCGGCAGCCACCGAGCTCGTCACGCACAGCACGAGCAAACCGCGTTTCATGCGCCGGACCCTAGCGCATGCGCTACCGTCTACGCATGCGCATTCTGTGGCTCGTCGGGTTGCTCTTCGCGTGCAAAAGCGAGGAGCGTTCGGCGCCGGCACCGGCGCTGGAAGCGAAACAACGCGCAGTTGCAGCTGCGCGCAAAGCCGCCGACGAGGCCGAGCACGCGATGCAAGATGCGAAGGCCAAGGCCGCCGATGCGTGGCAACGGCTCGAAGCCGCGCGCGCGGAACACGCCAAAGCCAACGCAGAACACGCCGAGGTCAAGGACAAGCTGGCGGCGATCCGCAAAGAAGCGGCGGAGACGATCAAGCTCGCCGACGCCAAGCTTGTCGAGCTCGGTGACGCGCTCGGCAAGCTCGCACCCAAGGTGGAGCGGGCGACGAAGGATGCCGCGAGCGCGACGAGCGACGAGGCGCGTGCGAAAGCGCAGGCGCTAGTCGCGAAGCTGCAGGCGCAGCAGGCCGAGCTCGAAGCGACGATGACGAAGATCAAACAGATGAAGTCCGAGCTCGAAGCATCGAACCGCTGATCAGTCGAACACGAGGATCTCGATCGTCAGGTTGCCGCTGTTGTTGCCGTAGACGGTGTCTTGATACGCGGCCGACAGCGGCGTGCCGGTTCCCATCCACGTGATCTCGTAGACGTGGTCGGCGTTGTAGGGGCCCCAATCGGGCGTTGTGGTCAGGTCGACCGCCGGATCGTCGATGCCGATGCCGACGTCCTCGCAGCACGCGTTGTCCTTCGGATTCGCGAAGTCGTAGTAGTCCGCATCGCCGATGATGCCGTCGATCACGCTCGCGGTGCCCGACGCGCGCAGCCGATACATCGCGCCCGCTTCCAGGACCATCTTGGACAGCGTCGCCTTTGGATTCGCGGTGTCGATTGTCAGCGTCTCGACGACGCGCCACACCGGCGGCGGCTTGTCGAGGTCGCTCGCGATGATCGTCTCGACATCCGGCGCGGAAGCATCGGGCTCGGGCTCGCTGCCGTGCTCGAAACTGCAGCCGCACAGCGCGGCTAGCACCACGGTGTGGCGGATCCGCATGTCACCATTGTCCATGATCCGGCGGGCAGCGGATCAGAAATCTCGCTGCGCTAGCCGGCGCGGCGTATGCACCGTCGTCGATCATGTGGAAGGCCGGACTCGGAACGATGCTCGCGGTCACGACGTACGCGCAGGCCGATGCAGGTGGCATCACGCTCGCGGAGCTGCCTAAGCACGTAACCGAGGGGAGGGTGACGATCGATGCGACGCCGGCCGAGATCTACGAGCTCGTCACGGACTATCGCGCGTGGCGCAACGTGCTCTCCGATATTCGCTCGGTCGAGGTCGAGGGCGGCGATCGCGAGCACGCGCGTGTCAGGTTCCGTTCGCAGGCGCTACGCAACACCGTGACGGTGCAGTTCAACAACGAGCCCGGGCACACGATCCGGTTCGTCGGCATCAAGGGCCCACCGGGTGGACGGGCACGCGGCGAGTACCACTTGATCCCAGTCGACCACGGCGCTCGTACGCAGGTCGTCGCTCGGATCTACATGGACGTCGTCGGTGCGCCGGCGATCTTCGTGCGCGACAAGACGATCCGTGAGCTGCGCCGCGCGA
>DATDCH010000709.1:0-21605 GCA_036524455.1 Kofleriaceae bacterium | reverse complement strand
CGCCCCGGCCTGCTCGGTGGTGACCTGCGCGTCGACTCCGTCGTCGGTCAGGGCTCCACGTTCACGCTGTACCTGCCGACCGTGTACAAGCAGCGCGATCCGCGTCAGACCCGCGCCCAGCTCGCCCAGATGCCGACGCATATGGCGCAGCTACCGCAGGTCATCGACCTCACGCAGCCCGAGGCGGTGACCACGTTACCGCCCATGCCCACCTCGGCGTCCGAGCCCTCGACGCTGACACCGACCACGCTTACCCGTACGGTGCCCGATGACTACGAGAGCCTCGAGCCCGGCGATCGCGTGCTGCTGGTCGTCGAAGACGATCTGACGTTCGCGATGACGATGCTCGAGATGGCGCGCGCCTCCGGGTTCAAGGGCGTGGTGGCAATGACCGGCCATCAAGCGCTCGAGCTCGCGCGCTCGATCAAGCCCGATGCGATCACGCTCGACTTGCGGCTCCCCGACCTCGACGGTTGGGTGCTGCTCGATCGCCTGAAGCACGACGCCGCCACTCGCCACATCCCGGTGCACATCGTGTCGGGTGTCGACGAAGAGCGGCGCGGCCTGCAGTGCGGTGCACATGGCTTCCTCCAGAAGCCGGTCACCGAGGCAGACCTCAAAGCGGGTCTCGAGAAGGTGCGTGGCTTCGTCGAGAAGCGCGTCAAGCAGCTGCTCGTGGTCGAGGACGATCCGGTCCAGAGCCAGGCGATCAGCGACCTCATCGGCGACGGTGATGTCGAGACCACGACCGTCGCATCAGGCGAAGTTGCGCTCCAGACGCTGTCCGAAAAGCCATACGACTGCGTCGTGCTCGATCTCCGCCTGCCCGGCATGAGCGGCTTCGACCTCATCGAGCAGATCAAGGCCGACCCGCAACACCGTCGCCTCCCGGTGATCGTGTACACGGGCCGCGACTTGACCGACGAGGATCGCCAGCGCCTGCACGGGCTCGCGCAGACCGTCATCATCAAGGACGTGACCACGATGGAGCGGCTCCTCGACGAGACCGCGCTGTTCCTGCACCGCGTGGAGGCCAACCTCCCCGAACGCAAACAGCGCGTGCTGCGTCGCTTGGCGAAGAACGATCCGCAGCTCGCGGAGCGTACCGTGCTCGTCGTCGACGATGATCTGCGCAACATCTTCGCGCTGACGTCGCTGCTCGAAGGTCACAAGATGAACGTGCTCTACGCCGAGAACGGCAAGCGCGCGCTCGCGAAGCTCGAGGAGAACCCGAAGATCGACGTCGTCCTCATGGACATCATGATGCCCGAGATGGACGGCTACGAAGCGGTGCGGCGGATCCGCGAGCGACCCGAGTGGAAGGACCTGCCGGTGATCGCACTGACCGCAAAGGCGATGAAGGGCGATCGCGAGAAGTGCCTCGAGGCCGGCGCGAGCGACTACATCACCAAGCCGGTCGATGCCGATCAGCTGCTGTCGCTGCTTCGCGTCTGGCTCTACCAGTCGTAGGCGCTCGTGTGTAAATCGCGCCCGGTGCAACGCGCATCGTGGCGCGACATGCATTACGTGAAGTCACGACTGTAGGCAGCCTGACTCGCCGGGTGCGCAAACTGCGCGTGCCGACGTTGTTCGTTGACCGATGCTGCTGTGCGTTGTAGCAAGCCCACGTGAAGCGGGTATCGAGTGATCTTCAGGAGGCGTTGGCGGAAACTTCGGCACCCGATCCGGCGCAGCTTCCCACCGCGGCAGCGACCAAGCCCGACGCACCGACGGCGTTGCGCGCAGAGGCCGAAGGCACCGGCCCGACGGTCGCGGCCCAGCCCGAGGCGACGGGACCGACGGTCGCCGCCAAAGCCGACGACATCGCGAGCTCCGACACCGTGGCGACGCGGGCGGCGACGACGTTGCTCGACGCGGCGCACCCGCCGAAGCGGATCGGCCGCTACGTCGTGAAGTCGACGCTCGGCCGCGGCGGCATGGGCGTCGTCTATCGGGCGACCGATCCAGATCTCAAGCGGCCGGTCGCGATCAAGGTGCTGCACGACCGACTGCTCGCCGGCCAGATCTTGCGCCAGCGCTTCCTGCAAGAGGCGCAGGCGATGGCGAGCCTGACCCACCCGAACATCGTGCAGGTGTTCGACGTCGGCAGCGATGATGGCCGGATCTTCATCGCGATGGAATTCATCGCGGGCACCACGCTGCGCGAGTGGATGGCGGACGAGCACAGCTGGCGCGAGGTCCGCGACACGTTCATGCGCGCGGGCCAAGGCGTCGCGGCCGCTCACGCGCGCGGCATCATCCACCGCGACTTCAAGCCCGATAACGTGCTGATGAGCGATGACGGCCGCGTCTGTGTCAGCGACTTTGGTCTCGCCCGTTCGCTCGGTGAGGTCGAAACCGGGGCGCGCCCGGCACGCGACACGAGCGCAAACCTGCTCCCGCCATCGACGTTGACGTCGACCGGTGAAGTGATGGGCACGCCCGCGTACATGGCGCCGGAGCAGCATCACGGCGATGCGACGGATGGCCGCACCGATCAGTTCTCGTTCTGCGTCGCACTCTACGAGGCGCTGTATGGCGAGCGCCCGTACCAGGGCAAGTCGATGATCGAGCTCGCAGTCGCCGTCGACGCCGGCGTGATCGCGCCGCCTACGCGCACGCGCGGCGTGCCGTCGTGGCTGCGCGCGGTCGTGCTGCGCGGGCTGCGGCCGACTCCCGACGAGCGCTATCCGTCGATGAAGGAGCTGCTCGCCGCGCTGTCGCGCGATCCGGGGCGCACGGCTCGTCGCGTCGGGCTCGCTGTCGGGCTCGTCGGCCTCACGCTGGGTGCGAGCTACTTCGCGTTCACCGAAGACACCCGCGACCCGTGCGCGGACGCGGGTGCGCCGCTGACCAAAGTCTGGTCGCCGTCGCGCGCGGAGACGATCGCCGCAGCGTTTCGCAAGACCGATGTTGCCTACGCCCCCGCAGCTGCCGATCGTGCACGCGCGCGCGTCGATGCGTACGCAAGCGCGTGGCGTGGCCAGCGCACGCAATCGTGCAAGGCGACGCAGGCCCGCCAGCAATCGCAAGATCTGCTCGATCGCCGCACGCTCTGCCTCGATCGCCGGCTCGCTGCGCTCGACGCAACGTTGGCGACGCTCGAACGGGCGACGCCGGCGACCGTCCAGAACGCCGTGCGCACGGTCAGCGAGCTGCCCGATCTCGCCGCGTGCGAAAACGCGGAACAGTTACTCGCGCTGGTGCCGCCACCGGCAGCGACGCAGCGTGCCGAGCTCGCGGAGCTGCAGCGCCAGCTCGCGGCGCTCGCCTCGCGCTCGCCCGACAAGGGTGACTTCGAGCCACTGCTGGCCGAGGCGGAGCACGTGCTCGCCGCGGCGACCAACCTCGGCTACGCGCCATTTATCGCCGAGGTCCAGCATGCGTACGCGGAGCTCGCGATCGACGCGCAACGCTTCGACCGCGCGCGCAAGCTGCTCGACGACGCGCTCGCGAATGCGAGCCGAGGCCGCGACGATCGCGGCGTTGCCGAGGCGTGGATCCGACGCTTCGAGATCGAGGCCGACCACGCCGCCAAGGGCGAGGCGATCGCGACCGTCGAGGAAGCCGCGAAAGCGGCGGTGCTACGCGCCGGCGACGGCGGGCTCACCGGCTCGCTGCAGATGGCGATCGGCCGCCAGCGGTTCAAGGGCGACCGCATCCCAGAAGCCGGCGAGGCGTTCGAGGCCGCGCGCGCCGCGTTCGTCGCAGCGTATGGCTACACCGATCTACGCTCGTCGCGCGCGTTGCACAACCTGGCGCTCGTTCGCCGCGAGAACGCTGACCTCCCCGGCGCGAAGCAGCTGCTCGAGCAGTCGATCGCGCAGCAGCGCACGATCCTCGGCCCGGAGCATCCGCAGATCCAGCAGGCCGAATCGGTGCTGTCGACGGTGCTGCGCGATCTCGGCGACACCGCAGGCGCGATCGCGCTCGCGACGCGGTCACTCGAGGTGCGCGAAAAGCTGTACGGCCCGAAGCACGACGAAGTCGCGGCGAGCCTGTCTGCGCTCGGCGGCGTCGAGTACATCACCGGCGACTACGCGAAGGCACTCGAGCACTACAAGCGCTCGATCGACATCTATGCCGCGGTGCGCGGCGCCGACCACAAGGAGACGGGCGGTGCTCGCAAGAACGTCGGCATGACGCTGACCGCGCTCGGCCGCGGCGACGAGGCGAAGGTCGAGCTCGAGGAAGCGCTCCGCGTCGCAAAGAAGCATAACGACCAGGCGTCGATCGCGGATGTGCTCAACGATCTCGCGTCGGCGGTCGCGCCCAAAGATCGCCCCGCGAGCATCGATTACACGCGTCGCGCGATCGAGATGCGCATCAAGCTCTACGGTCCGTCGCACCCGCTGGTAGCGAGCTCGCAGATCAACCTCGCGCTCGATCTGATCGAGGAGCGCCAGTACGACGAGGCCGAGACCAACCTGCGCGCGGCACTCGCGACGTGGGAAGCCAAGCTCGGCAAGACGCACCCCCGCCTCGCCTATCCACTGATCGGGCTCGGCAAGATCGCGCTCGCACGCAAACAAGGCGCGAGCGCGGTGCCTTCGCTGGAGCGCGCCGTGAAGCTCGTTGCCGAAGCGAGCGTCGACGTGATGCTGCGCGCCGAGGCGAAGTTCGTGCTCGGCAAAGCGCTGTGGCAGAGCGGTGACCGCAAGCGCGCGACCAAGCTCGCCGGCGAAGCGCTCGAAGCGCTCGGCAAAGAGGCCGGCGTCGACGAGCTGCGCGCCGAGATCGCAGCCTGGCAGAAACGCCCGACGTAGCCGTCCTACCGGTTCGCCACCGGCGGATACACGCCGTATACCCTAGAGGATACACAATGTATACGTTCGGGCACGAAGGCAGCCGCGTCGCTGCAGAAGTCGCGAGTAGTTAGCGCGGGCATGGCCGCTGCACTAACCGCGAGCCATGACCAACCAACCAGACATTCAAACGCTGTCACCCGAACAGCTCGGGTTCGTCTCCGGCGGATATCCGGGACAAGGCCTCGTCAACAAGGTCAAGGACGGAGCGAGCAACGTCCATTCGGCCGTCGACAACGTCATCGGCAAGGTTCCCGGTGGGCGTCTCGTCGCCAAGAAGATCCCGATCGCCGGCACCGCGTACGGCGCGTTCAGCGCCGGAAAAGAGTGGTCGCAGCGTTCGGGCGAGTCGACGTTCGATCGCCTTCGCCATTCGGCCGGAGCGTTCTTGCTGTGAGTACCAACCAACCCAAAGGAGCAGCCATGCACGACGACGATTTTTCGAGCATCGACACCGACCGCCTCGGCGCGGTCACCGGCGGAGGCCTGTTCGGCGCGGTCCGCAAGGGCTGGAACGCGACCCGCGGTTTTCGCGAGGGCGTCGGCGACAAAGTGAACGAGTTCCGCGGCCTGCCGCTCAAGGATCAAGCGACGACGCTCGCGGCTCTCTCCACCGGCATTTCGGCGCCGGTCGCCGCCGGGGCGACCGTGGTCAACGCGCTCAAGAAGTAGCCGCTACGGGATGACCGACTGCCAGTTCGGATCGCCCGAGAGCTGCGCGTTCAAGAACGCGACGAGGCCGGGCGAATCGGCAAGTCGGTACGGCAGCGCGCCGTGCCGATCGCCGGGGTAGTAGAACGCGCGCAGCTGCGGGTTCGCGGTCGCGAGATCGAGCAGGCCGCGGCGAAACCGATCGCCGTCGATGAAGTTGATGTCGTAGTTGAGCAGCCGATACAGGTTGCTCGACGTGGCGTCGGCGTATGCCGAAAGCACCGATTGGCGCACGCCGGGATGGCGCGTCGCGATCGCGCGGTATGCGGCGCCCGGCCCTTCGGCCACGCACTCGGTGCACACGGGATAGACCGTGTCGTCGAGGCCCCAGCCGGCGCGAAGATCGGTGCGCGCGACCTCGCCGAGATACGGATCGCGCAGCAGCGGCCCGGAGTCAGCGATCAAGAACGGGCTCGGTTTGCCGAGCGATTCGAACGCGACGGCGATCTGGTGGTAGTTCGCGGTCGCGCCGATACCGCCTGCGGAGAAGCCACTGACCACAACGCGGCTCGCGTCCGGGAACGTCGCGCGGATCCGGCGCAGCGCTTCGGTCGCGTTGCGATAGCCGCGCTGTTGAAACGTCGGCAAGAACGGATACGTCGATTCCTTGTTCGCGGTGTGGCCGTCGACGGTGCAGTGCGGCAGCACGACGAAGTTGTCATTGCGGAACGGATTCGTCGGGTCGTTGCGATCGAAGATGCCGGCACGGCCCACGTTGTCGTCGCCCCACCACATGTGGTTGAGCGGATTCGGCCCCATGCCGCCGAGCAAGTCGCGAAACATGGTGCAGGTCTTGAAGTCGTAGCAGACGCCGTTGCCCTGGAACCAGATCACGAGATTGCGGCTGGCCGCGGTGAACCGCACGCCGACGCCCGACGGCGAACCATCGCCGCACACCATCTCGGGGATCGGGATCCACACCCACTGGTCGAGCTGATCGGGCGGCACGACGATCGCGTCGGCGTCGGGCGCTGCATCGACCGTCGCCGAGCCGGCATCCGGCTCGATGGTGCCGTCATCGTCACCGCCGCCGCCGCCGGCCTGCGGCCCCGAGCAGCCGACGAAGCCAACCACCGCGATTCCCATCAGCCAAACGCGCGTCATGACCAATGGTAAACATGATATATACCTTGCCGTCAAGGCTCACTCGCGGGCGTGTCGGAGAACAGATCGGGCCCATCGTCTCCGAGGACGACAGCCTCCGAGGACGACAGGTTCCGAGGGGCGACGGCCGGCCATCGCGATCGCCAGGCTCAGTCGCTCGGGCTCGTCAGCGCGGCAGCCAGGCCATCGCCTTCGAGATTGAAGCCCTGGGCGACGCCTTCGTTCATGCTCCACGTCGCAGCGTCGCCGGCAAAGCATACGGTCGACGGCGCGCCGGTCGGCCCCGCGCACGCGGGCCCGAGATCCACCGGCTTACCGGCCGCGTCGCGGAACCGCCGGCGATTCGCTTCGACGCTGAGGTCGAAATACGTGCCGAGCGCGCTGTAGAAATCGGCGACGTGAGCGTCGAGCTGGCCGGAGACCCAGCCGGCGATCCCCCAACGAATGGTGTCGTAACAGATCGGACCGGCGACGATGATCGGGTTCGCGCGATCCGCGACGTCGTTGATGTAGAGGTCCGCGCGGCCCATTCCGCTGTCCCACGACGCCAGTACATGGACCCAGCCCGATGCCGTCGTGTAGCTGCCCTGTGACGCCATATCGACGACCGGCACGCCGAGACAATTCGGCATGATGAAGCGAAACCGGTTGTTCGCCTGACGCATGACACCGCCGAATCCCACGATCTGGGTCACCGCGATCAGCTGCTGCTGATTGTCGCCAGCGTTGAACCGAAACCACGCCGAGAACGTGCCGCGACCCGAGGACGTCGTGTTCAGCAGGCTGCCGGCCCACAAATGATCGTTGCCGGTCGGCTCGAACGTCACCGCAGTTGCACGATAGCCTTCGCCATCCTCGGCAGCCGTCGCGTCGATGCTCGTCTCGATCACGGCGCGCGCGTCGGGCTCGGCGCCATGGTCGAAGCCAAGGCGCCCGCACGCGCACAACATCAAGATCACGCCGGCGCAGCCAGCCCGCATACCAAGGTATACTACCTGTTTACCCTGGGCCTGCGCAGCTATAAATCGACGCCAAGCCCGAGCTGCAAGATCAACGGGTTCACCCACATCTCCATCGTGGCGCTCCCGACCTCGGCGGTCTCGAGCAACGGGAGCTCCGGCGTGCGCACGCGCAGGTTCTCGACCGTCGCGCGCGCCTTCATGAACGCGATGTACTTGACGTCGGCGCGCAGCTGCACGCGCCGCCACAGCCGGAGGTCGACGCCCGTTTGCAGCACGAGCCCGGGGGCCGGATCGATCTCGAAGCGCGGCTCGCCGACCTCGGTCAGGATCGGGTTCGTGGCGCGCGCGTTGTACGTGACGAGCACGCTTGCACCAAGGCCGAGGTACGGCTGCACAGGCCCGAGCTCCGTGATGCGATAGACCGCAGTGACGATCGGCGGCGCGGCGTCGGCTTCGCCGAGCTCGGTGCCGAGCGCGGGGACACCGGTCGGAATCCCGAGCGCCTCGGGTGCGATCGACATGTCGGCGAGCGTGCCGGTCGCGCGAAACCGCACGTGGACCGGCGTGCTGAGCACGGTCTCGAGCGAGAGCCGATCATCCCAGACCGGCAACACGTAGCCGGCGATCACGGCGGGAATCGTGAGCGGATCGAGTGCAGCGCCCGAGCCGGCGATCGGTCCGTCCATGAGGGCGAGGCTCGCGGGACCGTGCACGCCCGAGAGCTCGACCTCGCGCGATTCCGACTGCGGCGCGATGTGCAGGATGCCAGCGCGAAAGTACAGCCGCTCGTAGCTGTACCAACTGGCGCGCGTCTCGGCGATAGCAGGCGATACCAGCGCGCACGTGATAACGACGCAGGTGAGCGATCGAATCATGGCAGGCTCCCTCGCTGCGCGCGCGACATCAGCTGCAGCTTCATCTCGCCCTTCGGCACGATCAGCTTGACCGCGCCCTTGATACCGAGCGGTGCGTCGATACCGACCGAGATCGGGACGTCAGCGGTGTTGCGCAGTGTGATCGCGATGCGGCCGTCGGGACGGAACGCGAGCGGCCCCTCGAGCGAGACCGACAGCGGCTTCGACCGCATGTCGTGCTGCGCGATCGGCAGGCTCATGTCGGGCGCGTCCATGTAGAGGTCGAGCGCGACGACCATGACCGGTCCGCCGTTACGCTCGACGATATAGCCTTCGAGCGGGCTGCCATCGGCGCGCTCGCGCACGCGCATCACGCTCATGCCGGTCTCGGTTTCGAGTGCGATGCCGAGCGCACCTGCGTTCATCGTCACCGATGTCGAGTACATCGCCTGTGCGCTCATCGCGACCGGGACGCAGCTCGCGACAGTCGTGCCGTCGGGTAGCGTGCAGTTGTCGCGGCGCGCGCCGAGCTGCGCTGGAATCACGCCGAGGATGTACATGCACGACTCGACTTCCGGCGTGGCCGGCAAACAGTCCGGACCGGCGAAGCTCGCCTGCTGGATCAATCCCGACGTGCCCGCGATCTTCAGCGCGACGCGGTTCTCCTCACCGTGCACTTCGCCTTGCTCCATGTGACCCGAGCCGTTGAGGTCGGCATGCGGGCTCGCGCTCGCGAGCAGTGTGGTCGAGCTCGTCGCCGCCGCGCCGACGAAGTGAACGGCGAGCTCGGGACCGCCACTTGCGCTCGCGGTCGTGCCGGCAAGCGGATCGAAGTTCGCCGGGCGCCCGTTCGCGCCGCACACGTCACCCGGCTCGCACGTGCCGTTGAGCCCCGAGATCAGCCGCAGGCGATAGCGCTCGCCGGCGAGCCACGGCCGATCCGGCACGAACGCGAGGTCGCGCTGGTGCTTCAGCAGCGTGCCCGCGACCGCGTCGAGGCATGCGCCCGCTTGGTCGATGCGCTCGATCCTGACGCTGCCCGTGTTGCACGTCGTGCCGAGCGTGATCGACTCCGCGCGCAGCGGCTGATCGAACACCACGGCGATGCGCTCGTTCGCAGCCAGCGCGAACGGCCGATAGCGATCGTCGGCGGAGGAACCCCCGGCGCACCGGCCCGCCGTCGATGGAGCCACATCGACGAGCGAGCACGGTGCGCCGGGTTGAACAGCAACCACCGATGGGGGGACATCGGTCTGCACGACGGTCTGCGTGCCGACCTGGAACGTGCGTGGCTCGATGCGGTTACCCGCACGATCGACGACGTCGGTCAGCTCGACGCGATAGGCGTGGCTGCCTTGCAACGCGCTGGCGGGACGCAGCACGACCGCCGAGCCATGGAGCTCGAGCGTGCTCGCGACAGCTGCGCCATTCGCGTCGTAGAGCATGATGCCGCCGCCGCGCGCACGCTGTAGATCGACGGGTTCGTCGAACAGCAGCTCGATACCGTCGTCGATCGACCACTCGTGTGTATCGGCGGCCGGCAGCGAGGTGAGCAGCGACGGCGCCTGCGCATCGGGGCTCGCCGCCGCATCGGGCGCCGAGACCAGATCGAGCACGATGTTCGTCGGTGCCGAGCTGATGCCGAGTAGGTTGATGTCGAGTGCGCCGAGTGTCTCGATCGCGAGCACGCCCTCGTCCAAGATCGCGATGCCGCCTAGCTGCACGCCGAGCACGGTCTGCGCGAGCACGGCGTTACCGGTCGCGTCACTCGCATAGACGGCGAGGTCGAAGCTCAGGTCGACCTGGAGCGGCGCATGCGTGTTGTCGGGAATCGTGTCGGCGGGCGAGAATGGATTGCGATACAGCCGCCCTCCACCATCGGTGACCATCTCGATCCAGATGTCGCCGGTCGCGAGGCCCGACGCGATCGCGCCCGACAGCTTGATGTCGAGCCCCGCCGACGACAGTCGCTGACCGCGCGGGATGCGAAACGCGATCGGCCCGCCGAGCGCCTTGGGATCGCCGAGCTCGGTCTCGAGCACGTTCGGCTTCACCGCGCCGACCGCCTCACCGATCAACGGGTGCGAAACTTCCATCACGTTCATCGCGTCGGTGCGCGCGATCGAAGAGCTCGGATCGCCGTCCTGCCAGGTGCGAAACGCTTTCGCCATCGATCCGCGCCCGACACTGTCGAGCGGCGTGAACGGCACGGGCGCGGCGACAAGCAGCTCGCCGCTGAGGTCCGCGATCGCACCGGTGAACCGCAGCTCGTAGGCGGCACCCGCAACGAGCGGCTCGGTCGGATCGAGCGAGGCGTGGATGCCTTTCGCCACGAGCGTCGCCGGCACCGTGGTCCCCGTCATCGTATCGACAAGCACGATCGCATCGGCCGCGACCGAGCGCGGATCGAGCGGCTCGGAGAACACGAGCTGCAGCGTCGAAGTCTCGAGGATCGGCCGAAACGTGCTGGGCGCCGTCGGCTCCGAGCCGTTGACGGCGATCAGCGACGGCGGGCCAGTGCGCGGCCGGTCGTTACGCGTGGTGAAGCGAACCAACGGCGCGGCGGCCGGCAGGCTCTCGCCCTTGCCGACGTACACCTCGTAGCTCGTCGCGGGCAGAAATGCGCTCGACGTGATCGCGACGGTGTTGCCCTGCCCCACCACGCGAGTCGTGATCTCGATGGGGCCGTCGGGACCGACCACCGTGCACGGCGACTCGGCAGCGACCGGCGCGGAGAACGAGACCAACAGCCGCGCACCGAGCGGCACGTCGAGCTGGTTGTCGGCCGGATACGTGAACACGACTGCGGGCGCCGGCTCCTCGGTCGGCGAACCCGTCGCGCAGCCGAACAGCGATCCGGCAAGCCAGCCGATCAACACGGCGGGAGACAAGCGAAGCATCGTCACGAGCCAAGGTATACATCGTGTTTCCCTTGCCCGATCAGAAGTCCGATAACAGCCGCTCACAACGGACGTCGCGATCGGCCGCCGTACCGGCGCTGATCCCGCGCCAAGCGTGTTGGTTATGCGAGCGGCAACGGCGACACGCGCGCGCCATTACCGGCGACCGCGCCGGTGGCCACGCGCATCATCACCGCACGCGCACGCGCGATGCTGTCCGCCGTGACGCGGCGGCCCTCGTCGCCCTGCTCGAGCACCGTGCGAGTGATCTGCTCGAGCGCAAACACCAGCGTGCGAATGAACAACGGGTCGACCTCACTCTGTGCGCTGCCGGAGTCGCGGAACATCGCGACGAGCAGGTCGTGAACCTCCATCCGGCGCGGATGCAGCGGCGATTCGAGGCTCTGGGCCTCGCCGCCGAGCACGTAGACCAGGCGTCCCATCGAGCGCGCGTTGCTCAAGTGGATGTCGATGCACTTCTCGAGCTGCACGAGCAGATCACTCTCGTTCGCGATCGCGCGCCGGCAAGCTTCGAGCAGGCTGCTCGTGCCGAGCGTGTACATCGCAAGCGCGACGTCCTCCTTGCTCTTGAAGAACCGGTAGAACGTGCGCCGGGAGACCTGCCCGGCCTCGAGCAAGTCTTCGACCGAGACGCCGCGAAACCCCTTGGTCGCGAACACGCGGGTCGCACCGAACAGGATCATGTTGCGCGCGACATCGCTGCCGAGCTGAACACCGGTGGCCCGCCGCGGCGCGCTGGTGCCGCGCAGCTTCGTGGTCGTGGTCCTGGACTTCTTCCCCCTCGTGGGCGCCACGTGGCCAGTATGCCAGAGCTCGCGCGCGCGGGGCGAACCGCCTGCAGGTGTACAGTCTGTTTCTTTGCCGAGATCTGTCGGCCCAACCATCAGGCTGCCAGCCCACGAGGCCTGGCCTCCTCCGACGAGCAATTGCCGACTTTGATGTCGCGAGCTTAGCCGATGTCAGCGTCCTAGGTATACTTTGTGTTTACCTACGACATGCAGGGCCGTATGCTCCGTTCATGACGACGCGATCCGGGCTTCGAGGTTGGCTGGCGTGCAGCATGCTGCTCATCGGGTGCACCGCCGGCACAACCATCGGCGGCGACGACGACGACGATAGCGGCGGCGGCGGCGCCGGTACGCAGCCCGATGCCGGCACGCAAGGCAGCGCCGATGCCGGCAACGCCGATCCGATCCCGTTCGCGTGTCCCGGCGGGACCATCGCGCCGGGCATGAACACGCTCGTCATCGGCAACACCTCGCGCACGTTCATCGCCGACTTCCCGATGGACATGTCGAAGCCGCTCGGCGTGTTGTTCTCGTGGCACGGCTATCAGCAAACGGCGCCAGCATTTCGCACCGAGGTCGCTCTCGATCCAAACGCGAACCCCAACGTGCCGCTTGTCGTGATCACGCCGAACGACACGGACCTGGTTCCGCCGTTCGGCCTCGGTTGGGACATCATCGAAGCCGCCGGCAACGTCGACTTCGTGCTGTTCGAATCGATCATGGGCTGCCTGAAGCAGCAGTACTCGATCGATCCAAAGGCGATTTACTCGTTCGGGTTCTCGGCCGGCTCCGTGATGACCAGCCTGATCCATTCCCAGTATCCGAAGCTGGTGAGCACGATCGTCGCGGAGTCCGGTGCCTGGTTCAACGATCCGGCACAGCGCGCGCTCGTCACCATCCCGCTACTCGCGTGGCAATGGCCGGCGCTGATTCCCGGCGACGGCGGCACGGTGCTGCTCACGCACGGCGGCCCGAACGACGTGACCGTCGCCAACATCATGAACCTCGAGAACGCCGCGCAGGCCGCGATCCCATTCTTGAAGATGCATGACCGCGTCGTCGCCGATTGCTCGCACACCGGCGGGCACGTGATCGATCCGAACGTGCGGCCGAACATGATCGTGTCGTTCGTGACGAGCTATCGCACCGGCGAGACGGCCAGCGCGATGGCTGGGTTCGGTGCGCTGCCGCCGAGCTGCCGGCCGAGCCTGCCCTGACGCCGTCGTCCGAGAGATCACCGCCAGGACGCGTTACTCGGCGGCTGTCGGTAACAGCTTCCACGGCTGGCGCTTGATCACCTTGCCCAGCTCCTTCATGTCTTCGGGGAACTCGGGATCCTCGAGCAGCTTCATCAGCGAGCCCTCGCCGCGAGCGAGGCGCCCCTCGAGGGAGGCAACCTGCTCGAGCACCGCCTGGCCACGGCCGATCGCCGTGCGCACGTCGGCGAGCGTCGTCGCGAGCTTCGCCGCGGCGTCGGAGCTCTTCGCGCCGAGCCGGGACTGCAGCGTGGCGAGACCTAGCTGCAGCTCGGCGATGCGCGGCTCGAGCGCGGCGAGCGTGCGGCGCAGCTCCGCGAGCGTACCGCGCGTCTCCCCGACCACCGCACGCGTACGAGCGAGCCCCGCTTCGCCGCCGAGCCCGACATCGCGGAGCTCGCGCAGCTGGTCGGCCACGAGCACGACCTCGGCGATCAGCATGCCCGGTGCGTGCGCAGCGACGTGCTCGCGCAGCCGGCCGAGCTCGACCTGCAGCGCGGCGAATTCGGGCCGCACCTGCTCGGCAAATGCGCGCACGACGCGCATGTTCTCGAGCGTGCGGTTGAGCATGCTGTCGAGCGTCTGGGGATCGGCGCCGCGCAGCTTGTCGCCATCGCGCAGCGGCGGGCTTCCCGGCGGCGCGGCGGCGAGCTCGAGGTAGCGCTCCGAGACAATGCCTTTCGACGACACGAACACGTCGGCCGGTGGGCGCCGCGGATCGGGCGGTGTAGGCCACGGCCACGGGCGCACGTGCAGGCGTCGCGCGACGTCGGCATCGATCGCGACCGTGACGACGACGCCGGCGTCACCGGTGAGCGGCCCAGTCGCGCCGCGCGAGAACGGAACGATCGACTCGACGCGCCCCGCGTTGCGCCCGGCGACGACGAACGCCGCGCCCTCGCGCAAGCCACCGACGTCATGAAAGTACACGTGCGCGCGCACGCGGGTACCGAGCTGAATGCGCGGATAGAGGAATACGAAGAACCCGATGGCGGCTGCGATCGCAGCGAGCGCGATCACGCCCACTCGTGTCGCCAGCTGGTCGTCGCGTGCGAGCATGCAGTGCCGCTACTCCTTCCAGAACAGCTTCCACGGATTGCGCTTGAGATCGCGAATCAGCTCGCGCAGGTCACTGTAGAGCTCCTCGCGCGCGAGCAACGCACCTGCGGTACCGCGTCCTTCGCGCACACCGCTGACCAGCGCGTTGACGTTCTCGACGAGACCGGTCGCGCGGTCGGCGGCTGCGCCGGCATGATCGACGGCGACGAGCGCACGATCGACGCGCTGTTCGGTGACGAGACCCGTGACGCGCGTGGCGTCGGTCAAAAACGCCTGCGCGGCCGGTGTCAGCGTCGTCATCGTCGTGCGCGCAGCCTCGAGCGCTGCGTCTGCGTCGGCGAGCAGCTTGGCGACCGGCTTGCCATCGCCGAGACCGGCGTTGACTTTCGCGAGCGTGATGCGCGCTTCGCTCGCAACGCCCGTCGTCGCCGTGATGAGGTCGCCGATCGCTTGCTTGCGTGTGCTGAGCAGATCGTTGAGCTCGGCGACCGCATTCGCGCTGTTCGACAACAGGCGCTTGATCGACTCGCGGTCTTCTTGGAGCACGCTCGACACACCGTCGAGCACGTCATAGAGGCGCGCGACCACGAGGTCCGTGCGCGGCGGATCGTGGACGCGGTGCGAGTCATGGATCACCGTACCCGCCGCGATCGGCGGTCGCTCCCAATCCCTGCCCGGCACGATCTCGAGGTACTGCTCGCCGAGCATGCCCGCCGTGTTGATGAACAGCTCGCTGTCCTGACGAATCGACTCGCGTACGCGATCTTCGATCCACACGGTCACGCGAACCTGCACGCGGTCACCGAGCTTCGCGTCCTGCCGGCCACCCCAGAACGCGACTTCCTCGACCTTGCCGACCTTGATGCCCGACACCTTGACCGGCGCACCGGGCTTCAAGCTGCCGACGTAGTCGAAGTCGGCGTGGATCGTGAAGCCGGACCGCAGCGAGAAGTTGCCGAGCACGAAGATGAACAACAGCAAGATCGCGCTCGACACCACGAGCAACACACCGACCTTGAATTCGAGACCGCGCTCGCGCCCCTGCATGTCAGTTACCGACGGCCGTCACGTCGTCGAGCTGAATCCACGTATCGCCGTTGGCCCACATGCCACCGAATACGACGAGCGCGTGGTTGGCGCCGGAATTGACGCTCACGCTCACCTGCGTGTAGCCCGGGAAGCTGCCGAACCGTTTCTCGCCGAGCACCTTGCCGTCCGGCGCGCGCAGGCCGAAGAAACCGTCGACGTTGTTCGCCGACGTGCGAATCCATGCGGTCACGACGTACGTGCGGTTCGGCACCACCGGAATCGCTTGATGCAGATCGTTCCAGCCGGCGTCGCTGCGCACCCAGCCGTTGCCTGTTCCGGTACGCGCGAACGCACCGGTGTCGGCGCCGCACCGGCCCCAGCAGTCCCATGAAGCGAGGCCGGATTCGAACCCGCCGTTCGCGGCGACGTTCGTGCCGAGCGGTGGCGGTGGCAACGTCGGCACCTGCAGCACGCTCAGCATGCGCGGCACGGCATCGTTGAACGCGAAGTTCCAGCAACCGAAGTTGTGGCCACCGTCGCAGCCGAACGGCGCGCTCGGCCCGGGCCGGCCGTACATCCACCAGAAGTGCGGGACGCCAGCTGCGGCGAGTGTCTTCGCGAACCGATCCGCCGACTGTCCCATCGTGCGCTCGAGGATGTCGAAGTCGCTGTTGCCGCCGCCCGCGTAGAGCAGCACCTGGAGGCCGAGCAACTTCGTCGGGCGCTTCATCGGATCCGCCGCGGTCCACCCCTTGTCGTTCGGCCAGAACGGCGAGCCGAACGGACCGTACGCGGGCAGGAAGTGCTGGATCGCCTGCTCGGTGACCACGGTGCGCGTACCGAGATCGCCGAGATCGACCGCGCCCGACAGGCTCGCGACCGAGGCGAACAGATCCGGCCGATCCTGCGCGAGCCGCACCGCGCCGTAGCCGCCCATCGATAGACCGGAGATCGCGCGACCCTGCTTTGCCGCGACCGTGCGGAAGTTCGTGTCGACCCACGGGATGACTTGCGTCAAGTAGAAGTCGGCCCAGCGCTGGGCGCCCTTCGATTGATCGACCCAGTTCGTGAACCAACCGACCTTGCCGCCATCGGGCATCACGACGATCACCGGCTTGCCGACGGTGATGTGCTCGGCCGCACCGCCGCCGGTCGTCCACTGCGCCGAGTTGCCGCCTGCGCCGCCGTGGAGCAGGTAGACGACAGGATACTTCGCGTTGGGGTTCTGATCGTAGAAGTTCGGCAGCGTGACGCGGATCCGATGCGGTCCGTTGACCGCACCGGCGCTGATCAGCGGTGTCGAGATGTCGACTTCCACCGTACGCGCGCTGATCCACCGGCTCGCACCGACCGTGATGCCGTTGCTCGACACGAGCGTCAGATCGCCCGCCTGCGACGTTTGGTTTGGTTCCTCGTCCGCTATGCACGACGCCAACAGCAGGGCCGCGAGCAATGTCTGTGCGTTCTTCGAGACGTCGAGCATGATCAGTCCCCCTTTGTGGGCAAGATATACATCGTGTATACCTCGCACGTCAAGGCGACCGGAGTCCTCGATCCGCTGGGGCTCGGGTCCCCAGCCGAGAAGCTCGACGGTAAACGCGATGTTTACGACGCGCCGTCGTCGCAAAACCGATTACGAGCGGGGACCGCCGCCCCAACCTCCGCGACGCAACCAGCGTAAGTCCGCCAACCGAACTGACGCTCGACTGGTACACGCCTTGTATATCTAGGCGGCATGCGGGAGCGGAACATCCAGGGCCAGCGGTCGAGCCCCGCGCCGCGGCGGCTCATGCTTGCGAGCCTGGTGCTCGCCGGCGGGTGCGCAGAACCCGTGGTCGAGCTGTCATTCAGGGCACCGGCCAATGCGGAGCAGCTCGACACGAGTTGCATCACCGCGATCGAGATCCGCGCGATCGGCACCGGCTTCGTGCAGGACGACAAGGACTACACGCGGTCGTGCGTCGAATTGCCGCGAGCAGCCGCCACCTACGGTGCGCTGCACGACATGTTTCGCGACAAGATCACGCTCGAGCTCCCGGAAAGCGGTCTCGCGGGCGTCACGATGCGCGGCTATGCGGGCCCAACGCCGTGTGCTCGCACCGACGACTCCGATCCGGAATTCGCGCCGCACTTCACCGCGGACCTCGCATTCTTCGCGAAGGCCAACTACATCGGCCAGGACTCGATCGCCATCCAGGCGGTGCCGAACCTCAAGTGCCCGACGACCGACCTCAAGGTGCGCGTCGTCGATATGTTCAAGCTCGTGGCGAGTGGAAGCAGCGCGGCGTGCGGCGCGGCGATGACATACACCGACGGCAAAGGCTGGAGCTCGCTCGGCACGCTCGTGCCGAAGCTGTACGGCAAAGGCGTCGACTTCTTCGGCGGTGTCTCGTGGCGCCCCGGCACGAACAACCTCGTCACGTTCCCGGGCATGGTCCAACTCGCACGCCCCGGCGAGAGCTCGTGCCTGGCGCTCGCAGCAGCGAACGAATCAGGCGCCACCAATGCATGCGTGATCTCCGGCGCCGGCGTGTGTGCCGCGGTCGGCGAGCTCGAGACCGCCGCGGTCGATTACCGGGTGTGGCAACAAGTCGACCGCACGCTGCAGGGCCAGTTCCCCAACATCCTGTTCGGATCGGTATGGACCAACGCGAGCCCGAAAACGCCCGCCGGTGGCGCCGTGATCACCGTCGACTCGAAACACGGCAAGGTCGTCTACGTCGATCCTTTCGACGCGACCGGCAAGCTCGTCGTGCGCAGCGACCAGACCCGCGCCGGCCCGAGCGGCCTGTTCGTGCTGTACGCCGACACGCTCGTCAACGCAAAGATCGAAGCGGCCGGCGCCACGCGCACGGTCATGCTCGGCTCGCCGGACTATACGTTCGGCGGCGCCATGATCGTGCTCCCGTAGGTGACCCATGCGACACCAACTTGCTCTCAGTGCAGTCCTCCTCGCCACCGGAGCCGCGCACGCGGGCAGAGACGATGCACCCCAGCTCGTCGTCGTCAACGCGGCGCCGAGTGCCAATCAGGTCGGTCCGATCGAGCGGCTCCGGCGCGTACTCGACTCGCACAAGTTGCTCGTCGATCTCGACGAGGACCTCGAAGCAACGCTCGATGGTCGCGCCGCGACGATTCCCGATCTCGACGCGATCCGTGACGCGTACGCGAGCTCCGAGTTCGAAACCGCGCTCGTATTGATCGACACCAACGAACGGCGGATCCTTCACAGCCGCGATCCTGCGCCGCTGCTCGCCCAACTCGGTCAATGGCGAGGCATGATCGCCGCCGCGCAGGACAACGGCGACGAGGCCTTGCTCTGGCTGCGCGCCGCGTACCGGCTCAACCCGGCGCTCGTGATCGACGAGAAGCTCACTTCGCCGCGCCTGCGCTCGCTGATCAAGCGCGCGAAGCGCGAACCGACCCACACGGGCACGTTGCGCATCGTCGGCGAGCCTTCCGACGCGCGGGTCTCGATCGACGGCGGCCAGGCGCGCGGCGCGGACGATCGCTTCACGCTGTCCGTCGGCCTGCACCTCGTCACGATCATCGCGCCCAAGCGCAAGCCGCACAGCGAGCTGATCGAGATCGAACCGGATCGCATGGCGCGCATCTCGATCCGCCTCGACGACGAATCGACGCTTGACCGCGCGGCCCGGCTCGTCGACGCGACCGCCGCTGCCCCCGAAGGCAGACCGCGCCTGAAGCGTGCCAGCGCGCTCGCGAAGCTGACCGGCGTCTCGCGTCTGCTCGTGATCGAGGGCGGCGGCGCAGACCGCGTGACGTACCGACTCTACGACGTCAGTGCGAACAAGGTGTCTAAACCGCTCGAGCTCGATGGCGCCTCATCGTCCGCCACGATCGCGCGTGAAATCGCCGCCGCGTCCGAGTCGCAGAACCTCGTCGACATCGATGTCATGGTCGCCACGGCGCGCGGCGAGTCCGCGCAACCCCGCCGCTGGTACGCGCGCTGGTACGTGTGGGCCGCCGTCGGCGCCGTCGCGGTCGGCAGCTACGCCGCGTACGACTACGCGAGCCGCGAGCCGACGATGCTGCGCGGGCTCTAGTTCTCGACGCTGTCGTCCCGGTTTAGGTATATGATACGTATACCTCCATGCGATCGCTCGTCTTCTTGATCTCGTCGCTCGCGCTCGGCTGCGGCGGTTCGAGCGGCACGCCCGGCTCCGACGCGTCGACCGGTGACGCGTCACCTCCGATCGTGGCACCGCCGGGAACCTGGACGTGGATCCCGATCGACGGCATGACGTGCGCCGATGGTTCGCCGACTGGTATCGGCGTCAACCTCGTCGATACGAGCCCCGACGTGATGGTGTTCATGGCCGGCGGCGGCGCCTGCTGGGACGCGAACACGTGCTTTAGCCTCATGTCGGCCGTGCACATCACGGGCGGCTATGGCCAGACCGAATTCAACTCCGAGATCATGGGCATCGGCGGCGCGTACATCCTGCAGCGCGCTGCGGTGAATCCGTTCGCGAACGCGAGCTGGATCTACGTCCCGTACTGCACCGGCGACCTCCACGACGGCAACAACGTCGCCACGTATGGCACGGCGCAAGTCCATCACGTCGGGCGACGCAACACGAGTGCGCTGATGGAGCGCCTCGCCGCAACGCGGCCCGACGCCACGATGGTCTGGATGCTCGGCGCTTCTGCCGGCGGCTACGGCGTTTCGTTCGACTGGGATCTCGCACGGCTCGCGTGGCCTCAGGCCAAGGTGCACGTGCTCGCCGATTCGTCGCAGTTGGTCGCGATGGAGCCGACGCGGTGGAGCGCGATGCAGGCGTCGTGGCAGCTGTCGTTCCCACCGACCTGCTCGACGTGCACATCCGATCTCGGCGCGATGACCGCGGCACTGCGCGACACAGCGCGCCCCGGCGAACGCTACGGCTTGCTCGCGTACACGCGCGATCAAACGATCGCGCAGTACTTCGGCCTCACGATGGACCAGCTGCAGACCGCCACCCTCGCCGCGCAGGCCGCGATGTCGCCAACCTCCGGGCAGGCCGCCTACGTGCTTGCAGGCTCGGGTCACGTGTTACTTGCCAGCCCGACCGCGCAGACCTCGGGCGGCGTCGTGCTCTCGACGTGGATCCAGCAATGGGCGACCGGCGACGCCGCGTGGGCGAACGCAGGTCCATGACCTAGCGCGCGCAGCCGCAGTTGGCGATGCTCCCCGCATCGCTGGAGGTACACGTGGAAACTCTCGAGACAATGACCTACGAGGTCACGGGCAAGATCGCGCGCATCACGCTGAACCGGCCAGCGCGCGGTAACGGCATCACGCTCGCGCTGCCGCAAGAGCTCGCCGCATGCGTCGAGCGCGCGAACCTCGATCCCGCCGTGCACGTGATCGCGCTCGCGGGTAACGGCAGCGGATTCTGCGGCGGCTACGATCTCGTCGAGAGCGCCGAGGGATTCGGCATGGGCGGCGAGCTGAAGGGCCGACCGAAAGGCTCACCCGTCGATCCGATGGTGATCGCGCAGAACCACGATCCAAACAGCACGTGGGATCCGATGGTCGACTACGCAATGATGAACCGCAACGTCCGCGGCTTCATGAGCCTGTTCTACGGCGAGAAGCCGGTCGTCTGCAAAGTGCACGGCTTCTGTGTCGCGGGCGGCACCGACATGGCGCTGTGCTCCGACCTGCTCGTGATCGCCGACGACGCGAAGATCGGCTATCCGCCGGCGCGCGTGTGGGGCTCGCCGACGACGTCGCTGTGGCTCTACCGGCTTGGCCTCGAGAAGGCGAAGCGCCTGCTGTTCACCGGCGACTGCCTCTCCGGCAAGGAAGCCAAGGAATGGGGTCTCGCGATCGAATCCGCGCCGCCCGACCAGCTCGACGAGCGCTTCGAGATCCTGCTCGGCCGCATCGCACGCATGCCGATCAATCAGCTCGTCATGATGAAGCTGCTGCTCAACCAGACGCTGCTCGCGCAGGGTCTGCACACCACGCAGCTCGTCGGCACCGTGTTCGACGGCATCACGCGCCACACGCAGGAAGGCTACGCGTTCCAGCGCCGCGCCATGGAAGGTGGCTTCAAGCAAGCCGTGCGCGAACGCGATGAGCCGTTCGGCGACTTCGGCATGAAGAC
>DATDCH010000708.1:0-10031 GCA_036524455.1 Kofleriaceae bacterium | reverse complement strand
GAACAGCTCGGCGAGCATCGCGCTCGCGAGGAAGCGGTCGCTCGTGAGACGGTGCGGCTGCTGCAAGCGCAGGCGTGCCGCGAGGTGACGCGCCCACTTCTCGAGCTGTGCTGGCGACCAGCCGCGAATCACCGCGAAGATCGGCGGCGTGTCGTGATTACCGAGCATGAGCCAGTCTTCGCGCACCGCGTTCTCGGTGCGATAGACGTCCGTCGGATCGTCGAGGTTCGCCTTCTGCGTGACGCGCCAGCGACCGAGCCCGTGCCGCGCGAGCACCGCGGCAAGTGGCGCCGGCAGTGTCGACAGCACTTCCATGCTGAGGTCGTCACGCGAGTGGCCCGCCTGCTCGGCGGCTTCGACGATCGCGTCGACGAAGAGCGCGTAACACGCGATCTGGTACTCGTCGAGACCGCTCACCCACGCGTCGTGGTAGCGCGGCCGCGCGCGATCGATCTGCTCCGCACGCGCGATCGCGAACGGTGCGAGCGCCGGGTGGTCTGGCAGATCCGGCGACTCGAACAGCCGCGCACCGGTGCGGACTGCTTCGCCGTGATCGCCGGTATCCGTGCGATAGACCCACGGGCAGACGAGGCCATGCGGGTGATCGATGCGCAGCGAGTCGTACTCGGCGAATGCCTTCTGGGCGCGTGCAACGATCAGCCGTCCTGAGGCGTCGCCGTACTGCGCGGGATCGAGAACGGGATAGCCCCACGGCTGGCCCTCGGGGTTCGTGCGGCTCGGCGGCGCGCCCATGCGGTAGTCATGCAGGAACAAGTCGGCGTATCGCCACGCGTCGGGATCGGCGTAGCCGATCTGCATATCGCCGAAGAGCTGCAGCTTGCAGTTGCGGCGTACGCGCATGTGCTCTTCGTGAACCAGCATCTGGCCAAGTACGTACCGTTGGAACGCTGCCCCGTGCTGCTTGTAGAGCGTCTCGAGTCGACCGCGATCGTCGTTGAGCCAGATGTCACGATCGCGCTCGTCCCAGGCTTGATATCCAGCGCCGGCATACGTCGAGGAGATCGCCGCATGCATCGCATCCGAGTACAGCCAAGTGGGGTGCTCGCCAAAGAACATCCGAGCGCGAAGCTTCAAGTCCGGACGCGCCCCGCGTTGCAGCGCCAGCTAGGCCGCAGTGACGCGGCCCTGACTGACGTCATAGGCGTGGTGATGACGAGCACGACCGCCACCGTCGACGAGCTGGGTCTCGAGGAACCCCGGCGGCAGCAAGCCCTCGAACGGTCCACCGGTGCGAAACGACGCGACCCCGATGTTGCCGACGTGCCGCGAGAAGATCGTCCCGTCGTAGGGCGACGGATTACTGCGCGACGTCTGGCCCTGCGGGCCGAGCTGCACGCCGGTGAATCCGAGCGAGCGAGCGTACGCGAACAATCGCGCCGCGGCCTTCGTCGCGGGCGAGCCGCGGCCGATATCCTCGTCGGGATCAGAAGGAAAGCTGACGTCGTGAATCGCGAGCAGCAGCCGTTTGACACCCAGCTTCGCGAGGCCGTCGCGGATGCGCTGCGAATCCATGTTCAGCAGCCGTCGTACACGTACTCCGTGCTCGACGGTGTAACGAGGTTCGTGTCGCGCAGCACGATCGACAGATTCGGAAACGCCGTGCAGCCCGCGGTGAAGTCCGCCGTGCGGTACTCGATCACGATCACGTTATCGCCGTACGCAGCCGTGTACATGTCGCATTCGTTGTAGCGGTTGCACTCCTCGGCGATCGCGAAGTCGGTGCCGAGCTCGGCTTTCTTCGCCGCGAGGTCCGACGAGTTCTTCTGCGCGATCGGGCGACCGACCGCATGCGCATGTTCGGCCATCTGCGCCATCGTCTGGATCGCCATGTGCTCGAGGAGCAGACCCTGCGAGCGCGTATACGAATCGAGATTGTCGATCTCGACGGCCTGGAAGCTGAGCGTCGCGCACTCCTTGATCCACCTGCCGATGATCGATGCGATCGCGGTGCGTTTCTCGGCGAGCCGGATGTCGAGCAGCATCTCGTTCCACTGCGTGTCCCGCACGATCGTGCCGTTGGCGTCTTTGAGGATCAGGTCCGGGTGGTTGAGGAGCCACCAGTCCTCTTCGTCGGGCTGGATTTGGAAGCCGTTGACGTAGCAGATGTTGTAGAGGCCATCGACGCGGCCCGCGTTGCGATCGCGCGAGATGACCTTGACGCCCGATGGCGGCGGATACGGCCCGCCGAGCTGATAGTCGAACTTCGCGTTCGTCGGCGGCAGCGTCAGGACCAAGGCGTCCACGGGCGCTGCATCGATCATCGCATCGCCCGCGCCAGCATCGACAGCGCCCGAAGGCGAACCACACGCGGCCACTACTAGAAGGACAAACAACCTACGCACGGGCCGCATACTACTTGCGGCGCTTGGGTGCTGTCGCGGTCTTCTTCTTGGTTGGCTTTTTCTTCGTGGTAGCCCGCTTTTTCGTCTTCTTTACAGCGGGATCCGCGGCTGTGATCGCATCGACTTTCATGCCAGCGACCATCGCCGGCGCCCCCGCGTCAGGTGCTGCAGCGGCCGCGGCATCGGGCGTTGCGGCTGCGACCGCGGCGTCCGGAGTCGCGGTGGCCACCGCCGGCGCGGGTGCCGCCGAGCCCGGTGTCGAAGGCGAGGCGAAGGACGCGTTCTTCGGCGAGTCCTTGAGGAACGCGAAATACACGCCGGCAGCGCTCACCCCGACGAACGCCGCGGCCATCAGACCGACGATCACGGCGCGGCCGCTGCCACCACCGGGCGCGACGGGTTTCCTGCGCGGCGCGGATACAAAGTCGTCGGCGCTGACCGGCGCCTGCATCCACATGCTCGCATCGTTCTTCGGAGCGTTACTGACGGGAGGTTTCGCAGCAGGACGCTTGTCGGGCACGAGCATGCTCGCCGACACCTCTTGCGTCGCATCATGATCGACGCGCTTGGCCATCTCGCGGCGAGCTTACCACTCGCGCGCGCTCGGCACCGGAAGTACCATCGCTTCCCTGTGCGGGTGGAACTTACAGCGCTTAAATCGCCGCTAGATCCGGCTCGTGCAGCGAGCGCCATCGAAGGCGCAAGCGACCGCCAGCAGGTCTTTGATTTGTTGCTGCGGGCCGCACGGTCGAAGGCGCGCTTCGCGGCGCTCCTCTCGGTGCATCCCGATCACATTCGCGGCAGGACCGCGATCGCGGATGACGGCTTCGATGTCGGCGGCATCGATGCGCTCCGCATCCCCCGCAACACGGTGTCGGCGCTCGAGTCGGCGATCGCCAGCGGATCACCGTCGATCGGTCCGCTCGCGACCGGGGAGCCGTTTATCGACGGCTTCCTCGAGATGATCGGCGGTGCGTCGGCATCCGCGTTCCTGCTGCCGGTCACGATCAATTCGCGCACGGTCGCGCTCGTGGCCGGGCACTGCGGCGACTCGCAGCCGAGCGCCGACGACGTCGACGAGCTGACCCCGCTGCTCGACGTCAGCGCCCGGGCACTCGCCCGCGTGCTCGCCGGTCGCGCGAAGGCCGCGGGCTCGGCGACAACGACGAAGCGCGAACAGGGCGATGGCTACGAGATCGAAGTCTCGATCGCCGACGTCGCGACGAAGCGCACGCAGCTCGACAAGTTTCGCAAGGCAGGCGCGTGGGCGGAGGTCGCCGAAGGCATCCGCGAGCTGATCCGCGATGGCATGGAGGTCGGCGAGCCCGACGAGGATGAACAGCTGGATCTGCTGATCGAGCTCGGCAGCATCGAGGCCGAGCGGCTCCACAATCCCGATCGCGCGATCGAGGCGTGGCGCAGCGCGCAGACCATCGATGCGGGCGAGACGCGCATCCTCGATGCGATGGAGCAGTTCTACGTTCAGCAGGGTCGCTGGGAGGAGTGCATCGAGCTCGTCGAGAAGCGCGTCGTGCTCGCCGAGAATGATCGCCAGCGCATCGCGATGCTGCTCAACCTCGCGAACCTCGCGCACGAGCGCACGTCCGACGACGAACGCGCGATCGCCACCTACGAGAAGGTGCTGGAGCTCGAGCCGTCGAACGACATGGCATCGCGCGAGCTCGGCAAGCTGTACACCGCCGGCGAACAGTGGGAGCCGCTGAGCGCGCTGCTGCTCGACCGTGCCCAGAAGACCACGGACCTCGAGCCGCTGATGCTCGTCGCGCACATCTTCGAGGACAAGCTCGCGAACCCGCACGATGCGTTCGTCGTGTGGATGACCGTGTTCCGCCGCGAGCCCGAGCGGCCGCACTTGATCGAGCAGCTCGACCGGCTCGCCTCGCGCGTCGACTTGGCGAGCGGGCTGATGGCCGAGACCAAAGCGCTCGCCCACGAGCTCGAGCAGAAGTATCCGCAGGTCGCGGGCGATTTGTGGCAGGCGATCGGCAAGTGGCTGCGCGATCACGTGACGAACCTCGACGAAGCGGCCGCCGCTTTCGAGCGCGCAGCCCGGCTCAATCCCGAGAAGAGCAACGAGGCCGCGCTCGTGTTGCGCACCGACGGTCGTTGGCCCGAGCTGATCACGCTGCTCGTGCGCTGTGCCGACCGCGACACCAATCCGAAGCAGCGGGCACTGTTCTTCACCGAGGTCGCCGAGATCTACGAGGAGAAGCTCGAGCAGCCGTACGACGCGATCGAGTGGTTCGAGCGCGCAGCGGCTGATGATCCGGAAGCGTCGGCGCCGCTCGTCGCGCTGCATCGCATCCACCTCGATCGCGAGAACTGGGAGGAGCTCGGCGACCTGCTCCCTCGCTTGATCGAGACGCTCGGCCTGTCGGCACCACGCGCGGTGATCGTCGATCTCTATGTCGAGCTCGGCACGGTGCTCGCCGAGCGGCTCGGCCGGCCCGACGACGCGGTCGAAGCGTTCCGCGATGCGCTCGCGCTCGACGGCAAGCACGTGCCCGCATTTCAGGGTCTCGCGAAGGTCTATCAGACCACGGGCCAGACCGAGGCACTGCTCGAAGCGAGCGAGGCCGAGGTCGACGCGACCACCGCCGCCGAGCAGGTGCGTCGGTTCCCCGATATCGCCGCCGCGTGGCACGAGCTCGCCCGCCTCGATCGCGCGATCGCGACGTGGCAGAAGTTACTCGCGCTCGACCCGCGCAACATCGACGGCCAAAAGGGCCTGGTCCGCGCACTTCGCGACGACGAGCAATGGGCAGAGCTCGCGCTCGCACTGCGCGCACAGAACAAGCTGACCGTCGAGCCGTTCGAGCGCGTCGCGGTGCTGCTCGAGCTCGCCGATCTGCTCGAGAATCGGCTCGCGAACGCCGAGAGCGCGATTTCGACCTATCGCGAGGTGTTGTCGATCGACACCCACAACCGCGCCGCGCTCGATGCGCTCGCACGGCTCTACGATCGCGCCGGTCAGTGGCAACCGGCACTCGACATTCTGCAGCGGCTCGCCGCGGAGACGGTCAACGATCGCCGCGAGCACAGCGAGATGCTGCAGCGCATCGGTCAGGTGCATCTCAGCGCACGCGACACGGTGAAGGCCGAAGCGTCGCTCGCCGAAGCGATCGCGCTCGATCCGGACAACGCGGGCGCGCACGAAGGCATGGGTCGCGTGCTGCTGCAGCAAGGCAAGCTCGTCGCCGCTGCTGAAAAGCTATTGCGCGCTGCTCAAATGTCCCGCGATCAAGCGGAGACGCTGCGCCTGCTCACCGACGCGGCGTGGGTGTACCGCTATCGGCTCGCCGACAACGAGAACGCTCGTGCGTGCCTCGAGCGCATCCTCGAGATCGATCCGGATCACACCGACGCCAAGCAAGCGATGGCCGAGGTCCTCCACGACACCGAGGAGTGGGCGTCGCTGTGGCAGCACCTCGAGGAGCAGGCCGCGCGGGCGAAGGCCGATGAATCGCTGCCCGCAAACGAGCGGCTCGCGATCTTCTCGAAGGCGGCACGCTGCGCGCTCGAGCTCGCGAAGTTCCGCACCGCGATCGAGCTCTACGATCTCGCGTGCGCGATCGACCAGTCGCCGACGACGCAGCTCGACCGCGCCGAGGCGTTCTATCGCAGTAACCAGCTCGATGCCGCGGCCGCGTCGTACCAGACGATCGTCGCGCGTCATCAGGCGGCTCTCGAACGGCCGCAGCTGCTCGCGATCTACCGCAAGCTCGGCGCCATTCACGCCGAGCTCGGCAAGGTGCCGCAGGCGGTCTCGTTCTATCAGAAGGTGCTCGATCTCGACGGCAACCACCGCGAGACGCTCGACGACCTCGCCGAGCTGCACATGTCACGCGGCTCGTACGACGAGGCGATCGCGAGTTTGCGCAGCCTCGCCGCGATGGCGACACCGGCGGAACGCGTCGGGTTCCTCGAGCGGATCGGTGATCTCTATCGCGAGAAGCTGTCCGCGACGTCGCGCGCGATGTCGACGTACCTCGAGGCGCTCGAGATCGACAAATCGAACCATCGCATCCTGCAGCGCATCCTCGAGCTGCAGTCCGAGACCGGCCAGTGGAAGGCGGCGGTCGAGACGATCGAGCGCTTCCTGGCGGTCGAGACCGACAAGGCGAGGCGAGGCGCCTATCACCTCGCGTCGGCCGAGATTCGCCGCACGCACCTGATGGACGAAGCCGGCGCGCTCGAATGCTACGAGACCGCGATCGACGAGATGTTCCGCGAGGAACCGATGCGCGACGCGACGCGCGAGCGCGCGCTCGACGCATTCCACGCGCTCCGCGAGCTCGTCAGCGCCGAGAAAAACTGGAAGTACCTCGAGCAATCGTACCGCCGCATGATCAAGCGGCTGGCAAAGGACGACGCGCTGCTGCTGCCGCTGTGGGACGGCCTCGGCGACATCTACCGGGTGCGGCTCGATCACCCGCAGAGCGCGATCGAAGCATTCGAGATCGCGCACGCGCTCGATCCCGACAAGTCCGCGCACCGTGCACGCGTGCTCGCCGAGCTCTACTCGGCGACCGGCGCGAAGCGGCCGAAGCAAGCTGCGGAGAAAGCCGCGAAGCTCGTCGAAGTCGATCCGATGAACGCCGATGCGTATCGCGCGCTCGGCCGCACCGCGCTCGCGAGCGGGCGCACCGACGAAGCGTGGTGCGTTGCACGCGCGCTCGTGTTCCTCAAGCAAGCGAACAAAGAAGAGACCGCGCTCTACCACCGCTATCAGCGCCACGAGACGCGCAAGGCGAAGGGCCTGCTCGACGAGGACGCGTGGGGCCACGTGCGGCACGCCGACGAGGACATGACGATCAGCGCGATCTTTGCGCTCACGTGGGAAGCCTCCGTCGCGTTGCGCGCAGGGCCGACGAAAGCGTTCCAGCTCAAGCCGAAAGAGCGGCTCGCGATCGAGGAGAGCACCGGCGTTGTCGCGAAGATCTTCAAGCACGCATCGCGCGTGCTGCAGGTCGCGCTGCCCGATGTCTACGTGCAGCCGCGCCGCCAGGGTCGCCTGTTGCTCGCGAACTGCATCGAGAAGGGGCGGCTCGCACCGGCGGTGATCGTCGGCCGCGACTTGATGACCGGCTACCGCGACACCGAGATCGCGGCGTCGGTGGGCTCGATGATCGCGCTGCTCCGGCCCAGCTACTACTTGAAGCTCACGCTTGCATCGGCCGACGAGCTCGAGGCGGCCCTCGCAGCTGCATCCGCGATCGTCGGCAAGCCGCGGCGGATTCGTGCCGACCTCGAACAGATCGTCGCTGCGATCGCGGGCGAGCTGCCGAAACACCTGACGCGCCAAACCGGCGAAGCGCTGATGCAGCTCGTGCATCGGCTGCCGGAGCAGGCCGACTTGACGCGATGGCGCAACTCCGTCGACGCCGCCGCGCAGCGAGCCGGCCTGATCATCTGCGGCGACCTTGCCGCGAGCGCACGCATGATCGCGAGCGAAGCAGCGGCGCCCGGCGTGTTGCGGCCGAACCAGCGCGTGCAAGAGCTCGTCGCATACTCGGTGTCGCCGTCGTACTTCGAGGTGCGCCGCCACCTCGGCGTCACGGTCGACTAACGCGACAAACCTATTCCTCTGCAGCTGCGCGGCGCACGAGGTCTTCGAACGCATCGACCAGGTCCGGGGCGTGGGCCGAGAGATATGCGCGGCACGCCTCGACATCGGCTCCAGAGTTGACCAAACCCGCCACGTCACTGCGATCGCGCAGTCGTGCCGCCCGGAGCTTCATGTAGACGAGGCGAGGCGCATCCACGAACGTACCTGGGGGCTCCGCGAGTGCCGCTGCCAGGTGCTGCTCGCCCTCTCGCGCGGATAGATAGTCGATCGCCACACCGTTCACCTCGATCGGCAACGCCGGGTTCATCGTCACCAACCCACCGGGGTGGTGAACGAACGCGTCATCTCCAACGAGGAAGTCGACGTCTTTCGTCGCGCGCGGATACCCGTTCGCGCCGACCGCGAGGCCCCCAACCACGACGTGACGGATCCCGGCGCGCACCAGCGCCTCGGACGCTGCCCGCCATGCCGCGAGCACCTTCTCCGAGACGACGTCGCGCAGCAGCTCGGGATCGGGCTTGGTCACCGCGATCCTCCGAGCACCTGCGATGGAGATATGGGGGCGAACGAGCACACGGATCAGTATGCCCGACCGTTCGAGACGTGGCACTCGGAACGATCCCGGGATTCGCCTCGAGCCGCAGCTCAGTAGAGCTGGCGCAGCCCGCGAACGTCGCCGAGCCCGAGCGTCGCCTTGCTCGCGCTACACGTGCCGCCCGCTTGCATCGTGAGCGCGGGGTGGTTTCCGCTCGGATGTAGCAGGCCGAACACGTGACCGAACTCGTGCGTCGCGACGCTCTCGAGATGAAGCCGACCGGTGCATCCGGCGGGAATCGACGTCGTCGTGATCCAATTCTCGGCAGAGCGGAACTTGATGTCGGCCTCGATGAGCGTGCCGGTGCTGTCCCAGTACCAACACGTGTAGGCCTTGTACGAGGTCAGCGCGCCGAGCCCGACGACGTTCTTGCCGTCGCGACCACCGCAACCTCCGGCTGAGCTGATAGCCGTGCCCCCGCTCGTCCTACCCACGAATACGTGACTGGCGCTGACGCTATCAGCCAGCCCGCAGTCGTTACGCGAGGTCACGATGTTGTTCGCGCCGCGGATGACCATCGCCTCGAAGGCCGCGGTCGGGCTGTACGCACTGCTGAGCTGCCAGCGATACGTCGACTTCCACTTCCGCCCGTGGATGGTGTTCGCACCATCGGTACATGCAGGGTTGACGAGCTCGGTCGTCGTTGGCTCGGTGCCGTCCTCGAGACTCACCGCTTCCGAGGTCACGTGAATCATCGCGACACCGTCACCGCGATTCTCGAGGCTGACCTCGAGCCAGCCGTCGTCGAGCTCGGCGACGAACCCGACGCCATCACCGACTTCCTCGGGTACGACGAGCTCGATGTCGCGGAACTGGATGGTGTCGCCGGGCGCGGCCAGCACTTCGCGTGGCTCGTTGCCGATGTCGTCGTCGAGCGTGATCACGTCGACATTCGCAGTACATGCAGCCAGAACCGCCGCAGCCAACACAGTGAGTCGGTACATCGATCCTCCTGCGGCTCGCTTGTGCAAGCACGAGACCGCTGTGTCGCAAATCTGTTCCAACGGGTTGGGCGAACGCGCCGCCGCACGTGTGTCGGCTGACCCCGACACCTGTTGCCCGCCAGGCGGCTGGCCGGCCGTGAAGCCGTGGCTGGCTAGGCCCGTCGCCGGCCGATGCCGCGCTGCAGCGATCTCGATCGATCGCGGCCCGCGCGTCGTCGCAGTGCCGAACGCATCGGCGACAAGTTGCGCGCGTTTGGCGACTTCTTCAAAGAGCCGATGATCTCGATCCGCACCGCAAATGAAACTGCCGCGGTGCTGCGTGCACTCGCGGCCGAGTAGCTTGCGGTGAGCGATCCGCGGACGACCTCGCGTTCGCTGGGTTGTGCGTTCGCGTAGAATCCCGTCGATGTTGCGTCGCCCTGCGTGGCAGCTGTTGCTCGGTGCAGCGGCAGTCGTTTGGGTTGGGCTGGCCGTCACGCAATGGCTTGGCGCGGCTCCGCTCGGGCAGGACGAGGCACGCTTTGCGATCATCGCCCAGG
>DATDCH010000707.1:0-19294 GCA_036524455.1 Kofleriaceae bacterium | reverse complement strand
GATCGACACCTCGAAATGCGACCATGATCCGCTCACGACAGGCGACGCTCTCAACGCGAGCTGCAGCCTGTGCGTCTCCACGGTGTGCGAGCAGGACTCGGCGTGTTGCACCAAGACGTGGGACGCGTCCTGCGTGGATCGGGCGGAGATCGCGTGCCGCTACCCTGCGAGCGAACAGCAGGCCTTCCGCTGGCGCGAAGGTTCGTTCTACGGTGATTTGTTCGGAGCGAACAACCTCGCCCCGGGCAAGCCGGAGGTTCGAGTCAATGCGGACCCTCCGTATGCCGTGCAGTCGATGGATCCGATCACGGGCACGTGGATCTCCGACGGCGGTCAGCTCTCGAACGACTTCATCGGCGTCGTCTACCCACAGATGTACGCGTGCGCGTCGGACAACTGGAGACATGACATCGCGTACATGGCGTATCGCGTATGCGCCGGACCCGATCCAAGGACTGGCCTCTACACGCGCAATTGCGCCGCCCAGTATGTCGACCGGTGTCGACATCAGTGCGGCACCCTCGATGCGCCGCCACGCGTGGGCGATCGCGATGCGGCCGACTGCAGCGCCTTCGGGACAAGCTGGCAGTGGCCGATGACAACATTTCTCACGGGCCCGTGCGAAGCGGTCGCAAACGCGGCAGCGTGCACGACGTTTGAACAGTGGCCAATTGGAGGTTGAGATGGTGGCGGTCCACGCAAGCATGTTGGCGGAGACTCTCCCAGAGCCCCAGGATCCGATCCCGCTTGCCGCTGGCGAGCTGGTCGACGGCATGACGATCGTTGCAGCGCGTTCGCGCGGCGGCTTTGCGCAACTCTACGAGGCGCGCCTTGGCAGCCGGTCCGTCGCGATCAAGATGCTGCTGCCGCATCACGCGACGGAAGGAAACGCGCTGCACCGGTTGCGACTCGAAGCGTCGGCACTCGCCGAGCTCGATCATCCGCACATCGTCGAGGTGTTTGGGCTCGGCGAGCACCGTGGCGCGACGTACATCGCGATGGAGTGGCTCGCTGGGCGATCGCTCGCCGCGGAGATCGCGGCATGCGGCGCACTGCCGATCGCGACGACGCTCGCGGTGTTCGAGCAGATCTGCGGCGCCGTCGCTGCAGCGCACGCGCGCGGCATCGTCCATCGCGATCTGAAGGCAGACAACGTGATGGTGGTCGCGGATCGCGATCCGGTCGCGGTCAAGCTCGTCGACTTCGGCATCGCGAAGTTGTTACGACCGGGAAACCCCGGCATCACGACGTCGATGCAGCTGCTCGGCACGCCGCTCGCGATGTCACCCGAGCAGCTGCTCGGCTGGCCGATCGACGAGCGCACCGACATCTACGCGCTCGGCGTGCTGCTCTTCCACTGCCTGACGGGTCGGCCGCCATTCTCGGCAAGGACCCTCGTCGAGACCGAAGAGATGCACCTGTCGGCCGAGCCGCCACGCGCGAGTGACTTGATCGCGACACCACCCGCGCTCGATGCGGTGATACGGCGCGCGATGGCGAAGTCGCCGGCTGCGCGCCACCCGAACGTCGGCGCATTCCTCGATGATCTTCGTGACGCGCTCGCAGCACGCCCCGCACCTCGGCGCGGCGCCGCCGTCTATGTCGAGGCCGCATCGCCCGGCTGCTCGGACGACGATCTCGATGCTGTCGATCGCGCACTGCTCGATGCACAGCGGCTGCTGCGCGACGCCGGCTTCGACATCATGGCCGACGCGTCGAACGCGATCCTCGCGGGTGCCGCGCTGCCCGGCGACGGTGCCGAGCTCGCACGCCGAGCACTCGCCGCGGCGATCGCGATCGGCCAGCCGCGCATGCGCGTCGAGATCCGCGTCATGGTCGAGGTGCTCGAAGGCACGACGTCGCAGCTCGGTCCGGGCGCGCTCGCCGGCGTACCGCCCGGAGTGTTCGCGTCGGCCGGAGCGCTGGCGACCAGCCCCGAGCTGTCGGGCGAGCCCGTCGCAGATCGCGCAGACGTCCTGCGCGTGAAGCGCAGCTGTAACGATTGACCCGGCCGCTCCGCTATCCACGGCGGGCCGGCACAGCGGTTAACTGCTGGGAACCACTGCCGCGGATGCTGGTACCGGCCGTGCAATTCCAGGCCGGATGCGTCTCGCCACGGCTACTGGTCTCGCCATTGCTGCGCTCGTCGTTCACGCGGGGTGCACCGCGTTCGACAGCCCGTTCGCCGAGGACGCCGAGGACGGCTTCGTCGTCGAGGACGGCAAGGCCGACGACTTCTTCTCGTTGCAGGCGAAAGAATACGTCGTCACCGGCACCGGCCGTATCGTCGCCGAAGAAGGCGCGACCGACGCACGCGTGCGCAAGCTGATCGCACTCGAGCACACCGCGATCACGTGGTTTCTGAATGCGTACCTCGTCGACAAGGAGCGCGAGGGTGCGCACGCCGACGCGAACGCGAACTACGGCGGGTTCTCCGCGATGGTGAAGAACGGCGCCTACGAGACTCTCCGCATCGTGCAGCGCAACGCGACGACGTGGGACTTCACGTTCGAGCAAGTGATCGCGGGCGACCGCAACTTGATGCGACGGCTGCCGCTCAACGCGAGCAGCGAATTCACGATCGAAGTCGGTACGCCGACGAACGCCGAGATGGAGCGCGACGCCGAGTGGTACCGCAAGGCACCGTGGGACGGTTGGAATCCGTCGGCTGTGCCCGCGTCGCAGAAAGAATCGCTGACGCTCGCGATTCGCGAAGAAGTGAAGTCGAGCGACGCGTGGTGGGACTACAAGCGGCTGTTCGAAGACGGCGCGCTCACCGTCGACGTCCACTATGGCTACGACTATCACTCGCAGAGCCATCTCAGCGACAGCAAGCGGTTCTACGCGTGGCTGATCGACAAGGGCTTCCGCTCGCCGGTTGCCTCGTACGACAAGTACACGCGCACGAGCGGAGCGCTGACGAAGACACTCGATGCCGACGGCCGCAGCGTGCGCGTCGAAGTGCGGCTGTTCTACGGGCGGCCCGGCACGAGCACCGACCCCGATACCGACGCGGGCGGCAAGCAGCTCGAGCGCGACATGTTCGCGTCGCTGAAGTCGCGCGACGTGATCGTGTACGCGGGCCACTCGGGTCCGCTCTACGGTTTCGCGCTCGCAAACTGGGACAAGACCGAGGAAGGCGACGTCGACGACAGCGAGCTTGCGGTCGCGGAGCTTGCGCCTGGCCGCTACCAGATAGTGTTCGCCGAAGGCTGCAACACGTACATGCTCGGGTCGACGCTGATGAAGAACCCGGCGAAGCAGGGCAAGGACATCGACGTGATCACGACGACGTCGTTCTCGGTCTCGTATTCGCCCGTCGAGGATTTCCTCGGCCGCTTGCTCGAGCTCGACTCGCAAGGCCGGCATCGCCCGCGCACGATGACGCAGACGCTCGAGGACCTCGACCTCTACAGCGCCGACGAGGAATCGCACTCGATGTACGGCGTCCACGGTATCGACGACGATCCGAAGCTGCACCCCTACGCGAACCCCGAGAATCTGTGTCGAACCTGCAGCTCGAACACCGCGTGCGGCGGCGTCGGCAACGCGTGCGTCAGCGTCGGGACGAGCGGCAAGCGCTGCGTGGCTGCATGTACCTCCGACACCGGGTGCCCGGGTGGCTATCAGTGCAAGAAGGTCGCGTCGGCCTCGACGAGCACGATTTACGGCTCGTATTGCGTACCTGCGACCCGCAGCTGCCAGTAGACCGGCCTCCCTAGCGATTTTGCGGAGTGCGCAGCTGACAAGCGGCCCCTCCCCTATCGGCGGGGAATAAATTGTGCAATTGACCTGGGTGAACTTCATCACTAGGTTTTGCCCATGATTTCGAAGACCAAGCTCCTCGCGTCTGCGCTGATCGCGTCCCTCACCATCGGCGGCGTCGCATGCGCACCCGAACAGGAGAGCGTCGATCGCTGGGCGACCACGGAAAACACCAACGTCAAGATCGATTGGGACAAGGTCAACCAGGCGTACAAGGACGCCAACGGTCCGGAGGATCTCGAGAAGCGGATCAACGAGATCTACGAAGGCAGCGAAGTCATCTCGATCGCCGTGAAGGACGAGGACGACAAGACGCAGGTCGTCACCGGCTTCTTCGACAAGAACACGAACGGTACGGTCGAGGATCCCGAGAAGATCTTCACGATCAAGCGCGAGCCGACGGCGGAAGGCGCGAACGTGCAGACCACCGGTCACGGCCACTACGCGGGCTACCACTCGCCGGTGATGAGCATCGTGACGGGCATGCTGCTCGGCTCGATGATCTCGAACATGTTCATGCCGCGCTACATGCCGGTCGCGTACGTGACGAGCGGCTCGCGCGTCGGCGACCTGCGCTCGCAACGCTCTGCGTATCGCGCGGCGAACCCGTCGCGGTTCGGTCCCGCGTCGCGCAGCGGTCGCAATTACGGCGGCAAGACCACGGCGCCGTCGCGCTCGGGCGGTGGACGCTCGGGTGGTGGCAGGTTCGGTCTCGCCCGTCGCGGCCGCAAGGTCCGTCCCGCGCTCCTGACCGACTAGTGAAAATTCTCGACCTGCCGTTTCGCGAGCGGGACGTGCTCGAGCTCCTGAACCTCGACGAAGAACGCGACGCGCCGGATTACAACTACGCCGGCTACGGCTGGGCGCGCGTCGACGAAGTCTGGCTCGACGACACGCCGGTGCGCGACGCCCTCTTGCTCGCGATCCATTCTCCCGATGACAGCCCACCGGTCACCGGTGACATCGAGCTGGAGTTCGAGCTGCCGGAGCAGCCATCGGTCGGCGCGATGACGTCGACGTTTCTCGACAAGTGGCTGCCCACGTTGCCGCGCGCGAGTGCCCTCGTGCTCGTGCTGTGCAATCCGCATCGCGCGGAGCTGCAGCGGCCGAACGCGGCGGCTGGACCGCTGTACTATGCACACGGCGACGTCGAGTCGTGGCTCGATCACCACGACGCCGGCGATCGCATTCGACTTGCCAGCGAGCACGGCTGGGTGAAGAGGGACGCATGACGACTGCACTCCAACGCATGCCGCCGCTCGACGAGGAGAAGAAGCAAACGCTCGTCGGGCTGTGGCTGCTCAAGAAGATGGATATCGATGCCAAGGAAGGCGGCATCACGTTCCCGGTCGTCGTGCCGGCCGATCTGGGGCCGCTCGACGACTATCTGCAGAACCTCGCGGTCGCGGGTCACATCGAGATCAACCGCAAGAAGGAGCGCTACGACCTGACCAAGCAGGGCATCGCGTACCTCGGCGAGGTGATCGACGAAGCGCGCGACATGGTCGAAGAGCTCGACGACCTCGAGGCCGAGGAAGCGGTCGAGCAGCTGAAGGCGCGCAACTACGATCTGATGCGCGCGCGCTTTCTGTGGGGCTGGTTCGAGGGCGAGTTCGACGACATGGTGCTGTTCCAGGAGCGCCGCGGCGTAACGCCCGTCGAGCGGCTGTGGGCGTTCTATCTGGTGAGCGACGACTTCTTTCGCGAGATCGCGAAAGACTTCAGTTAGCGGCTACGAGCTGCACGACAGCATCGAGCAGCCCGGTTTGTGCGCGGCCCACTCGGGACGCTTGCGCGCGAACCGCTCGCGGCCCGGTTGCTCGGTGTACGGCGAGCGCAGCACGTCGAGTAGCTCGAGCAGTTGCTCGCGATCGCCTCGCTCGGTCGCCTCGATCACTTCCTGCACGAGGTAGTTGCGCGGCACGTAGAGCGGATTGATCGCGTTCATCCGCGCGGCGCGCTCGGCCTCGTCGATGCGCTCGAGCGCGACGCGCGCGGTGTAATGCGCGAGCCAACGGTCGAGCATCGCGCGCTGCAATTCGTTCGGCGCCTTGTAGAACGCATCGTGCAGCGTGCTCGTGCTCGGCGACGGCGACGCGAGCCGGCGGAAGAACAGCGTGTAATCGGTCGACACCTCGACGAGCAGCGTGCCGAGCGCCGTGAGCAGCGCGTCGTCGTCGGCTGCGCTGTCGCGATGACCGCTGAGGCCGAGCTTGCGTAGCATCGTGTGGCGGTAGAGCGATGAGAAGTAGTCCGGGAACGCGTCGATCGACTTGCGCAGCGGCTCGATGTCGGCGACGAGCGGCGCGAATGCACGTGCGAGCTGCGCGAGGTTCCAGTGCGCGACTGCCGGCTGATTACCGAACCGATAGCGGCGGCCACTCGCGTCGGTGATGTTCGGCGTCCAATCGAGATCGAAGGGCTCGAGCCAACCGTAAGGGCCGTAGTCGATCGTGAGGCCGAGGATCGACATGTTGTCGGTGTTCATCACGCCGTGCACGAAGCCGACGCGCATCCACTCGGCGACCATCCACGCCGTGCGGCGCATGACCTCGTCGAACAGGCCGGCGACGTCGAAGCCCTCGACGTACTGCGGGTAGTAACGCTCGAGCGTGAACTCGACGAGCTTGCGGAGCGTCGCGTGATCGTCGCGCGAAGCGTGGATCTCGTAGCTGCCGAAGCGCAAGAACGAGCGCGCGACGCGGCACACGATGGCGCCCGGCTCGTCGGCTGGATGGCCGTCGTACAGCATGTCGCGCTGCACCGGTTGGCCGGTGAGCACGAGTGACAGCGCGCGCGTGGTCGGCACGCCGAGGTGATGGATCGCCTCGCTGCACACGAGCTCGCGCAGCGACGAGCGCAACACGGCGCGGCCGTCGGCGGTGCGCGAGTACGGGGTGAGCCCGGCGCCCTTGAGCTGGATCTCCCACGTCTTGCCGCGGGCCTCGACCTCGGCGAGCGTGATCGCGCGTCCATCGCCGAGCTGGCCTGCCCACGTGCCGAATTGATGGCCGCCGTAGCACGCGGCGTACGGTGCCATGCCCGGTAGCACGCGGTTGCCGGCGAGCACCTCGGCGAGCTCGCGCGACGCCGATGGTGACGATGGCTGATCGAGATCTAGCAGCTCGGCGACCTCGGGCACGAGCACGAGCAGCTCGGGTGCCGGCACCGCGGTTGGCTCGACGCGCGAGTAGCACGCTTGCATCACCTGACGGGTGCGATTGTCCCCGCGTGGATCGGCCGGCAGGTCGCGTACGAACCGATCCGTATACGCAAGCTCGGCGATCGAAACCACGGCGCAGTGTGACCCGTTATTCCTCGGGCGCCAACCAGACGATCTGAACGATCTTGCGCTTCGCGATCACCTTCGGGTTGACCTTGCCCTCGGGGCCTTTGAACTTGTCGTGATCGATCTCGAACCTCACCCGCGGCAACTTCTCGGTGCCGCAGTGCAACGCGCGATCGACGCGCTCGGCGTCCTGGTTCGGGTCGTACGTCTCGTAGACACACTTGAGGCCCGGCGTCTTCGCGGCAAGCTCCTCCGCCGTCATGCCGACGCCAATGCCTGCCACCGTGGTGAACATCGGATCCATGACCTCGATCTTGAACAAGCTGCGATCGCTGATCACCGCACGCAGCACCGGCGTCGTGCCCTTCGACGCGACGTACTCGTCAAACCTGAAGTCCTCGCCTTCCCGGTGCTCGGACTTGATGGTGAGACCGACGAGCAGTTCCTTGTAGTCGTCTTCGTCGATGTGCTTCGCCGTGATCGGTCCGACGCCATCGGGGGTGATCGTCAGCGGCATCGTCGCGGCATCGGGCGTGGCGGCGTCGGCGGGCGCATCGGCGACAGCCGCATCGGCCGGCGCCGGCGGCGCATCGTCGAATTTCGGTGGCGCCTTTTTGGATTTGCAGCCGACGCACAACGCGGCCACTACCAACCATCTCATCTGACCAGCTTATCGTGATAATCCCGCTGGATGATGCAGCGACTCGCCATCGTGATCGCCACGCTGGCACTCCCACAGCTCGCCGAGGCGGAAACCCGCTGGCATGCAGGGCTCAACCTGCGTGCCGATCTCGGGACGCATCCGATCCGCGCCGGCGGCGGGATCCAGCTCGAGTACGTCGACCTCACACTCGTGCTCGATCCAATGTTCTGGACCGACGGCCAGCACGACATCGACGCGCTCGCGTTCTGGGCGCCCTGCCCACGCGCATGGGGTCTGTTCGGGGGCTGGCGCACGAGCACGATCGCGATCGTCGACGGCACGCAGCTCCACCAGAAGCTGCTCGCTGGTATCGGCGCTCCGCTGCCGCGGCTCGGCCCGTTTCATGCGCGCTGGTCGTTCGAGCTCGCAACCGTGATCGTCAAGCATGGCGGCGGCCTGCCGTCGGATTGGATCTCGTTCGCCAGCGGCCGCGACTTCATCGACCTCGTCAACTTCGGAATGTTTGTGAGTCTCGACTATGGCAAACCGATCTAAGCGATTCCATCTTGCGGCCATCGGCGTCGTCGCACTCGGCGCTTGCGATCGCCCCGAGGTACTCGTGATCTGCCACAACGGCAACTGTGTCGAGCCGACCAAGCCCGAGAACGACGATACGATTCCGGCGTTGCGCGAGTCGCTCGCGCTACAGATCGGCGGCCTGCCCGCGATCGACGGCACCGAGATCGATTCGTTCTGGCGTGCCTCCGACGGCGTGTGCCTGTTCGCCCACGACCTCGACGGCGAACGCGCGACGTTGATCGATGAAGCCGCCGCCGAGCTCGCCGCTCATATCACCAGCGGTAATCAGCTCACCCACGCGCCCGGCAGTCCGTTTCGCATCTTGTTCGAGCTCAAGGCGCACGTCGGCGTCGCCAAGAGCGAGCGCCACACGCCTGAGCAACGCGTGCTGCACGCGCAATGCGCGTGGCGGGTCTACGACACGATCGCGACGGCTGCCGCGACCAGCGGGCAGAACGTCGAATTCGTGTTTTCGTCGTTCGAGCCGAAGCTGCTCGCCGATGTGATCGCGCAGACGCCGCTGCTGACGCCGATCGCATACAAGTTCGACGCGATCTACGGCATCCCGAAGCCACTCGACAGCGAGACGCGCCCGCTCGGCGACTACGCCGGCCTGCCGATCACGATCGTCGAGATCCATCCCCAGTGGATTCACGACGCGCAGTACGAGGCGATCCTGTCGAGCGACGTCGAGCTGCTGTTCTGGATGTTCTCCGCGACCACCGAGACGTTCGCCGCGATCGAGCAGTACGAGCCCGAGATGGTCGTGACGAGCGAAGCGAGCCTGATGCGGCGCTGGCTCGAGCGCTAGGTCCGTCCGGCGCAGCCGTAGAACGGGTCGTCGTAACATCGCGTCGACGAGGGTCGCGTCGGCCGTTCGTGCGAGCACGACGCGATCCCGATGCCTGACGGCGATGGGGCCGACCGTGGCCTTGAGCCGCGCTAGTTCAGGAACAGCACCAGGAACACGGCGAGGATCGCGACGACCGCGGTCGTACCGATGATCCAGTAGTTCACGTTGCGCGCCGGAGCCAGCACGGTCACCGGCGGCGTGAGCGACGGCGAAGACGGGGTCTTGGTCTGGAACGTCACGCCGCTGTTCGTAGGCGTCTTCGTGTTGAACGTCGGCGTCTTCGTCGTGTACGGCGGCGTCTCGATCGGCTGCGAGCCGGTCACCGGTCTGTTTGCGGTCACGCTCTGTACCGGCGACGACGCCCGAGCACGCGGCTCGAGCGCCGAGCGTAGGCCGGCGCGCAGCTCCTCGATCGTGACGATGCGGCGCTCAGGATCGAGCGAGATGGCCCGATCGACGAGATCGACAAACGCGGGCGACGCATCTGGACGCAGCGTCGTGATTGGCGCGGGGCGCCCGCTCGTGATGTTGACGACGGTCGCCGCAAGACTCTCGCCCGTGAACGCGACGCGTTGCGTGGCCATCTCGTAGAGGATCGTGCCCATCGCCCACACGTCGGTTGACGGTCCGATCAGCTCGGTCTGGCCCTGCGCCTGCTCGGGAGACATGTACGACGGCGTGCCGAGCATTGCATGCACGCCGGTGGTGCGGCCGAGGCCGCGCATCTTCGACACACCGAAGTCGAGCAGCTTGACGCGTTCCTCGCCGGAGTCGTCGATCGAGATGAATAGATTTTCGGGCTTGAGGTCGCGGTGCGTGATGCCGATGCGATGCGCGAGCTGCAGCGCCGACATCGTCTGCTCGCCGATCTTCGCGATCGCGTCCCACGGCAGCGGCCCGCGATCGATGCGCACGCGGATGTGCGCGCCGTGCAAGAACTCGAGAATCATGAACGGCGCACCGTCTTCCAGGTAATCCCAATCGGTGATCTCGACGACGTTCGGGTGATGCAGCGAGGCGAGCAGCTCGGCTTCGCGTTCGAACCGAACGAGCGCCTCTTCATTGCCCGACAGCATCGGCAGTAGGCGCTTGAGCGCGAACTGACGCTTGAGCTTCGCGTGCTGCACTTCGTACACGACGCTCATGCCGCCTTCGCCGAGCTTGCGAATGACGTGGTAGCGGCCGCTGACCACCGTGTCGAGGAGAGGATCGGCCTCCACTTTGATCGATAGTACATGTCCCGCGCAGGCTGTTCTGGCCCCGATGTAGGGCGCGGTCAGGTGCTCGGTGCTTCGAACGGGAGCACGACAGTCGTGCTGCGTAGCGTGTTTGGGAAAACGATCCCGGCGATCCTCGCAGCGACGCATGCGTGCAATTTGTCGTCGCCGGCGGATAGCCACATTCTTGTGACGAGACCGCGTTCGTTGACCGTGAGCTTGAGTGTCACTGCAGCAAATTGCTGCTGCGCCCGGCAGGCCTCGATCGCATCACGCGCGACCGTGATCGGCGGCCGCGCCTGCTCGTATTGCACTTGCGCAGTCACGTTGTCGCCACGCACGACCACGTTGCCGCTGTACGGCTCGTCGCGCGGAATCGCGACCGCGAGCACGCCATTCGCGTCTGTCTTGCCGCGCTGAACGTGACCCGATGGAAACTCGAGCTCGAGTGCGAGCCCCGCGGCTTCGCTCGTGCACTCGATCGCTTCGGTGCGCACGGGCGTGGTCACGCGCGTTGTCGAATCATCCGAGGTCGCGACAACGAGCCCCGTGATGATCGCGGAGATCGGAATCGTGATTGGCGCGAAGAACACGCCGAGCACCCGACCGCGCGGATCGTCGACGCCGAGCTTCGCGTGCTTGGACTTCGTGAGCTCGGTGACCGCGAGGATCTGCCGCTGACACTCGCGCGTGCTGGTCGCGCGCACGCGGACATCTTTGCGTGAAGCGGCCGTCTGCAGCGTGACCGCCTTGACCTTGCCGTAGGTGAGCGCCGTTTGCTCGGTGCCGGCGTAGCGGGTCTTGGTCTTCGTCGTTGGCAACACGACGCAACCGGTGCAAATCAGGCTGATCAGCCAGAGCGAGCGGGTCATGAAGCCGAGTCTGTCGGTCCGCCGCGTGAGGATGCGTGGAGCCGTTCGTGATCTTCGCGTGAAGCCGGAGATCACGCCCGCTTCACGCGAGCGAGCTGTTCGCTTCACGCGCGAACCTGGCGTGATGCCGGCATGAAGACCGCCGCCGTCGCCGTCCTCGTTTGCCTGTCTCGGCTCGCCGCCGCCGACGAAATCACGCTCGACCGCACGTGCGTCGAGATCGATGCGCAGGACGGCCTGACCGCAGCCGACCGCGACCCCGCGCGCGCAGTGGTGCGCCAGGTCCTCGAGCGCGAGCACTTGTTCGTCGTGTTGGGCGCGTGCACAGAAACGTTTGTGGTCTCCCACGAGCGTACCGACACCGGCTACGTGATCCGCATGCGCAGCTCGGCCGGCAAGCGTCGCATGACCGTTCCGTCGCTCGACGACGTGTCGATCAAGTACCAGAAGCTCGCGCGCTCGTTGCTCGACGCGAAGGCGGCCCAGCAGCAACCGCCGCTGGCTCCGCACCTCGAAGCCGCGCCGGGCCCGACCGCGACGCCTCGCGACGACTGGGATCCGCACCCCGCGGTTGATGTCAGCTACGATCAGCCAGACACCGTCGAGTCGACGCTCAAGCGCAACATCTGGTACGCGACGCTCGGCGCGGAGGTGACCGGCGGCTCGGGATTCTCGGTCGGGTTCCGCCGCGCATTCCAGCCGGTGAGCCTCGACCTCGCGTTCAGCCTCCGCATCTCCGACGGTGGCGCGGAGAGCACCACGTTCGGCGCAGAGCTGCTTCGCTACAAGCTGCTGTCGCCGGCGGTCAAGGCGTTCATCGGCGGCGGGCTATCCGCCGGCTCGATCAAGCGCGGCGATCCGACCGTGTACTACGGCGACAGCCGCGACTTCTACTGGGGCGAGGGCATCCACGGCGAGCTCACGGCCGGCTTTCACGTCGGCAAGGCGCACGGCATGCAGCTGCTCACGCAGCTCGACATCACGTTGCCGTTCTATCGGCTCGGTAACGACGACGGGATGAAGGACTACGCGGCGGCGGCGGTCGTGTCGGGAGGTCTCGGGTTCTGATCACTCGATCACGACGGTCGTGCCCGCAGAGCGGCCGAACGTCTCCGGGCTGTACATCTCCTCGGCCTTCGCCGGCGCGGCGATGAACACACCCGGCGTCGTCGCGCGCGCGGTGTACGAGAAGCGATGCGTGCCCTCGCGCAGGTGCATCGAGAACGCCTCGCTGCGGTTGTCGCGCATTGCGACGTGCTGCCAGTCGTCGCTCGTCGTGCCGGCAGCCGCACGCTCACTCGTCGCGAGGTTCGTGTTCACGGACTCGAGGCCCGCGGGTAGCGGATCGACGAGCGCGACCGCGTGGCGCAGCGACGTGTTGACCGCTTCGAGCTCGACGAGCACGCGCGCCCCGAGCTTGATCTTCCAGCGCCCATCGGGGAGCTGGACGACATCCTTCGGATCATCGGCGGCGCGATACGTGCGGCGCACGATGAAGCCGGCGTCGAGCGGCGGCAGGTTCGTCTGCTTCGGCGCATAGGTGATGCCGATCCGGTAGTACATGCGGCCCGGCCCCGACTTCGCCATCACGAGGTCGTGCGTCGACCCCGGCGCGAGCGTCGCCCAGTCGAGCTGTGACACCGCGCGCGCGCCAGAGCGGCCGACAAACGATTGCTCGGCGTACGCGGCGTTGCCGAACCACAGCTTGCCGGTGTAGTTCGGCGTGTCCTTCTCGTAGATGTCGAAGTAGCGCCGCATCGTCTGCAGCACGACGACGTTCTCCTGCGTCGTGAGCCAACGACCGCGCCGCCGTCCGTCGAGCAGGCCGCGGGCCAGCTTCGTGACGAGCGCGTGCTGCGGCGACTCGCGCATGATCGCGTCGAGCCCGAGCGCGGTCGTCTTGTGGTTCGAGACGAGTAGCAGCCGCTCGGACTCGGCATACTGTGTCGTCAGCGTCGCGGCCGCGGCGGTCTCGTGCACGGCCGACAACAGATCGGCGAGCAGCTTCTCGCGCATCGCCTTGCGCTTGTCTTGCCTGGCGACGAGCGCGAGCACGCGCGCCTTCGCGTCGATCGGATACACGCCGAGCGTGGTCGCGGCTGCGTGCAGCTTGTCGGCGCGCGCACCGACGTCCATGCCGGTCGATGCGAGCGCGCTGAGCGATGCCGCTGCGAGCGACACGTTGTACGCGTCCTCCGCGCGGTCCTTGCGCTGTGCGTCTTGCTCGCGAACGAGCTTGTCGAGCTTGGCCTGCAGCTGGTTCGCTTGCTTCGTGACGAAGCCAATCGCCTGCTTGACGATCGGTCCTTGCTCCTTCTGTGCGCCGAGCGCGGTCAGCACCTGCATCGTCACGAACGGGTCCGCCTGCATGCCGCGGAAGTAGCCCCAACCGCCGTCGGCGCCCTGATCGGCCGCGAGCTTCTTGAGGTCGCGCGCGCGCTGCTCGGCGAGCTCCTGCTTCGAAGGACGACCTGGCGTCGCGAACGCGTCGAGGATGTCGTACATCGCGGTCGTCGCCAGCATGCGGCTCGACCGTTGCTCCGCGCACTCGAACGGATACGCGTAGAGGTACCAGTACGCGTCGGTCAGCGACTGCAGCTGCGTCGACGCGGTCTCGGCCTCTACGCCACCGACGTCGGCGAAGATGTCGGCTGGCACCTTGAGCTGCTCGAACTGCGGTTTGTCGTCGACGGTACCGTAGGTCGCGAACGATTCGGTCGTCGCTGGCTCGTAGACCGGCAGCTCGACGTTCGACGCGTCGGCGAAACTGCCGGCGACCGCGATCGTCTGGATCACCACCCGGCCGCGCTCGAGCGTCTTGAAGTCGAACCGCACCTCGGCGCGCTGACCGCCGGGCACGGTGACGCGCTTGCCCGCCGCGCCCGCGAGCTGCAGATTCGCCGCCCGCACCGCGACATCGATCGTGCGTGGCGCTTGATCCAAGTTCTGCACGACGACCGGCAACGAGAACGCGTCGCCTTGGGTGAGGAACCGCGGCGCGACCGTGCGCGCGTTGACCTTGCGCTGGGTCACGATCGCGCCCTCGGCCTTGCCGAAGTAACGCGTGTCCGAGGTCGCGAGCGCGACGACGCGGAAGCGCGTCAGGCTATCCGGCATCTTCACGGTGACGCGCACCTTGCCGCGCGCATCGGTGACAAGCTTTGGCGAGAACACGGCGGTCGCTCGGAAGTCTTTGCGCGCTTTCACGACCGCGGCAGTCGTGGATCCCACGCTCGCGGAGCGACCGCTCATACTGCCGGAGCCGCTGCCAAAGCCTTGGCCCGTGCCGGTGCCGCCGTGCGTGCCGTCGTCGAGGCTCCATCGCTTGAAACCAGGATCGCCCGCGAGCTCGTCGCCGCTGTCACGCACGAGACCGAGCGTGGTGGCCGTCCACGTGCCGTGGGTGACGTGGCTATAGAAGTTGTCGAGCGGATCGGCGTGCCGCTTGGTGGACAGCGCGAGCACGGCTTCGTCTACGACCATCAGCGCGACCTCAGCTCCCGCCTTCGGTTTGTCGTCATGACTGACCTCGACCTCGAACGTCGCCTCGGCGCCCGGCTCGACGAGCGGTTGCAACGGACGCGCGCGCATGACGAGCCGCGCGCTCTCGATGTCGACCTTGAGATCGACCTGCGCCGTCGTGTGCTCGGCCAGCGGCTGGTTCACCGGGCCCTGCATGTACTGGCGCTTCGCCATCCGATCGACGACGACGTGAACGTTCTCGATGTACGCCTTCTCGATCGGCAACTCGACGATCGTGCTCGGTTTCTTCAACTCGACGCGCTTCTGCACGATGATGCCGTTGCGCGCGAACGACACGACCGCGACGCTCGGCAACTCTTTCGAGCGCACGTCGAGCTTCGCGATGTCACCCGGCTTGTAGGTTTGCTTGTCGGGCACGACTGCGAAGTCGCGATCGGAGTAGGTCCACCATGGGATGTTGAACTGCGCAGCGTTGATGCGGCCGCGCGCATCGGCGACTCGCGCCACTGCGGTGTACGCGGTCTGATCGTCCTTGCGCGTGAACCGGCACGTCACCGGCGTCGTCGCGCTCGTTGTCTTGCACGTCTGGGTATCGATCACTTGCGCGTCGTCGCGGAACAGCTCCGAGCCGAGCACGCCTTCGATCGTCACCTCGATCGGTACGTTCGCGACCGCATTACCGTCGATGTCGGTCGCGACGAGTTGCAACGTATCGGTCGCCTCGGGTTGCGACCGCACGCCGACATAGAGCGTGCTCGGGTGGACGAGGATCGAACGCGAGCTGGCGCGAATGGTCTGGCGATCGATGTCCGTCACCGTCGCGTCGACGCTCAGCACGCTCGGCTCGCCCGCCGGCAGCGCCGCGATGCCGAACGTGATGCCCGACGTCGAGGCGCCCGACAGCGCGGTGTCGACCTCCTGCGTCGTGCTGGCTTCGCCGCCGTGCTGGCGCCAGTAGCGCTCCTCGGAGCGTTGGTGCACCGGCGTGAACGTGTAGCGGTCCCAGCCCGGCGGCCGATACGACGCTTGCTCGAGCGTCGCGACCCACTTGATAGCGGCGCCGCCGAGCCCGCCGCCGGCGTAGTACTTCGCCTCCGCGTTCATCTCGATGCTCTCGCCGAGCACGAGCGGCGTCGCACCGCTGTGCGTGACGTCATCGGCGAGCGTGACCGCGTACGCCGGCGTGCGAAACTCCTGGATCGAGATCGGATGGCGATGAGTGTGGCCCTTGGTCTCGAAGTAGAAGTGCGCGGTGCCGAGGTTCACGTTCGCGGGCAGCTTGACCTCGAGGTCGAAGCCACCTTGCGCGGTCACCGGCGCGGTACCACTCGCTAGCTTGTTGCCGCGCGCGTCGGTCAGCGAGTAGGTGATCGAGTCGCTCGCGGCCGGCAACGCTAGATCCGGGTTGACGCCGGTGTGCGTCCAGCGCACCCAGCCTTTGACGTAGACCGGCTCGCCGGGCTTGTACGTGAAGCGATCGTCGGTCACGTACCAGCGCGCGTTCTGCTCGCGCACGGACTGTTCATAGGAGTGGATCGCGGTGAACGTCGATTGATCGCCTTGCTGTACGAGCAACAGCGCATCGACGTCGTTCCAGTCGCTGTCAGCACGGGGCTTGCGGTCCTTGCGGGGCAGCAGCTGGAACGCGGCGTGACCCTCGTTGTCGGTCGTCGCAACCGACGCATCGCTCCGACCAGGGACGAGCAGCGTGGCCTTGACGCCGGGAATCGGCGCGAGGAACCGCGACGTCGTGATGTCCTGCGTCCACGCGTTCACCTTCTCGCCATCGATTCGGGCGGTGACCCCGAGGCGAGACACCTGGATCCACGCGCTCCGCTTCTTGTCCGCGAGCTTGCGCGCGGCGGGTGTAGCGGTGGCGATTGCGATTAGATGACCGCTGCCGCTCGCAGCCAGCGCGGGCCGTAGATCGACGCGCGCGAGCGCGCCGTGTCGCGCACCGACTGCGTGCTCCTTGTCGTAGACCTTCTTGCCCGGTGGCGTCGCGCGTTTGCCGCGCTCGAACTCGGAGAACGCGAAGTAGTCCTTCGGCTCGACCTGGAACAGCTGCACGCGCAGTGACGCGATCGCCTGCGTGTGCACGACCCATTGCGGAATCGTGAATCTCGGATCGAGGACGAACATGCCCTCGTCGGCCCAGACGTATGGCTCGAAGCGCTCGCGCGTCGTCGTGAACGTAAGCCGCTTCGGACCGCCGAGGTCCTGCCCGTAGATGTCGCGGATGCCGTCGCCGATCGGGATTGCGAATGCTTTGCCGGCGGTCGTCGGTGTCGACAGGCTGACGCGCTCGCCGTACGGCTTGTTGTCGTCGAGCGGCTCGCCCTCGATCTGGACCTTCGCGGCGCGATACGTCGCGACGTCGATCGGATTCGTGAATTCGACGGTGAGATAGCCAAACGCGGGGCACAGCGCGCCGGTAACGCGCGGTGGTCGATCGCCGTCGTCGCACTCGATGCCGCGCGCGACGAATGCCTTCGCGATCGAGAAGCTCGCCGCGGTCTCGCGAGCGGTCAGCCGTGGGCCTTCGCGCGACGGCGCCTGCTTCGCGAGCACGATGCGACCTTCGAGGCCCGATGGCCATGGCGCCTTCGGCTGCACGATCACGTAGTAGTTGCCGAGCTCCTTGTCCGAGAACTTGATCGACGGGTTCTCTGCCCACGCGGTGCGCGCAGCGGCTAGCGTCGTCGGCGAAAACGCGATCGCGCGCTTCGTCTTGATCGGCTCGATGCGCAGGAACTTCGTGATCGCGGCCTCGTCGACCTGCTGATCGAACTTGATCGCGATCGGCGAGTCGGGCCGCAGCGGCACGGTCGGATACGTGCCGATGATCTTGATCGGCGGCGTCGAGAACTTCGACTCCAGATCCGAGAGCAGTGTCGCGCCGCTGATCGCCTTCACGCCCGCGGCGACGGTCACCGTGAATTCGGTGGCGGCCGGCAGCCGCGACGCCTGCGACGAGAACTGCAGCACGCGCGTGTCGATCCAGCGCCACGTGCCGGCGACCGCAGGTTTGATCGTGATCGGCAACTTGGCATTGCTACCGACACTGGCGACCGCCACCATCGGCTCGGTAAACCGCACGCGGATCTCCGACTCGCGATCGACCTCGCCGACCGGCAGCACCTGCGGCGGAGCGAGCGGCGCGAGCGACTGCTTCGGCGTGACCGGTTTGTCTGCGACTTGCTTGCCGGCCAGCGCGACGAACGCGATCGGCTTCACCGTGCCCTCGCGGGGCGGCGGCAGCGATGCGGGTCGTACGATCGGCGCGCTCGCGTTTTGCACGTTCGGCAGCGGCTCCATGCGCGCGAGCAGTGCCTGGGTCGCGCCTGCGTCGAGCGAGGTCACCACGGCGTCGGTCGACACGGTCGTCGCCGCCGCGAGTGTGGCGGTGAGCACGCCGTTCTTGCCCGCGTTCTGCGCGATCGTGACTTGCGCCCGACCCGACGGCTTGGTCGCCGTCGCCGGTGCACGTGCCGGACTCGCGACCGGTTTTGCCACCGTGCGCGCCGACTGGGGCGGCCGGCAACCCGCCGTTAGTACCGCTCCAGCTGTCCACACACACAGTAAGGAGCGAAACCAATTTTGGCGCATAGGCTCGGCATGTTGACACCGTCACCACGCGGCGAGTTCCCGACGGCGTATCATTCACACATGCTTCGTTTATCCCTCCTCGTGCTGCTCGTCGCACCCGCCTCTGCCTTCGCGCAGAACGCCTTCGAGGTGTGCAAGGGCGAGTCGAAACCAGCCGTGCTCGGCAAGGGCAAGATCTCGATCGCCGTCGTTTATCCGGAGGACTTCCCGGTCAAGACCACGCCCGCGCAGCGCAACGCGGTCGGCGCGGCGCTCGCAAAAGCCGAGAAGGGCATCATCGTGCCCGCCAAGGACGTCGAGGCGGCAAAGAAGCTGGTCGACGCGAAGAAGTGGACCGAGAAGAGCGCCGCGTGCGGTTACTCGCCGTCGCTCGTCGCGGTGCTCGGCCAGAAGCACCAGAATCTATCGACCGCGCACGCGAGCGTCGTGTGCGAAGGCGACAAGTGCACGCTGCGCGTCGACCTCGAGCGCCACGGCAAAGGCAGCGCCGAGCGCTGGGTGCGCTACGAGTCGGAGCTCAAAGGAGCGAAGGACAAGGTCGGCACGATCCAATCCGCCGCGCCGAAGCTCGCGTCGAAGGGCCGCCCGGCGGATGCGTCGACGAAGGGGCTCGCCGTCAAAGAGCTCGTCGCCGGCACGGTGACGGTGCGCAGCGACATCGACGGTGCACTCGAGCTCGATCGCGCGATGGAAGCTGCGACGAGCTTCGCCGCGTGCACGCCGAAGAAGAAGAACGCGAAGGACATCCGCGGCTACTGGGCCGACTGGAAGCTGTCGGCGCAGGGCAACGCGATGGAGGTCATGGTCAAGCCATTCGGTGGCGTGGACCCGACCGACGACGCGGCGGCGAAATGCCTGCGCAATGCTCTGCAGGGGCTCCAGATGGCGTGCCCGCGTGATGGCAAGGTGGCGACCGTGCACACCGCGATCTGCCTGTAACTCGGATATGTTCCGGACATGGTCCGGCTGGCTGTTGTCGTACTG
>DATDCH010000706.1:0-2140 GCA_036524455.1 Kofleriaceae bacterium | reverse complement strand
ATCGTGCAGATCGCGCTCGCGGTGACGCTCGGCCTGTGGTCCGCGCTGCTGCTCGCACCGACGCACGCGGTCGAGCCGAGCATCGCGCTCGCGATCCACGAGCTGGCGATTGGCGCGGCACTGGGCGTGCTCGGGGCAGTGCCACTGCTCGCGGCGAAAGCGGCGGGCGGGCTCGTCGACATTGCGGCGACCGGCCGCGCGCAGGGACCGTACGGCACGCTGTTCGGCATTCTTGCGGCAGCGGTGTTCGTCGGCATCGACGGCCACGTGGCCGTGATCACCGCAATCGTCGACAGTCACGACTCGACGCAGTCGATCGTCGGCGCGCAGCCACGCGTGCTCGCAGGCATCGCGCAGCTGATTCCTGCGGCGATTCGGCTCGCGGTGCCGTGGCTCGTCACTGCGGCGGTGGTGCACATCGCCGTCGGGGTCGGCACGCGGCTCGCGGCACGCGCCGGTGTGCACGCACCTGCGGCCGCCGCGGTGCCGGCTGCGCTCGTCATGATCACGGCGAGCTTGGTCGCGATGCTTGCGATCGCGATGGTCGCGGTCATGCGCGGCGCGGTCTGACGTAGCGATGGTCTCAAGCCCTGTGCGATGAGCGCGCGGCAAGCACGGGCGCCGGCGACCGATCACATGCCGCGGCGCTCGAGCTCGAGCCAGCGCAGGACCGTGTCGAGCTCCGCCGGCCGGTAGTCGAAGAAGTGCACCGGCTTGTGAATGCCGGTGATCGGTGCGTTCACCGAGAAATCGCCGGCGACGCCCGACTGCAAGACCAAGTCGTAGGCGTCCTTTGGGTCCCACGCCACGAACTCGAACGCGATCGAGGTAGTGCCTTCCGGTGACGTGGCGCTCGCCATATGGCAGGCACCACACTTCTGTGCGAGCAGCGGATAGACCTTCTTCTCGAAGAACTTCTGCGCGCTCGCGGCCTGCACCGTCTCGGTGACCATCGGATCGTCGTCGGTGGCGGCGCAACCTGCGACCAGTACGCTGACAAACAGGAATGGCTTCATGCGCGCCCGGTAGTGCAACGGGTGCACCAGCGTCGGCGAAGCGTGATTTCGCGGTCGAGCAGGCGCGAACTGTCGCGGCCCGCGCGACAAACCTGGGTGCGGCGGACTCAGCGCGTCTGCGCCGACCGCATGACCGGGGTGTCGCTCAGCGCGTCTCAGCGCGTCTGCACCGCCGCAATGACTTCGGCCAGTCGCGCCCAATATGCGTCGGGGACGGGGCCCTCGGCACCCGCGAGCGCCGCGACCAGCGCGGGATCGCGGTGCACCGGCACGCGATACCTGCGTGCGAGACCGACGAGCTGGGTCGCGCGGGCCCGGCGACCGACACTGGATCGCAGCGGGATGGGATGCCGTCGCGGATCCCACGCGATCGCGATCGCAACGTCGTCGCCGAGCAAGACCAACGCAGCTTGCGCGACCGCCGTGCTCGCCGATGGACCTCGCGCGAGCGCAGCGCGGTGCGTACGCCACCGCGGATCGGCGGCGGCGAGCCGGTCGTCTTCGCGCTTTTCGGTGACGGTCATCGCGAGAGCACGCGTGAGCTCGGCACGGCGGAGCAGGGCGTCGACGGTGCCGAGCACGACCCACGCGATCGCGAGTGCGACGAGCAGGCTCGCGAGCGCGGACGCTATCGCCGGCAGGGGCCGCTCGACGACGAACAGCCGTGCGAGGTGTGGCGCCGTGGTCCACAGCCACGCAAACGCGACGACGCCGATCGCAGCCGCCGCGATCATGTCGAACGCATCGCGCTGCACGCGCGCCGGCTCGACGACGGGCGCACGCGGGATGCGCCGGCGCGGCAGCCAGAGCGCACGCGTTTGCGCGACGTGCGCGACGAGCGCGGCGACCGCCGCTGCGACGAGTAACGGTGCCGCGAGCTCGAGCACGCGAGAAAGCACCGCATCGAACGAGATCGAGTGAGGGTCGGCCACGCCCGCACCGCTCGAACCCGCGACCGCGTCGGCTGCAGCGCTCGAACCCATCGCCGCATCCGCACTGTTCGCACCGGCGACTGCAGCGCTCGAACCCATCGCCGCATCCGCACTGTTCGCACCGGCGACTGCAGCGCTCGAACCCATCGCCGCATCCGCACTGTTCGCACCGGCGGTCGCAGCGCTCGAACC
>DATDCH010000705.1:0-12789 GCA_036524455.1 Kofleriaceae bacterium | reverse complement strand
CGTCGGGGCAGCGATCCACGCGAAGCGCAAACGTCGGTCGAGACCGGCGGCGAGCACGACCTGCGCGACGACGACGATGTGTTGCGCGGCGATCCGTACCGCACGGGTTCCGATCGCGAAGAGGGCGGTCGAGACGACACGCGCCGCGACGACGGCCGCGATGGGCGTCGCGACGACAGGCCGCGCGGATCGCAGCCCTCGCTCGACGCGCGCGGCTCGCAGCCTGCGATCGAAGACGACGAGCCGGCCGCCGAAGCGCCGTCGGTGGCGTGGGGCAGCGAGGACGACGCCGCCGCGCCCGCGATCACGCTCGCGCCCGACATGCCGATCGATGCGCCGGCGAGCGATCCGGATCCGCTGACCTATCCGCTCGTCGACGGTCCCGGCGCGCAGCTCGGCGATGATGTCGCGAGCGTCGTCGGTGTGCGGTTCGTGCCCGCGGGCCGCATTCAATGGTGCGATGCCGGCGATAGCGACTTCGCGCCCGGCGAACGCGTGCTCGTCGACAGCGAACGTGGCCAGCGGCTGGCGTGGATCGCGACGGCGCCGACCCGCCGGCCCGTGCGCGACCGCAGTCTGCGCCGCGTGATCCGGCGTGCGAACGACAACGATCTGCGCGGCGAGCGCGATGGTGAGTCCGATCGCGTGCACGCGCTGCGCGTCGCGAAGGATGTCGCCGCGGCGCTGCGGCTGCCGCTCAAGGTATTCCGCGTCGAGAAGACCGGCGGCAAGCTCAACGTTTATTATACGAGCGACGAGCGCCTCGACTTGCGCGACTTCGTGCGCGATGTCGGCCAGGCGACGAACGCGCGGCTCGAGCTGCGCCAGCTCGGTGTGCGCGACGAGGCGAAGGTCGTCGGCGGCATCGGCTCGTGCGGGCTCACGCTGTGCTGCACGACGTGGCTGCCCGAGTTCGTGCCGGTGTCGATCAAGATGGCCAAGGATCAGGGCTTGGTGCTGTCGCCGACGAAGGTGTCGGGCCAGTGCGGCCGGCTCAAGTGCTGCTTGGTGTACGAGCAGGCCGGTTATGCGGAGATGCGGAAAGGCTTGCCGAAACTCGGTAAACGCGTGATCTCGCCGAAGGGCGAAGGCCGCGTCGTCGAGGTCGACGTGCTACGCCAGCGCGTGCGGGTGTCGTACGGCCCTGGTGACACCGAGGTCTTGCCAGCGACCGAGGTCAAGCCGATGTTCCCGAGCGGCGGAAACCAGCCGCGCGAGCCCGAGCCACCCGACGAGCCCGAAGACGAGCCCGGCCTGCCAGACTCATGAGCACCTTCTACATCACGACGCCGATCTATTACGTCAACGACGTTCCGCACCTCGGCCACGCATACACGACGATCGTCGCCGATGCGCTCGCGCACTTTCATCGCATGCGCGGCGACGACACGCGGTTTCTGACCGGTACCGACGAGCACGGCCAGAAGGTCGAAGAGACCGCAACGAAGAAGGGGCTCACGCCGCAGCAGCTCGTCGATCAGGTCGCGCCGCGCTTCGACGAGACCTGGAAGATCCTCGGGCTCGGGCCGTATCGGTTCATCCGCACGACCGACGACAAGCACAAGAAGGTAGTCGCGGCGCTGTGGCGCGAGATCCGCAAGCAGAACCCCGAGGACCTGTACCTGGCGTCGTATCAGGGCTGGTACTGCGTCGGCTGCGAGGCGTTCTACACCGAGAGCCAGCTGCAGAAAGACGGCGACGCGTGGGTCTGCACCACGCACAAGAAGCCGGTCAACTGGATCGACAAGGAGCGCAGCTGGTTCTTCAAGCTGAGCAAGTACGCCGAGCCGCTGCTGCGTCACATCGAGGCGAACCCGGGCTTCATCCGGCCCGAGCAGTACAAGAACGAGATCGTGTCGTTCTTGAAGAGCGGTGTGCGTGACCTCAGCGTGTCGCGCACGAGCTTCGCGTGGGGCATCCCGGTGCCCGAGAAAGACGATCAGGGCGACTCCCACGTGATCTACGTGTGGATGGACGCGCTCACGAACTACTTGAGCGACTTGTGCCCGCCGAGCGGCGAGATCGGTGGCCCCGACGTCGCGAAGTACTGGCCCGAAGCGATTCACGTCATCGGCAAAGACATCCTGCGCTTTCACAGCGTGTACTGGCCCGCGTTCTTGATGGCCGCAAAGCTGCCGCTGCCGAAGTGCATCTTCGCGCACGGCTGGTGGACGGTACGCGGCGAGAAGATTTCGAAGTCGATGCCGGCCACCCGCATCGATCCGGTCAAGCTCGCCGAGGCGCTCGCGGTCGGTCCGCTCGGCATGCCGATCGGCATCGATGCGATGCGCTATTATTTGCTGCGCGAAGTGCCGCTCGGCCTCGACGGAGATTTCACGTTCGAGTCGCTGTTCGGCCGGTTCAACGCGGAGCTCGCGAACGACCTCGGCAACCTCGTCAACCGCAGCTTGACGCTGATGGCGAAGAGCCCGCTGATTCCGGTGCTCGAAGCGTCGCTGCGCGACGTCGCGCATCACGCGGCACTCGTAACCACCGCGCGCGACGCGATCGCGAACGCGACTGCCGAGTACGAGGCGATGGCGCCGAGCCGCGCGCTCGAAGCGATCTGGAAGCTCGTGCGCGAAGCGAACCGTTACGTCGACACGTGCCAGCCGTGGGCGCTCGCGAAGGATCCTGCAAAGAGTATGGAGCTCGCGCACGTGTTCGCGAACCTCGCGAATGCGATCGGCGTGATCGGTGGGCTCGTCACGCCCGTGCTGCCGACGACCGGCAAGATGCTGCGCAAGTGGGTCGGCGTTGCCGAGGCCGACCTCGACAAGTGGCCGACGGTGGACGACATGCAGCGCGTCGTCGACAACGGCGTGACCAAAGAGATCAAGCCGCTGTTTCCGCGGCTCGACGACGACGCGCAGATGAAGATCTTGAAGGCGATCGTGCCCGGTGACATCGCGGCGCCCTCGCCCGCTCCGGCGCCGGCTGCTGCTGCGGCAACGCCCGCCGCTGCCACCGCGCACATCACCTACGACGACTTCGCGAAGCTCGAGCTGCGCGTCGGCAAGGTGCTGCAGGCCGCGGCGGTGCCGAAGAAGGACAAGCTGCTGCACCTGCAGGTCGACCTCGGCGAGGCCAAGCCCCGCTCGATCGTCGCGGGCATCGCGCAGGCGTACAAGCCCGAGCAGCTCGTCGGCAAACAGGTGATCGTCGTCGCGAATCTCGCGCCGCGTAAGCTCGCGGGGTTGGTCTCCGAGGGCATGATCCTCGCCGCCGGCGACGAGGAGATCCTCGGACTTTCCGCACTCGATCGCGACGCCCCGCCGGGAACGCGGGTACGATAGCGCCGTCATGTCCACGGAAGCTCGCCGTGCACCACGCCTCGTCGTCAACGCGCCTGCGGTTGTCGAATCGATCGGGCAAGGACCGATGCAGCTGCATCCGAACCTCGCGCGCGTGTTCCGCCGTGTCGACGCCGATCGCAGCTCGATCGGCTCGAAGTTCCCCGCGGTCGTGCGCGACCTGTCGACGAACGGCGCATTCATCTCGGGCGCGCCGCTGCCGCTGCTGTCGCGCGTCGCGCTCAAGTTCGACATCAGGGGCATCGGCATGATCGACGCGATCGGCTGGGTGCTGTGGCAACGCATGGACGACTGCGAAGTCCCGGGCGCGCAAGGCGCCACACCGCTGCCGAAAGGCTTTGGCGTGCTGTTCGAGGCGATTCCGATGGAGACGCGCAGCGCGATCGCAAATCTCGTCAACTCGTTCAGCCGTGGCTGAAGCGGTTCAACGGTTTCGGTTCAAGCCGCGTTATCGCGGTCTCGCACTCAGTGCGGTCGGCATCGGCACCACGCTCGGCGGCGTGTCGCTGGTGGCTCTCGGTGCTGCGTTCTTGCCGCTCGCGACCGGCGCTGCGGGCATCGTGCTCGGCGCGGCGTACTTGCTATCGCCGGCGTGGAAGCTCGAAGTCGTCGTCGATGACGAGGCGCTCGAAGTTCGTTCGCCGCGTGCCAGCAGATTCCGGCTGCCGTGGAACGACGTCAAGAAAGTGATCGCGTCGAACACCACGCCGACCGCATTCGTCGACGGCGGCACGCCCGAGAAGAGCTTGCTCGTGCCCGGCGATGGCGCGCCGGCGCCGTACGACATCGAGGGCAAGATCGAATTGATCGCGGCGATTCTTTCGCACGTCCCTCCGGACAAAGTTCACCGCGTCGACACCCTCGATCCAAAGCGCTCCGCGTGAGTGCCGAGCTGCTCCAGCTCAGCGACGAGCTCGGCATGCTGTTCGATGTCGCGCTTTCCGTCGAGCCCGCAGGTGGCGTCAACGACGCGTGGGCGAAGGTCCTCACCTCGTTCGGCGTCGCACCGGTCGGTCCGGTGGATCGCGCGCGCATGCAAGGAGAGCTTGGTATGGCAAGGGGCGCGCTGCCGATCGAGGTCGCGTCGTGCGTCAACGCGCTCGTCGCGCGCCGTGGCATCGCGCTCGACATCGTGACGTACTGGCGCGAGCTCGAGCCAACATACTTGCAGTACGCACGGTATCGGCCGAAGAGCATGTTCGCGCATGCGATCCAGACCGCCCGAGACAAGACGCGCGCGTCGTGGGCACGGCCACCGAGCGGTTACATCATTCGTTGCTCTTCGTGCGGCGGTCCGCGCCTGTCCGAGGAGCTCGCCTGTAACTTTTGTGGGCGGGAGGCGATAGGGACATGACGCCATCGCGTCGATTAGACCGAGTACTACTTCGCGACGCGCGGCGACTTGCCTGCTAGGGTTCGGCCGTGTCGTTCCTGTTTCCGAGCCCGACGATCACCTTCGAAGCCGCGCTGCGCGATCTCGCGAGCGGCAGTCCGAAGGCGCGCGCGGCGGCAGCAGCAGCGCTCGGCGACGTCACCGAGCCCGTCGAGAAGCGGCGCGCGGTCGACGCGCTGGTGCGCGCGCTCGACGACGATCTGCCGCAGGTCCGCATGGAAGCATGCGCCGCACTCGGCGAGTTGCGCGAACCGAGCGCACTGCCGCATCTGCTCAAGCGCCTCGACGACGGCGCCGCACCGGTCCGCCAGAACGCGGCGATCGCGCTCGGCACGATCGGCCACCCCGACGGGTTTCAGCCGCTCGCCGACGCACTCGCGAGCGGGCCCGCCGATCTGCGCTTCCAGGCGGCAACGTCGCTCGCCGAGATCGATCCGGCGCGCGCCTTCGCTTTGGTGATGGCCGCGCTCGACGATCGCGATGCCGAGGTCGTCGGTGCCGCGGCACTGTCGGTCGGTGCGATCGCCAAGAACGATGACGCGAAGCATGCGACCGCGGTCGCGGCCCTGACCAAGCAACTCGATCACGCAAACCTCAGCACGCGGTTCGACGTCGCGTACGCGCTCGCCGAGCTCGGTGATCCGGCAGGACGCACGGCACTCGCGGCCGCGCTCGGCGATATGGATCGCGCGTGGGATGCGGTGAGCGCGCTCGGCGAGCTCAAAGCGACCGACGAGCTCGCGAAGGCTGTCGCCAACCGCGCAACGCCGATGGAAGCGCGCGTGCTCGCGGCCGGCAAGCTGCTTGCACTCGGTGTCGAGAGCGATCCGGCGCGCGAGCTGCTGCTCGAGGCGCTATCGGTGCGCAAAGTCCACGTACGCGGCCTCGCGATCGAGCAGCTCTCCGAGGTGGGTGGCGAATGGGCGAAGCAGCCGCTCGAGAAGCTCGCGCGCTCGAGCAAAGGCTCCGAGCTGCTCGAGCCGCTCGCCGCTGCGCTGCGTGCGATCGAGGAGCGACAACAATGACCGTCGAGCTATTCGACTCGCACGCGCACGTCGACGGTCCCGAGTTCGACGCCGATCGCGACGCGGTGCTCGCACGCGCGCGCGAGGCCGGCGTGAAGCGCATCGTCGTGATCGGTGCGGTCGGCGATCCGTCGAGTGCGGAGCGCTCGGTTGCGCTGGCCGAGCGCGATCCGAACGTGTGGGCGACGATCGCGACGCATCCGCACGACGTCAAACAGATGACCGACGAGTGGTGGGCGACGCACGAGCGGCTCGCGCGCCATCCGCGCGTCGTCGCGATCGGCGAGACCGGGCTCGACTACTATTACGACCACTCGCCGCACGATACGCAGCAAGCCGCGTTCCGCCGCTTCCTCGAGCTAGCGCACGCGGTGCAAAAGCCGGTCGTGTGTCACATCCGCGATGCGCATGAAGAGGCGCGCGCGATCTTGCGCGAGGGCCGCGCGGCCGAGCTCGGCTGCGTGATCCACTGCTTCACCGGCACGCCTGACGACGCCCGCGAGTACGCGGCGATGGGCTGTTACGTGTCGTTCTCGGGCATCGTCACGTACAAGACGGCCCAGCCACTGCGCGACTCGGTGCCCCTGGTCCCGCGCGATCGCCTGATGATCGAGACCGACTGCCCGTACCTGTCGCCGGTCCCCAAGCGCGGCAAGCGCAACGAGCCGGCGTTTGTCGTGCATACGGCCGAGGTCGTTGCGCAGTGCGCGGGAGTTTCCGTCGAGGAAATCGCGCGACTGACGACCGACAACGCCTGCCGGGTCTATCGCATCCCGAACGCCTCGGCCGCGGACTGATAGCTGCCGTGCCGCAACCAGAAGTGCGTCGCGAGCTCGGTGACTTGCTGCGCGCGCAACGCATCGATGCGGCGGAGCTCGTCGCCATTGATGTCGCGCGCGCCGAGCGAGTCGGGTGCGAAGTGACAGCCGATGCAACCGACCCCAGTCCCGGTCTTCATCACGAACGGCGGGTGCTCGACGAGCTCGTCGAAGTGTTCCGCATGCAGCGTGCCGTCGTCGCCGGCGCGCACCACGCATGCGTTGCTGCGGCCATCGTCGCTCTGCCGCATCTCGATCGCGTCGACGATCGGCGTGACATGCGGTTGGCCGTCGCGATCGAACGCGACGAGCTGGCTCACGAGCGCGCGCGTATTACCCGCACGCAGCGGGCGAAACGCGAGTAGTCCGCTGTGGACCGCGACGTGGACCAGCGTGCCGCTGCCACATGTCACCGTCGCGCGCTGCGTGAGCGCTGTGCCGAGCACGGGCGCGACGGCGGGCTGTGCGCCGTCGCCGAGTGCGGCGATCTGTGCGGCGGTCGGCGCGATCGCGCGCACGAGTGTGACCACGCGCAGTCGCGCCCGCTCGCGCGCGTCGCCGTAGGGGTCGGCCGCGAGCTGCTCTTTGAGCCACTGCGCCCACGCCGGGAGCTCGATACTGCCGTCGAGACGTTGGTTGATCTGCAACAGGTAGTGTTGCAGCCACACGCGCTCCTCGGTCGTGATGCGTGGCAGCTTGCGCGACAGCTGCGCGTGCACCGCCATCAACCATGCCGGACCGGTCTGCTTGGCGGTCGCCAGCGCGCGCCACGGTGCCATCACTGCCGAGTCCACGCGTGCGGTCTGGGGCGCGACCGTGATGTCGCCACACGAGTACGGCGTCGCGATCGGCGCCCCGCCCCTGCGTCCCGCGTGTGCGACCGAAGCCACCAGCAGCAGAAGAAGCCCGAGCCGTTTCGTCATGCCTCCAGGACGAACCCGCCGCCGAGGTGTTAACAGGATCTCGGCGCTTAGCGATTCAAGCCACTTAACCGCACCACCCTGTTCACACCGACCGTTGACTCCCAAGGATTTGGCGGGTATAGATTCGCTCCTCGTTTCCCAAGAGAGAAGTCTGCCATGGCACTCAACATCGGCCTGCTCGGCAAAAAGATCGGTATGACCCAGGTGTTCGCGGATGACGGTGAAGCCGTCCCCGTCACCGTGATCCAGGCCGGACCGTGCCACGTGATCGGTACCCGCACGCAAGAGCGCGACGGCTACTCGGCCATCGTGCTCGGCTTCGACGAGAAGCCGCTGCGTAACGCAACCAAGCCCGAGCTCGGTGGCGTGAAGGCCGCGAACGCGAAGCCGCAGCGCTTCGTGCGCGAGATTCGGCTCAGCGCCGAAGACGTCGCGAAGTACACGGTCGGCCAAGTGCTCACCCCCAAGGACGTGTTCACCGAGAACATGGCCGTCGACGTCGAGGGCTGGAGCAAGGGCAAGGGCTACCAGGGCGTCATCAAGAAGCACCACATGTCGGGCATGACTCGCGCGCACGGTACGCACGAGTACTTCCGCCACGGTGGATCGATCGGTTGCCGCCTCACTCCGCAGCGCGTCCACAAGGGCAAGCGCATGGCGGGCCAGATGGGCAACGAGAAGGTCACGCAGCAGAACCTCCAGCTGCTCAAGATTCTCAACGACGACAACTGCGTCCTCGTCCGTGGTGCAGTCCCCGGCGCGAAAAACGAGTACGTCGTCGTGACCAAGGCCGCGACGCGCGCGTCGTACAAGCGCAAGGGCCTCGGCAAAGAAGAGGTGCGTTCGAAGAACCCGCTCAAGGCCTCGAAGAAGGCGGCTGCGGGTCGGTAAGACTCAGGTTTCACATGTTGTGCATGCCCGGCGCGAGAGCGTCGGGTTTTTGTTTTTGTCCCATGTCCAAGCTCGACGACAGATCAGCGCGCCGCGACCGCTTCCACCAGAAGGCGAAGAAGCACGGCTTCCTTGCGCGCGCGGTGTTCAAGCTCGAAGAGCTCGACAAGCAGTTCAAGCTGTTCAAGCCGGGTCAGCGCGTGCTCGACCTCGGCTGCTCGCCGGGCTCGTGGCTACAGTACGCGCGCAGCAAGGTCGGCGACCAGGTTGGCGACAAGGGCACGCTCGTCGGGCTCGATCGCGGCCCGCTGCGCGGTCACGTGGCGGGCGCGCGGATCGTCGTCGGCGACGTGATGGACATCGACATCGCCGAGCTCAAGGGCGACCTGCCCGCGTTCGACGTCGTGCTCTCCGACATGGCGCCGGACACCTCGGGCATCCGCCATCTCGATCAAGCGCGCTCCGAGGCCCTGTTCGAGCGCGCGCTCGAGATCGCAACCGCCGTGCTCGCGCCGGGCGGCAACTTCGTCGGCAAGCTGTTCCAGGGCCCCGACTTCAAGAAGCTCACCGAAGCCGTCCGCGCGAAGTTCGACGTCGCGAAGTCGGCGAAGCCCGAGTCGAGCCGTCAGATCTCGATCGAGCAGTACGTGATCGGCAAAGGGTTCAAGAAGCCATGAGCCTGCGCCTCCAGATCGAGCAGTGGGGCGAGCCCGATCCGCGCAAGATCCGGCAAGCCGTCGACGTGCTCCATCGCGGTGGCGTCGCGGCCTACCCCACCGATTCGATCTACGCGCTCGGCTGCGCGATCGAAGCGCGCGAAGCGATCGAAAAGATCTTCCGCGCGAAGCAGATGAACAAGAACCAGCGGCTCGCGCTGATCTGCCCCGACCTCTCCACCGCATCCGAGTTCGGCATCTTCTCGCAGACCGCATTCCGGCTCGCGAACCGCATCTTCCCCGGCCCGTACACACTCGTCGTGCCGGCCACGCGGGTCGTGCCCAAAACGCTCACCGATCACAAGCGCCGCACCGTCGGCATTCGCATCACGAGCCATCCGATCGCGCAGGCGCTCGCGAAAGAGCTCGGTCGCCCGCTGCTCACGTCGTCAGCGATCTCGCCCGAGACGCACGAACCGTGTCGCGATGCCGACGAGATCCTCGATACCTTCGAGCAATTCGTCGACGTCGTGATCGATGCGGAGCAAACGCCGGCCGATCCGTCGACGGTGCTCGAGGTCGAGGGCGAAGAGATTCGCTTGCTCCGCCAAGGCCAAGGTTCGATCGACGGCCTCGACGTCATCGAAGAAGCGCCGCCCGAAGAGACCCGCAAGGTCGCGGGCCGCCGACGCTAGGGTCAGACCCCTACCGCAGCACGACCTGGACCTTCGCGTCCGCGGGCCACTCTTCTTTGGCGAGCCACGGATCGAAGCCGGTCTGCTTGATCGCCGCGATCATCGGCTTGGTCACTTCCTTCGGCGTGCCGAGCGACGCGTCGTAGGACACGAAGATGCTCTCGTTCGAGATGTCGAAGCCGAGCTCGTATACCGCCGTGATGTCGGCGAGCGCGTAGCGCACCTTGAGCGGGCAGCTCTCCTCGCAGTACATGCCGAGCGCCTTGATCGTGACCTGCCTCAGCTCCTTGGGGCGGGGCGGCTCCGCGAGCTGCTTGGTCGGCGGCTTCGCGGTCACCGCCGGCGGCTGCTGCTTCGCCGCAGGCGGCGCGGACTCGCGGCTGCACGCAGCGACGATCACCAGCAACGACAACCGCGCGATCATCGGCGGCGACGCTTGCCCGCAGGCTTCGTCGGCTTCGCCGGTTCGCTCGCCTTACCCGCCTCGGGCAAACCGAGCTGCTTCGGCAGATCCGGATCACATACAGCCGCGACGCGCGCCATCTCGTTCTGGTCAACGCCCGGCGCGTCCTTCATCTTCCCGAGTGCGGCCTTCGCCTCGTCTTTTTCCTTCGCGCTCGTCTTCTTGCTCGCGCAACCGGCTTCGATCGTGAGCAGATCGACTTCCGGCGACGTGTACTCGTTGCGAATCGGCACGAGCAGATTGAGCGCGCGATCCGGATCGTTGTTGCGCAGCACGACCTTCGCCTGCATCAACCGCGTCGGGAAATAGCCCGGGTTGATGGCGAGCGCCTTGTCGAGGTGATCGCCCGCTTCCTTGATTCGGCCCGCATCGAGCTCGATCGAAGCGAGCGCGGTGCGCGTGCGGTACTGCAGCGGATTGGGCGCGTCCTCGCTGATGTCTTTCACGGCAGACTCGAGCACCGGCTGCGCCTCCTTGACGTTGCCGAGCGCGAGATACGCCATGCCCAGCGCGTGACGCGCGAGCTTGCTCTTCGTCTTCTTGCCGAGCTTGTCGAGTGCCTCGGCGGCGGCGTTCGTCTCCTTCGCCGGGCCGATCATCATGCGCGCCTGCTCTTTGAGGATCTGCGCTTCGATGTTGTCCTTCGCCTTGCCCAGGATCCAATCGCACTCGGCGATCGCGTCCTTTGCCTTGTTGCTGTCGAGCTCGGCATACGCGCGCAATAGCCGCGGCCGAATGCCTTCGATCTTCGACGCGGTCTCGAGCACCTTGTCGGGCAACCCCGACGCGAGCAGCAGCGCCGCATCGACCAGCATCACGGCCGGCTCGTCTTCCGCATCCTTCTTACCAAACCACGCGATCTTGCCGCGCGCGGTCGCCGCCTGCGGCAGCTCGCCCCTCATATAGTGAGCCCACGCGACGCGCGCCCAGAACCGCGGCTCGACGGGCGGCTTCGCAGTCGCCTTCTTCAGCGCTTCGGTGCTGCCCGTGTAGTCCTCGATGTTCGCCTTCGCGAGCGCGAGCGCCAAGCTCCGGTACGCGACAATGCGCGGCCCGAGATTCTTGTCGAGCTTGACGCTCAGCTCGTCGATCGCGGCGTGCGAATCGACGGTCGTCTCGGCGAGCGCCATCGCCTTGCCGAGCACCGCCAACGGATGGTCCTTCGATTTCGCGAGCGCCTTGTCATAGAGCGCGACGGCTTCCTCGAGCTTGCCTTCGTCGACGAGCAGATCCGCCTGGTCGACCATCGCGACGACCAATCCATCTTCGCCATCAGCCGCGAGCTTGAGCACGGCCTGCGCTTCCTTGCGCTCGCCCGCCGCGAGCATCGTCCTGGCCTTGAGCCAGCGCGCCCACTTGTCGCCCTCGTGCTTCGCCAAGTAATCGTCGAGCAGCTTGCGGACTTCCTGCAGCGTCGACGCGGGTGCCTGCAGCGTCGATAGCCGCGACAGCTCGACCGCCGCCTTACCGATCACGAGCTCGCGCGATCCGGTATCGCCCGGCTTGATGTCCTTCGACACGGCCTTGAGCGCCTGATCGACGCGACTCGCGTCGGTGCCATACAGCAGCGCCTCGAGCCCCGCCGTCTCGACGATGTACGCGAACGTGATCGCGTTCGACTTATCTTTATCGAGCGCGTCACCGAGCTTCTTGATGCTCGCCTCGAGCCCGTCGAAGTCGCCCGCGCCGATCGAGCCCTTCGCCTCGGTCTGCAGCCGCGCGACCGCCTCGCTCTTCTGCTTCTCGGTCCACCAATACCAAGTGCCGCCGCCGCCGATGCCAAGCACCAGCACGACGAACAAGAAGATGAACGCGCGCCGCGTCGACCGGCCCCAGCGCCGATCCGGCCGCAGATCAAAATCCGAGTCGGGCACGCGCACGCCCGCCACATCCAGCAGCCCGCCGGTCAGCAGGTCGTTCAAATAATTCTCACCCACCGCCGCGGACTGCCGCAGCGACGCAGCCGCTGCGTTCGTCGGCTTCGACGTCGCCACCACGCGCGGCCGCACGCCGTCGAGGCTCATCGGCGGTGGCGCGGTCACCTTCTTGGTACCGCGCGGCGTCACCGACGGCGACTCGCCATACGATCCATACGGCTGCGGCTGGTAGTCGGTCGGATCGCCCCGCGACTCCATCGCAGGCCTGACCGACATCTGCTGCGCCGATCGCGACGGCTGATTGCGCGACGGCGCCTCGTCCAGCGAAAGCCCATAATTCGTCTCGCCACGCGGCGGCACGGGTTGCGGAAGCGGCGGTGGCGGATCGAGCGGCGAGCTCTGCCGTGCCCGCTTCAACATCGAAAGAATCTGCGGGCTCGTGGGATCGAGATTCTGCGCGTGCTGCAGCACCGGCACGGCGCGCTCGTAATCGTTACGCCGCAGCAGCACCTCGCCGAGCAGCGCGAACCCGAGCCGGTTGCTCCGATCGACCTTCACGACCCGCAGCAACTCGCCCTGCGCCTCTTTCCATTGGTGCAGTGCGCAATGCGCGCGGGCCAGCACCACCCGCCCTTCCAAACTGTCGGGCGCCGAGTCCAACCCCGACTTGCCCACGGTCACGGCGTCCTTGGGCCGGCCAAGCGCAAGATATGCCTCGGCTAGATCGATAAACG
>DATDCH010000704.1:0-14185 GCA_036524455.1 Kofleriaceae bacterium | reverse complement strand
TGCATCGGATACGCCGCGTAGTAGCTGGCGAGATCGACCTCGTCACGCGCGTGGATCGAGCGGCAACCTGAACAGCGCCAGACCGCGAACCGCTGGTCGCGAAACGCGCGCACGTTCGAGGGTACGTCGGCCGTCTCAGCGGGGGCGCGGACGTCACCGCAGACACTGCATCGTTGGGAGGGTGTCAACAATGAGCTCGATGCCGGCGCAGGATTTCGCCGTGCCTACACGTTACATCGAGTCGGGAGCGTACAGACGCGCGGAACAAGATCGCACGGGGAGAACGGGACGAGCGGTTCGCGGGTTGCAACGTCGCGCGGCCATGGCGAAGTCGAGTGGGACTGTCGAACGTGCATTGCGGCCTGCGGGCAAATCCGCAGTCAGCAGCAAGCACGCCCAGCGGATCAAGCTGGACGTTAATCGCAAGCACTACGCAGTTGACGTCGATCTACGCACGAGCCTGCTCGATGCGCTTCGCGAGCACCTGCACCTGACGGGCACCAAGAAGGGTTGCGACCACGGGCAGTGCGGCGCGTGCACGGTACTGATCGACGGTCGCCGGGTGAATTCCTGTCTGACGCTTGCGGTGATGCACGAGGGCGACGCGATCACGACGATCGAAGGGCTCGGTGCACCCGAAGCAATGCATCCGATGCAGGCAGCGTTCGTCGCCCGCGATGCGCTGCAATGCGGCTACTGCACGCCCGGGCAGATCTGCTCGGCTGTCGCCATGCTCGCCGAGGCGAAGGCTGGTTCGCCGAGTCATGTCACCGCGGACGTCGCTGCGCACCCGGGCGAGCTGACCGACGCCGAGATCCGCGAACGGATGAGCGGCAACATCTGCCGCTGCGGCGCGTATCCCAACATCGTGGCCGCGATTCGCGACGTCGCGAACCGAGGGCTCCCGTGAAGCCGTTCAGCTACGAACGCGCCGCGGATCCTCGATCGGCGGTCGCGGCAGCTGCGGCCCGAACCGGCGCGAAGTTCATCGCCGGCGGCACGAACCTGCTCGACCTCATGCGGCTGGAGATCGAGCAACCGTCGCACCTGATCGACATCAGTCGCTTGCCACTGCACGAGATCGAGGATGCCGCCGGCGGTGGGTTGCGGATCGGCGCGCAGGCGCGCAACTCGGATGTTGCCGCCGACGAACGCGTGCGCACGCGGTTCCCGCTGTTGTCGCAGGCGCTGCTCGCCGGTGCGTCGCCTCAGCTGCGCAACAAGGCCTCGATCGGCGGCAACCTGCTCCAGCGCACGCGGTGCGCGTATTTCTATGATACGGCCACGCCGTGCAACAAACGCGTGCCCGGGGCAGGGTGCGCGGCGCTCGGCGGGTTCAACCGCGGCCATGCCATCCTGGGCGCAAGCGAGTCGTGTATCGCGACGCATCCGTCGGACATGGCGGTCGCGCTCGTCGCACTCGACGCGCAGCTCGAGCTGCTCGGTCTCGACGGACAGTCGCGGCGCGTCGAGCTGCGCGATTTCCATCTGCTCCCCGAGACGACGCCGCACATCGAGACGGTGCTGCATCCGGGTGAGCTGATCCTCGCGGTGTTGTTGCCGCCTCCGCCAATCGGACGGCAGCTGTATCGCAAGGTGCGCGATCGCGCCTCGTACGAGTTCGCGCTCGTTTCCGCGGCCGTCGTGGTCTCGGTTGCGGGTGGGCTCATCGAGCAGGCGCGCGTGGCGTTCGGCGGTATTGCACACAAGCCGTGGCGCGCACTCGAAGCGGAAGCAGTGCTGCGTGGACGCGCGCCGGTGGCCGCCACGTACGAAGCCGCTGCCGATGCCGCGCTCGCTCGCGCCGTCGGTCGCGGACACAACGACTTCAAGATCGAGCTCGCGAAGCGAACGTTGGTCGACACCCTATCGCGGGCGGTGCAACCGTGATCGGGTCACCGGTCCCGCGTGTGGACGCGCCGCTCAAGGTCTGCGGCAAAGCGACGTACACGGCCGACGTATGGGACGCGGGGCAGCCGCTCTACGGCTGGATCGTCGGCGCCACGATCGGCCATGGACGTGTTACGCGGATCGACACGTCGCGCGCCGAGGCATCGCCGGGCGTGCAGCTTGTCTGGACTCATCGCAACGCGCCAGAGCAGTACGAGCCGGCTGTGGCAGTGCTGCTCTCGTACTCGCGGCCGTTTCCGGTGCTCACGAGCCCGGAGATTCGCTGCTACGGCGAGCCGGTCGCGCTGGTCGTCGCAGTAACCGCCGAGGAGGCGCGCGCAGCGGCCGAGCTCGTCGAGGTCGAGTACGAAGTCCACGAGGGTCACTTCGATTTCGCTGCGCGTGAAGCCCACGCGATAGTGCCGGCAAGCGTGCAGGGCGGGCTCGCTGCGGTCGAGAGCAAGATCGGCGATGTCGACGCCGCGTTCGCCTCCGCGCCGGTGACGTTCGAGCAGCTGTACACAACGCCGTACGAGCTCTCGCAGCCGCTGGAGCCTCATTGCAGCCTCGCCGTTTGGAATGGCGACGAGGTGACGGTCCGTGTCAGTACGCAAGTGGTCTCGTACGCACAGGCTCGGATCTCGTCGACGCTCGGCATCCCGAAGGAGACGGTGAAGATCGTCGCGCGCTACATCGGAGGTGGCTTTGGCTCGAAGCTCGGCGTGCACGCCGACGCGATCCTCGCCTCACTTGCCGCGCGCGCGCTGCGCCGCCCGGTCAAGATCGTCCTCACGCGCCAGCAGATGTTCCAGCTCGTCGGTCAGCGTCCCGCGTCGCGTCAGCGCATCCGACTCGCGGCCGATCGCGATGGCCGATTGACCGCGTTCGTGCACGACGTCACGATGAAGTCGAGCTATCACACGGACTTCATCGAGTCGACGGCGGAGCCCGGGCGCGCGCTCTATGCCGCGGCGAATCGGTTCTCGATTCATCGCGCGGTGCCGCTTCACCTGCCGACCGGCGAGGATGTTCGTGCGCCCGGCGAGGCGCCAGCGTTGCTCGCGATCGAATCGGCGATGGACGAGCTCGCGTACACGCTCGGCCTCGATCCGATCGAGCTCCGGATCCGGAACGAGCCCGCGCTCCAACCCGAGCGAGGCATTCCGTTCTCCGAGCGCCGGCTGGTCGACTGTATGCGGGAAGGCGCGCGTCGTTTCGGCTGGGACCAGCGCCCCAAGGCCCCCGCGAGCGTGCGCGACGGCCAGTGCTGGATCGGATACGGGATGGCGGCCGCGATCCGCGGTCATTACCAGGCCGAGACGTTCGTGCGCGTGCTGATCGAACCGAGCGGCGCGGTCGCCGTGCAGTCCGACATGACCGATATCGGCACCGGCACGTACACGATCCTTGCACAGGTGGTCGGTGAGGGGCTCGGCGTCTCGCACGAGGACGTGCGCGTCGAGCTGGGACATTCGGAGTTTCCGTCGAGCCTGGGGTCGGGTGGTTCGTGGGGCGCAGCGAACTCGTGCAACGCGGCGTACCGCGCATGCCGCAAGCTACGCGACCAGCTGCTCGCCGCAGCGGTCGCCGACCCGCGCTCTCCGCTGCACGACCTCGATCCGAGTACCGCGACGGTGTCGCAAGGCAAGCTCGCGATCGGGGCCGCCTCGGAAGCCATGACCGACATCGTGAAGCGACACTTCCCGGCCGGCGTCGACGCGATTGGCAGCGTCGGTTTCTTCTGGGACGAGCCCAACTACAAAACGTACTCGATGAGTACATACGGAGCGCAGTTTGCAGAAGTGCGCGTCGACGCGGTGACCGGTGAGATCCGGTTGCAACGCATGCTCGGCGTCTTCGATGGCGGCCGCATGCTCAATCCGAGGACGGCGCGATCGCAGCTCCTCGGCGGCATGATCTGGGGCGCGAGTGCGGCGCTGCTCGAAGAGGGTGTCGTCGACACCAGGTTCGGATCGTTCATCACACGCGACCTGGCCAACTACCTCGTTCCCGTGCACGCCGATATTCCGGACATCGATGCGATCATGCTCGACGCGGTCGATCTCAAGGCGAACGAGCTCGGCGCGAAGGGCATCGGCGAGCTTGGGATCTGCGGCATGGGCGCTGCGATCGCCAACGCCGTGTTCAACGCGACCGGCGTGCGGGTTCGCGACTTCCCGATCACGCTCGAGAAGCTGCTCGCTCATCTTCCGAACGGCCAACGTCGGGCGTAGCCGGCGAGCTACGGCGGCATGCAATCGCCCAGCGCGTCTGGCGCTATCGCGCACACGCACGTTTTCTCATCTTGCCGCATGCAGATGCCGCCGCTGCTGCCCATCGGATACGTGCACGTCAGTGACGTGTCCTGACATTCGGCACCGGCGAAGCCGCCGCAATCGCCGCGCACCGGCGCGCATACGTTACTGACGCACTCGAGGCCGTTCGGGCAGCCACCACCGCACGGCGATCCGATCGCGCCGCAAGCTGGGAGGTTCACATCAGGCTTGCCCGTGGTTGCATCGCTCGTCGGTGCGGAGTCGCCGCACGCGGCGAACCCGACGAGCAGCAGCGTGATCGCCAGACCCGCCCTCTGATTCGGCTCCATGCGATGATGTTGCATCAATCGCGCGTGTCCGCGAGTGCGAATCGTGCGAGCGCACCGCCGTGGAGGTCGAGCGCGGCGTGCAGGATTATCGGCCACAGCAGCGTGCCGCAGCCGACGTACAACGCTCCGAGCAGCAGGCTGAAGATCACTCCCTTCAGCGCGTTAGCGCGCCCCTGGTAGAGATGCGCGACGCCAAACGTCACGGCGCCCGCGACGACCGCGGGCCAGATCCCGAGCAGCGCGCCGAGATACGCGAGCAGGAATCCGCGATACAGCACCTCCTCGCAGATGCCGGCGGTGACGGAGAGCGCATTAAACCAGCGCAGCTCCGCTTGCGTGCGCGGCGCCAGAGCGTCGAAGGCTTCGATCTGGGCGCGCAGCGACTCGCGCGCGGTCTCGCCGCCTCGTCGAATGGCGATGCGCTGGAGTAGTAGCGCCACCACCACCGCCGTTGTGATCGCGAGACCGATGAGGGTCTGCAGCCCGCGCGGGAGGTCGAGGCCGATGGCGGCCGCTCCGCGCCCGACCGCGAACCAGAACCCGAGCAGGATCGCGACGGCCAACCACTGTTGAACGATGATCCACTGGTACTGCCGTCGCCGCCCATTGGGGTCGGCGCGCACTGCCGCGACCATGAGACGGTACGCCCGCACGCTGAGGATGGGCATGGCCACGATGATGATGAACGCGATGATGTGATCCACGATGCCTGGGTTCATCGGAGCCTCCTGCGACGTCGCCGCTTGGGCGCACTCGCGTCGCGCGATGGTGTGAGCACGACCGTGAGCGCATAGAGTTGCGGCGTCGGCCCACGCTCTGGCGGCGCATCTGCGAACACCCCGAGCAGCTCTTCGATCAGCGCGTTCACGCGTGCCAGCTTCGCCGGCGTCAGTCGCGCTTTTCCGCGCGCCCCGTACAGTGCGCGCGGGACCGTCGCGCCCGCGTCGTCCAGCGCGCGAACCAGCTCGCGGCCGGTGAGCCGCAGCAGTGCGAGCCCAGCACGCTTGGCCACCTCGAGCTCCGCGGGCCGGTTGCGCGCGTTCACCGCCACCTTGTCAGTCGCGTGGGCATACACCGTCTCGCGCTCGCGCCCCGTCCCGCGCACCTCGACGCTCTTGATCATCCCGGCTCGCTCGAGCACACCTGCGTGGTAGTGCAGAGCCGAACGCGAGCGCCCCAGGCGCACCGCGAGCTCGCGGACTGAAGCCTCGCCCTCGCCGAGCGCGAGGAGCAGCTCTTGCCGCGCCGGCGACGCGACCGCTTCGAGGGCGGCGCGGCCGCGATGAGCTCGATGGCGTCGAGCTGTGCTCATACCGGTAGGTTAGATCGATCGTTCCAATTTACACATGATTTGGAATAAACTGATTGTTCCAATCTAATTCGTAATTGGAATAAACCAAGGATCGCCGTGGGATCTGACTCCGCCAAGCAACCGGCGGGCAGCGGGATCACGACGTGGCGCGGTTGGAGCTTGACCCGTCTACGGCTTCACACTTTACGGTGCATGCATGAGAACCGATCCGCTCGTGCAGGCATTCGAGACCGCGACGATCGATCCCAGCAAGTTCCGACACCGAGAGCATCTCTACGTCGCCTGGTGCTACCTGCGCGACTGGCCTCTCGAGGACGCACTGGCGAGGTACGTCCGTCATCTGCGGCAGCTCACGCACGCGCTCGGCGTTCCTCAGAAGTTCCATACGACCATGACGTGGGCCTACGTCGCGCTTCTGCACGACGCCATGGAGCGCACGCCCTCGGTAGGGTTCGACGAGTTGCTCGCGGCCAATCCCGGGCTCTTGGATCATCGCGGCGCCCTCGACGTCTATTACGATCGCGACCAACTCCAATCCGAGGAAGCCCGCAGGCGTTTCGTGTTACCGAGGCGTCGATGAGCGTTTCGGTCGGCCGGCTCGGACGGCGCTTCGGTCTGTCGCGTAGTGCGCTGCTCTACTACGACCGGATCGGTTTGCTGTCTCCGTCGGACCGATCGAGTGCGGGATATCGGCTCTACTCCAACGACGACATCAAGCGGCTGGAGGCGATCTGCCGCTACCGGGACATCGGGCTCCGCTTGGAACAGATCCGCGAGCTCCTCGACGGTCGGGCAAGTCGCGCGGCCGAGCTACTCGAAGGCCGTCTCGATCACCTCAACGCCGAGATCGAGCGGCTACGTGAGCAGCAGCGCGTGATCGTGCGGCTGCTGGCGGATCGCAACAAGCTTGCGCGTACCCGCGCGATCGACAAGGCAGGTTGGGTGGCCGTACTCCGGGCCGCGGGCCTCGACGACGCCGCCATGCACCGGTGGCACGTCGAGTTCGAGCGCGTTGCACCCCAGGCGCACCAGGATTTCCTCGATTCGCTCGGCTTACCGAAGCGGGAGGTAGCGCGGATCCGCCGGTGGTCGCGCGCCGCCTAAACGTTCTCAGTTCGTATCTGGGTGGAGCCTGTAGGTCGAATTGGCAGTTTCCACGATCATCTCGTCCCCTACCTGATCGACCCGCTTCACCTTGCTCGTTACCAGATATCTTCCGTTGTCGAAGTAGATCTGGAGCAGCTCGCCAACGTGTGGATTTCGAAGGATGACACCGTGCACGTCACGGAGCACGTCGTGATTTGCATCCGAACCGTCGCGCGACATCACGACTCGTAAGGGTTGTTGTTGCATGCGTTTCTCCTGCACCAGAAGGGATGCAAGAGTTGTCGCGCGGGCGTTCTCGTAGGACTACTTCCGACGGGCACGCGGGATTGATCGCCCTTGGGCGGCAACGTGCCTTTGGCGCCGATCACGAACACCCGCCGACCGCAGGACGCAGACAGCCACGCCAACCCTGCAGCGCTGCGCACGACGCGAACCTCGCGCGAAGGCTCGTTCGCGTGCCGCGGCAGGCCCGGTCGCCAGCGCCTACGAGGCGACATACGGCCGGCTAAGCCGACAGCTCCCTGATCGCGCGAGCTAGAATCGGCCCGAGTGCAGGCCGCAGTCCAGGCTATCGACACGGAGCTGCTGGGCCTGGGTGCGATCCTCGTCGAGGAGCGTGTGCTACGGCGCATCATCAAGGGCCACCGCGACCTGCGCGGGTTCGGCAGGCAGGTGCCCCACGAGCACTGCTACGTGCTGCCGCGCAGCGCGCTCGTGAAGTTCGTCGATCGCGGTGACGTCGTCGTCGACGTGACGACTCTACCCGAGAGTGTAATCGTCGTGACCGGCGACCGAGCCAAGCTCGCGACCGGAGCGCCTGCTCCGCAGTCCACGCTCTGGCGATCGATCTTTCATGCGCGCGTGCACCAGAAGCTCGACGAGCTTCATGCGGCCGGCGCACTCGGCGCCGCCGCATTTCGCGAGCGCGTACACCGCCTCGGGCAGACGGAGCTCGACGCGATCCGGTGGGTGCTGCGCCAGGACACGATGCTGTTGCCGCCGGCTGATACGCCGTCCGTGTATACCGAGTTCGTCGCGTCGTATCTCGAGCTTCGCTGCTTCGATCCCGACGGTGTTGCACGAATGTTTCCGGCACTCGACGTGGCCCACGTCGACGACGTGGTCGCGCTCGACGTCGATCGCGAGGCGCTGTTGGCCGCGTCGCGCCCGCCGCGCGCGCCGGATGCGCCACTGATCGTCGCGGCCGAGGCCGAAGCCGAGCCCGGGGCGAGCGAGTCGATCACGCTCGTGACGCCGTCGGCGCGTGCCTACGCGGAGGTGGCGCGCAGGAAGGGCAACCTCGCTCGCGCGGCGATCCTGGCGTCGCGAGCAGGAGACCCCGACGCTGCACGGCTGGACCTCGACGGGCTCGTCGCGCGGCTGTCGCAGTCGTTCGGCGGGGCCGATACGACGGGATGGGCCGAAGCGCTCGTGCCGCTCGTCGCGTTCGCGGCTGCGCACGAGTCGATGCGCAATGCCGGTTCGCGTTTGCTCTACGACCTCCAAGCAGCGTGCGTGATCGCGGAGCGCGAGGTCGAGGTCGCCGACGTGATGGGCTGGCTGCTGTCGCGAGGCAAGCGCAAGCTCGTGCGGCCGTTGCCCGCCACGCGTCCGATCCGCGCGGCTCGACGCGTGCGCGCGGCGGTCGGCAAGCTCGCGGCGTGCACGCTTCCCTCTCGCGAGGCGCGCGATCGCCTGTTCGAGACCGTGCACGCGATCGTTGCGGCCGCCGACAAACACGTCCGCGCCTCGTACCGGCCCGCGATCGTTGCGGCGCTGCACGAGGTGGGCCTCGAGCCGCACGGGCTGCACGAGCGCGTGGCCGAAAGGACACTCGTCGACGAGCTGCTCGATCGCGCAGCAACCGTCGGCCGGCTCTCGCTCGGCGATCTGCGCGATGCGCTGTCTCGCAACGACCTCAAGCTTCCGGACCTCGAGATCGCCGAGCTTGCTTCGGGTGATCCGCTGTTGCGTGCCGATCAACGCCTCGCGATATCGCTCGACGGTGTCTACCGGCGTGGTGAGAGCTACATGCGGGCGCTGCAGAAGATCTCGTCGCTCATGTTCGGCACGAAGCTCGGCCGCTTGCTCACGCTGTACATTGTCCTGCCGCTGCTGGGCTCGTTCGCGCTGTTCGAGGGCATCCAGCAGATGGGCCACAAGATCGCCGAGCGCTTCGGCTACGAGCTGCAGGCAGACCGGCGGGAGATCGTGCTCGGCGGCGCCGCCGCTCTGTTCGTGCTCTTGCACGTCAAACCGGTTCGCCGCGTCCTCGGTTTCGCGCTGCGCTGGTCGTGGCGTGTCTTGCGACTGATCCTGTTCGATGCACCGCTCGCAATCTGGCGACATCGGCTCATCCGCGCGTTGCGCGACAGCCGGCTCGTGCGCTGGATCGTGCGACCGGCGATCCTTGCGGCGATCGCGCTCGCGATCACGTGGGATCTCGGCGCTCGCCGGTGGGTAGTCGCTGCCGGCGTGTTCGTGCTCGTCGCGATCGTCACGAACACGCGCTGGATGCGCTTTGCCGAGGAGCTCGCGGGCGACTGGGTCGTGCGCTCGACCCGCTATGTCGGTCGCATCCTGCCGGGCTTCGTGAAGCTGACGCTCGAGTTGTTCGCCAAGCTCGTCGATCTGCTCGAGCGCGGGCTGTACCGCGTCGACGAGTGGCTCCGGTTTCGACCGGGCCAGCCGCGCATCGTGCTCCTGATCAAGGGCGCGTTCGGCGCGGTGTGGTTCGTCATCATGTACGTCGTGCGGTTCTACGTGAACCTGTTCGTCGAGCCGACGGTGAACCCGATCAAGCATTTCCCGGTGGTCACGGTTGCGGCCAAGATCATCCTGCCGTTTATCCCGGCGATGCTCGACGGCATCGCCTCTGCCACGACGCCGCTGATGGGGCCCGAGCTCGGCAACGGCTTCGCCGCGTTCACGGTGCTCGTCCTGCCGGGGCTCGCCGGCTTCCTCGTGTGGGAGCTCAAGGAAAACTGGAAGCTCTATCGCGCGTCGCGCGCGAAGGTCCTCGAGCGCGTCGCGATCGGTCATCACGGCGAGACGATGGTCCGCCTGCTGCGTCCCGGGTTTCACTCGGGCACGATCCCCAAGCTCTTCACGAAGCGGCGCCGCGCGGCGTGGCGGCACGATCACCGCGGCGTCGCGCGTGCCAAGGAAGGACTCCATCACGTCGAGGAGGCGGTGTTCATGTTCGCGACGCGACGGCTCGCGAACATGCTCGCCGAGGCTGCCGCGTTTCGCGCGAACGATGTCGCGATCTCGCATGTCGACATCGGTGCGAACCGAATCGAGATCGAGGTCGAGTGCCCGAGCGTCTCCAACGAGCGAGCGACGCTTCGCATCGAGCTCCAGGCGGGCTGGCTGCTCGCCGGCGTCGCGCGTCCCGGCTGGATCGCGGCGCTCGACGACGAGCAGGTTCGCGTCCTCGAGGTCGCGTTGGCCGGCTTCTACAAATTCGCCGCGGTCGATCTATCGCGCGAGCAGCTCGAGCACTTGCTGACGGTCGAAGGCAGACCGCCGCCGCGCTACGGGATCGCCGAGGAAGGCTTGCTCGTCTGGCCCGGCGACGGCTTCGAGACCGAGGTGTCGTACGATCTGCATTCGGCTCGGCTTCGCCGCCGGCTGCGTGGCCGTTACGACGGCATCCTGCCGAGCCTGCGTGGCAACCACGCGGTCTTCAGTCGCGAGCCGGTGTACTGGTCGAGTTGGGCGACCGCGTGGCAGCAGGTCGAGCGCGGCGCGACGCCGATGCGCGTGATCGTCGGTCCACCGCTGGTGCGTCGCGATCCGTCCCGATCGGGATGACGCTGTAAGCTCCGTGGATGGATATCGATCGCCGGTCGCTGTTTCGCGCGGGCGCGGCAACCCTCGTCGTCGCTGCGTGTCGCTCGCAAGACGAGGCGCCGATCGTCCCGGCACCGCCGCCGGTGTCTCCGCTGAGCGAGCCTCTCGCCGACGGTGTCGGCTTGACCGGTTTGCCACATCCCGAGCTAGCCGAGCTGTCGATTGCGGAGCTCGCAGGCAAGCTCGCGCAACACGAGCTCACATCGGTCGCGCTGGTCCAGCGCTATCGCGAGCGCGTCGCAGCCCTCGACGGAAACCTGCATTCGATCCTCGAGCTCAATCGCGAAGCCGAGCAGATCGCCGAGCGTCTGGACCGCGAACGCGCGGCCGGCACGTTGCGAGGCCCTCTCCACGGCATTCCGATCCTCGTGAAGGACAACATCGATACCGGCGATACGATGCTCACGACGGCCGGATCGCTCGCTCTCGCCTCGACGGCGCCAGCGCGGCGTGACGCATTCGTGATCGCCAAGCTGCGAGCCGCCGGTGCCATCCTCCTCGGCAAGACGAACCTTTCCGAGTGGGCCAATTTTCGCGGGACCTCATCGGTTTCGGGATGGAGCGGACGCGGCGGTCAATGTCGCAATCCCTACGCACTCGATCGATCGCCGTCGGGCTCGAGCAGTGGCTCCGGGGTGGCCACCGCCGCTGGGCTGTGCGCGGTATCGATCGGCAGCGAGACCGATGGGTCCATCGTGTCTCCCGCAAGCTGCAACTCGCTCGTCGGCGTGAAGCCCACGATCGGCCTCGTCAGCCGGTCTGGTGTGATCCCGATCTCGCCGAGCCAGGACACACTCGGTCCGATGGCTCGCTCGGTCGCCGACGCCGCGCTCGTGCTGACAGCGATCGCAGGCTTCGATCCCGAGGATCCCATCACGGTGATCGCGCGACCCGAGGACTACACGAAGTATCTCGACCCCAAAGCACTTGCGGGCGCGCGGATCGGCGTGCCGCGCAAGGGCTGGTTCGGGATCGTACGCCACGTCGATACGATCATGGCGAGCGCACTCGACAAGCTGCGCGAGCTCGGCGCCGAGCTGGTCGACAACGTCGAGCTCGAGATTCCACCCACGCTCGACGGCGCAGAGCTCACTGTGTTTCTCGCCGAGATCAAGTCGGCAATGGAGGCGTACCTCGCACGTCGCGGTGATCCGAAGGTGCGCTCACTGTTCGATGTGATGATGTTCGACCTCCAGAACCGCGAACGAGAGCTCCGCAGCTTCGGCCACGAATGGTTCGAGAGGGCGCAGGTCATGAACGGCATGGAGTCTCCGGGGTACCGCGAGGCTCGCGCGAGCTGTCTCGCGATCGCCCGCGACCAGTTACTCGACGGCGCGATGCAGAAACATCGCCTCGACGCGCTCGTCGTCGGCACCGGCGGACTACCGCCGCTCATCGATCCGATCGCCGGCGACGCGTGGCCCGCAGGACCACCTGCGTCGACCTTGCCGGCGGTCGCGGGCTATCCCCACGTCACCGTGCCGGCGGGCTCGTATCACGGCCTCCCCGTCGGGCTCTCGTTCATCGGCGGCCCGTTCAGTGAAGGCAAGCTGCTCGGCTATGCATTCGCCTTCGAACAGGCAACGCGTCACCGTAAGCCGCCCCGTTATTTCGCGACAGCACCGCTCTGAAACGATCAGCTGGAGCGGCGGCTGAACCAACCGAACCCATTGCCGTCGCGAAATCGCCGACTCGCCAGACCGACGACGTGCGCCGGGTAGCGCGTCCATGCGAGATCGCCGGGGCGCGCTGGAAAGCTCTGCGCAGCGTACTCGGCAAGCGCGACGAGACTGAAGAACTCGGGCGGGAAGTTGCTGCCTTCGTCGGCGGGATGCGGATAGTCGAAGCTCGCTGCGCGCGCGATCCAATCGGCGAACTGGGCGAGGTAAGCGTCCGGATCGCGAAACAGGCGGCGTGCGAGTGCGCGCCGGCTGCGGCCGGTGGAAGTCGAACCGAGGCGAGTCTCCTCGATCGCGGCTGCGAGTCGCACGAGCCCGCCCTGGTGGGTCTGGATGACCTGGAGATCGAACACAGGCATTCCGCGATGGAACGTGACGATCAGGTGCGCGCAGATCGACTCGAGTCGCGCGCCTAGCGCACTGCCGGTGCGGAGATGATCGCGACCCACGTGCCCGAAGATCAGCGCCTGCCGCAAGAGCGGATGAGCGAGCACACTGCGCCGGTAACCTTCTTCCGCCGTCGCGTCCGTGCTGATCACGAATGGCGTCATTTCGACTTCGGCCTGAAGTAACTGCCAACGCGTGGGCACCTCGCGGAGGATCCCAGCGTCAACGAAGGTACGCAGCCGTTCTTGAAGTTCTCCGTCGGAGAGCACGACAACGCTAGTAGCACGTTCCAGCAGGCGGAGGGTCAGCCTCAGGCTTGGTGGTGATCACGTCCCATCCGACTGCGATCGCGACACCGATCGCATACGCGACCAGGTCCCAGGGGTCGAACGTCGAGCCGATCAGTAGCTGGCCAGCCATCGACTCGGTGTGCCACGCGATCTGACCGAGCTCGATCGCGGCGGCAATCGTGAGCGTCGCGGCAGCGCGACCTCCACGTCGGCGCAGCAACGCAGCGACCATCGCGTAGACGAACATCGCAGCCGCAACGTCGCCAACGTGGCCACGCACGATCACGCGTCCCGGACCGCGATAGGCGAGCACCGCCAGCCCGATCGCAACGGCTGCGACCGCGAGCCAGACGAAGCGACGCTTCATGGCGATGTAACGCGTGAGTGCGCGGGACAAATCCACGCATGGCCGATCCCATTGATCAGACGCGAAGGCGTTGGCTCACGGGGTTGCGAGCATCGCGATCTCCTCATTGCTCAGCGGCCGGTCGTAGAACAGCACCTCGTCGATGCGGCCAATCCAGAACAGGACGGGTAGGCCTCCGTTCGAGTCGCAGCCGATGTAGACGTCGTGGGTGTCGTAGACATTCGGCGTGCCCGTGATCGCATCGGCGACCGCGCCGTCGATGAACAGCGTCTTCGTGGTGGCCTCGACGCGAAGCGCCAGGTGGTGCCAGGTGCCGGTCGAGAGCTGTGGCATGACGCAGATGTTCTCGTAACCGAGAGCGGCCACCGTGGTCTCCGCGCAGGTACGGTTCACGAACGCGACGAGCAACCACGCGTCCCGGTCACCGGCGCCTAGTGGTTTGGCTACCGGAACATGATCGACGGGCTGATCGAGGAACACCCACGTCGCGAGCGTGAGCGTCGATGCGTCGAAGACCGGCTGGTACGGGATCACGGCGAATTGGCTGCCATCGAACTGACCGCCAAAGCCGCGCTTGCCCTGCGTGCGTGCCGGGCAGGTCGAACCTGGTGTGCACGTCGCGTCATGCCGGTTGCCAGACCGATCGACGATCGTGCCGCCCGACGGATCGTCCTCGAACGGAATGTAGAGGAC
>DATDCH010000703.1:0-2904 GCA_036524455.1 Kofleriaceae bacterium | reverse complement strand
CTCGAAGGACGGCGTGTCCCAGCTGATGGTGCGCCAGGGTGACGCGTTCGTGACCAGCGTCGTCGGTGCCGCGGTCGGCGCGGTGACGACGAAAGGCCGCACGTTCCTTGTCGTCAAGCGCGACGCGCAGCTCGCGACGCTCGAGCTGCCCGCGGCTACAGCTCGTTCATGATCACGTGCGCGACGAGCTTCGTGCCGAGTTGCAGGTAGCTCTGCTTTACCGTCGAAGCCGTGTCCTGCGTGGTGTGCCGATACGGTGACGTGTCATTGGCGACGTACTCCTCGGTGAGCCCGATCGCCGGGAAGCCTTTCTCGCGAAACGCCTGATGGTCGGTGCCCTGCGTCGTCGTCACGACGACCGTCGCTCCAACCGCGGTGGCCGACGCGCGGTACTCGGCTTCGAGCGGTGCGGTCGGCAGCTCGAGCTCGAAGCGCAGATCGTTGTCGTTGTCCCAGCCGATCTGATCGACCGTGTGCACGGCTTGCACGTTCGCGAGCTGTAGCGTGTTCGCGAATGCGCGGGCGCCGAACAGGCCGGTCTCTTCCTCGTCGAAGAAGATCACGGTGACCGCGAATTTGCGGCAGTTCATGTCCTTGAGGTAGCGCGCGATCGCGAGCACGGCGGCCGAGCCGGTCGCGTTGTCATTCGCGCCGGGGCTGTTGCTCACAGTGTCGAAGTGCGCGCCGACGATGATCTGTTTCGTGACGCCGTTTGTCGCCGGAATCGTCGCATACACGTTCGCGCCCGTCGGATAGCTGTGCAGCTGCGGCGTCCAACCGATCTGCGTCAGCTGGTTCTGCAGATATGTGCGCGCGGTCTGCCGCTGCGTGTTCGTCGCGCGTGGCGCCGCGGCGAGGCTGGTGACCGCGCCGCTGACGAGACCCGCGAGCCACGGCTGATCGACCGCAGGTTTCATGCAAAGCGTGCCGCTGTCGTCGGTGGTCATCGCACCGTCGGTGGTGCCGGAGCCTGCGTCGGGCTCGCCCATCATCGCGTCGTCGCCGCCGCACGCAAACAACGCGCACGCGAGGACGACGGGCTTCACGACGCCGGCTTCTCCGCGGTCAGCTCGTCGCTGTAGTCGGGGTTCGCTTCGAAGTGGAAGTGATCGTAGTGCGACTTCGGATCGTTACGCGGCGTGAGCAGCAGCCGGAACATGCCGCTGTCGTTGACCGCGCCCTCGATGTCGTGGAGCAGCTGGCCTCCGCGCCTGTAATGACGGTGAACGTTCGCTTCGTTGCCGTCGGCGTCGATGAACGCGTACACGTCGAGCGCGACGCCGAGCGCGTGCCGCGACAGGATGTTCTTGGTCTTGCCGGCGACGCGCACCTTCGTGTTGCGGAACACGCTACCGAACTTGACCTCGCGCACGCCGAGCTCGTAGAGGCGCGGCGCGATCTGCGCGAGCGTCAATACGAGCTGACAGTCGAAGATGTGATGGTTCCCGTGGAGGGGCGTGTACATGACGCCGCCGAGGTCACCTTCGATCGTCATCGGTCGCACGACCTTGCCGACCGACTTCGCCGGCTTGTACGCGACGCCGAGCTCGTCGAGCTGGAGCTCGCAGGCATCGGCCGCGGTCTCCATCGTCCTCGACGGCGGCCACACGAAGCCACGCGGCAGGTTCGACTTCGTGCGCTTGGTCGGGCGCCGGTCGTCGACTTCCTTCTTCTTCTTTTTCTTCTTCCGCTTCGTCTCGGATGTGGTGCTGCTGCTCGGTGCGGCGTCGACAGACGTCACTCCGAAGACAAGCGCGAAGATCAGCAGCACCCTCTGCATGGCGCGGACGTTACCAGATACGCTGCGCCGATGGACCTGGAGATCCTCGAAGCGCTAGCCCTGGCTGACAATCGTGCGGCCGCGCTTTCGCAGCTGTTGCCGGGCAGCGAAGACCACGACTATTTCCGATGTTTGCACGCGCAGCATCGCGGCGACCTCGACGAGGCCGACTCCATTCTCGAGGCCTGGACCGAGCGCCACGGCAGTACGGAGCGCTATTTGCGCATGCGGGTGCGCCAGGATTGGTATCGGCTCGGTGCGGCCGCAGAGGGTGTAGCCGATGACGTGCGCGATCGATTCGGCGTGTCGCACTGGCACGAAGCGGATGTGCCCGACGTCGATCCTTCGCGGCCGACGAAGCTCGCAGCCGGATCGTTTACCGGCGCGGCACTGCTCGCCGAGGCGCAGAGCTACAGCGATCTGTCGCAAGTCACCGACGAGGGCCTCTACGAGCTGCTCGATCAGGAGCTCGATCCGACGCGCCGCCGCGCGTTGCTCTCACGCATCGGCCATACGTCGCACGACGCGCTCGTTCGCCTCGTTTACGAGGATCTCGACACGCGCGGCTCGAGCGGCTTCGGCTCGCTCAACATCCACCGCGAGCTCACGCTCGATCAGCTGAACGCGCTTGCCAAGCTGGAGCCGCGGCTACTCACGAACCGCAACTGGGTCGACGCGGTCGTGCGCCGCATGCATCCACCGTCGGGCGTCGATATCGAGATCGATCGCGACGCGCGCGAAGCGTATCTGCGCGAGTTGTGGCAGTTCGTGCGCGAGCTGCCCGTCGCGAACAACGCACTCAAGGTGCACGTGCTGTGGCACCTGCTCGATACGCTGCGCCGCAAGAACGCACCCGTCGACAGCGCACTGCTCGCCGCGTATCTCGCGTTGCCTCGCGGAGCGGGGTACCTGGCGCGCGAGTGGCTCGAACAAGTACGGCCGGAAGAAATCGCGCAGCTCGGTGCTGATTTTCGCGGCACGACCGGCTTGCCGCCGGCCGGCGACGACGAAGCACTCGTGCGCGATTACCTGCAGCGCCAGGTCATCACGCGCGGCGATGCCGAGCAGTACGCGCAATGGCTCGACCGGCATTGGCTCGACGCGGAGATCGCGACCGCGCAGCT